>NZ_AP022570.1:4810804-5111479 GCF_010728325.1 Mycolicibacterium poriferae
CGTGGCAACCGGGTTGGGGTCGCTGAATGCGGCGGCCCCGGGGTCGGCCGCCGTCGCGACCTCACACGGCACCATCGCCTATGCGGTGCAGACGGCACTCCACGCCGCACTCGGTAGCCGCTCGGGCACCATGACGGCCACCCAGGACAGCGGTGCCCGGATCTCGGAACTCCTGCAGCAGGCGGCCGTGGCGTACGAACACGGTGACCAGCGCGGCGCCGCCGCCATCAAGGCCGCCGCCGACGCGATCGCCGACGGTGGACCGGCCGGGGCCGGTAGATCCGGCGGGGCCGCGGCAGCGAACGCCGGCGGCGCGCCCGGTGGGGCCTCCGGGGCTGCCGGGGCTGCCGCGTCGGGCACCGACGCGGTCGGCCAGGTGGTTGGTCAACTGGGACAGCTCGGGCAGATGGGGCAGCAGCTCGGCGCGCCGCTGGCGACGCTCGGGCAGCCGCTGCAGCAGCTCCCCCAGCAAGTGATGCAGGGTGTTCAGCAGATCTCCCAGAACACAGCGGCAGAGACGTCTGAGGACAGCGGACGAACTGGGGCCGACGACGCCGAACCCGCCGACGGCGCGGCAGCGGGGACGGAGCCGGGCACCGGGACCGCGCCGGTCGAGTCCCCGGGTTCCGGCACCGGCGAGACCCGGCCCTCGACCTAGCGCGTCCCGTCGGCCTGGTCGTCCTGGTCGTCCTGGTCGGCCTGGTCGTCCTCGTAGTCCCGGGTATCCCCGTCGTCCTGGTCGTCGCTTGGTTCCCTTAGCCGACCCCCGTCGAGCCGCACCCGCCGCTCGACACCGATCCGGTCGAGGAACACCGCGTCGTGACTGACGACGATGAAGGCTCCCCGGTAGGCGGCCAGCGCCGACTCGAGCTGCGCCACGCCGGCCAGGTCGAGGTTGTTGGTCGGCTCGTCGAGCAGCAGCAGCTGCGGGGCCGGCTCGGCGAACAGTACGCAGGCCAGCGTGGCACGCAGCCGCTCCCCACCCGACAGTGACCCGGTGGCCGTGTCGACAGTGTCGCCGCGAAACAGGAACTGCGCCAGCAGATGTCGCCGCCGCGTCAACGGCAGGCTCGGTGCCGCCGCGGCCAGGTTCTCGGCGACCGAGCGGTCGTCGTCGAGCAGGTCCAGCCGCTGCGACAGGTACGCCACCCGACCGGCAGCGACGTGGACGCGGCCGTCCTCCGGTTCGATCTCCCCCGTCAGGACGCGCAGCAGCGTGGTCTTGCCGGCCCCGTTGGGGCCGGTCAGCGCGATCCGCTCCGGCCCCCGCACCGTCAGTTCCACGCCGTCGAGCACGGCGCGTCCGCCACGCGAGACCCGTACATCACTGGCGTGCACCAGTGTTCGCCCGCCGGGCACGGTGGTGTCCGGCAGGTCCAGCACCAGGATGTCGTCGTCGCGCAACGCCCGCTCGGCATCGTCGAGTTGGTTCCGAGCGTCGTCGATCCGCCGGGCGTGCACTCCGTCACCGCGGCCGGCGGTCTCTTGGGCGCGGCGTTTCATCGCCCCGGCCACGATCTTCGGCAGGCCGGCGTCGGAGAGTGTGCGCTTGGCGTTGCCGGCCTTGCGGTCGGCCCGCTCGCGGGCCTGCTGCCGCTGCCGCTTCTCGCGTTTGAGTTGCTGCTCGGCGTTGCGTACCGCGTCGGTGGCGGCCCGCTGAGCCTCGTCGACGGTGGCCAGATAACAACTGAAGTTCCCGCCGTAGGTGGTGATCCGGCCGTCGCGCAGCTCGGCGATGCGATCCATGCGATCGAGCAGGGCGCGGTCGTGGCTGACGACCACCAGCAGCCCGGTGTAGTCGTCGAGCGCCGCGTCGAGTCGCTCGCGGGCAGCGGTATCGAGGTTGTTGGTGGGTTCGTCGAGCAGCAGGATGTCGGGGCGGCGCAGCAACTCTCGCGCCAGTCCGAGGCTGACCACCTCA
Source organism: Mycolicibacterium poriferae (assembly GCF_010728325.1). Next base: position 4,812,726 of record NZ_AP022570.1, read on the forward strand.
CCCCCGGACAGGGAGCGCAGCGATCGGTCCAGGCTCACCCCGGCCAGGCCGAGCCGGTCGAGTTGTGCGCGAGCCCGCTCCTCGACGTCCCAGTCCTCACCGATGGCGGTGAACACCCACTCGCCGGCATCGCCGCCGGCCAACGCCTCGAGGGCATCGATCACCGTTGCCACACCGAGCAACTCGGCCACGCTGCGGTCGTCGAGCATCGGCAGCGTCTGGGGTAGATAGCCCACGGTGCCGTCGACGACGATCGAACCGCTCGACGGCGTGAGTTCACCGGCGATGAGCCGCAGCAGCGCGCTTTTGCCGGCGCCGTTGCGGGCGACCAGGCCGGTGCGTCCCGGGCCGGGCGTGAACGACAGCTCGGTGAACAACGGGGTGCCGTCGTCCCAGCGCAGCGAGACGTCGGACAGGGTGAGAGAAGACATGCGGGAAGACTCCGAGACGAGGGCGCGAAATTGGCCCGGGACGGGCGATTGGTTGCGAGCTCCGGGGAACTACCCGGAGATGTCTTCTGCTCCCAGCATGGTTGTCACGCTATCGGCTTCGTCAACCGGTTAAATAGCGGCGCAGGGTCTCGGTCACGGCGCCGATCTGGGCGGCATCGACCCGCTCGTCGGCCCGGTGGGCCAGGTTGGGGTCGCCGGGGCCGTAGTTGACGGCCGGGACGCCCAGCGCCGCGAAGCGGGACACATCGGTCCAGCCGTACTTGGCCCGCACCTGCCCTCCCGCAGCGTTGACCAGTGCGGCCGCGGCGGGTTTCGTCAGTCCCGGTAGGGCACCGGCGGCCGAGTCGGTGAGCTCGATGTCGACGTCGAGTCCGTCGAGGACATCGCGGACGTGGTCGTAGGCCGCCTCGACAGTGCGATCGGGAGCGAAGCGGAAATTCACCGTCACCGACGCCGCGTCGGGCACCACGTTCCCCGCGACACCGCCATCCACGCGGACCGCCGACAGCCCCTCGCGGTAGACGCAACCGTCGATGTCGACTTCGCGGGCCTGATAGGTGTTGAGCCGCGCGAGCACGGGAGCAAGTTTGTGAATCGCGTTGTCGCCCAGCCAGGATCGGGCGGAGTGCGCCCGGGTTCCCGCCGCTGACACGATCACGCGCAGCGTGCCCTGGCAGCCGGCCTCGATGAAGCCACCGGAGGGCTCGCCGAGGATCGCGACGTCGGCGTCCAGCCACTGCGGCAGCTCGCGTTCGATACGACCCAAACCGTTGGCCGTGGCCTCGATCTCCTCGCAGTCGTACATCACCAGCGTGATGTCGTGGGCGGCGTCGGTGACGGTGGCGGCCAGGTGCAGGAAGACGGCGTCGCCGGATTTCATGTCGGAGGTACCGCAGCCGTGCAGCACCCCGTCCGCCAGCCGGCTGGGCAGATTGTCGGCGGCGGGCACGGTGTCGATGTGGCCGGCCAGCAGCACCCGCGACGGCCTGCCGAAGTCGGTGCGCGCGAGCACCGCGTCGCCGTTGCGGACGATTTCGAAGCCGGTGGTCTGGGCGCGCAGCGCGGCCTCGATCTCGTCGGCGATGCGCTTCTCGTGCCGGGATTCGCTGGGGATGTCCACCAACGCCGCCGTCAGCGCGACCGGGTCACCGTGTAAGTCGAGCACAACAGACCACGGTAGCGGGTCGCCGCGTCGCTGGGTCCGGGTCACCGACGGGGCAGGTCAAGCTCGGCCCCGCCGGCGACCTCGTCAGCCCTCGTAGTCGATGGCCTCGATGAGCGCGGAAGGCTCGTCCATCAGCGCCCAGAACCGGTCTCGGATCGCCACCGTCAGCGGCCCGGGCTCACCCGCACCGATGGCCTCACCGTCGAGCGTGTTGATGGGGGTGACCCCGCCTGCGGTGGTGACCGCCATGATCTCGTCGGCCTCGTAGAGCTCGTGGCTGGTGACGTCGCGCAGGGTCGCCTCGACACCCATCGAGTCGGCGATCTCGAAGACCGTCTTGCGGGTGATGCCGGGCAGCGCGTTGCGCGACGGTGAGGCCAGCTTGCCGTCCTTGACGATGACGACGTTGAAGCCGGGGCCTTCGGCGACGCAGCTGTCGGAGTCCAGCAGGATCGCGGTGCGCGCCCCCCGGTCCTTGGCTTCGAAGCTGGCCGCGGTCAGGTCGCCCCACTGGTAGTTCTTGATCGTCGGGTCGACGGTGTTGCGCCCCGCCCGCCGCACGTGGCGCGGCACCACGGCGCTGGTGCCGAAGATCTGCTCGTAGGGGGGAAACGCCCACAGGTAGGGAATCGCGTAGATGTAGACCTGGTGGGTCAGCTTGGAGAGGTCTTTCTCACCCCGGCGCTTGCCGTAGCCCCGGGTGACGGTCAGGTTGACGAACGACTCCCGCAGCTGTGACAGCGCCACACAGCGTTTCGTGATGTCGGCCAGTTCGGCCTTGGAGAAGCCGGCGTCCAGGCGCAGCTTGGCTGCACCGTCGAGCAGCCGGTCGAGGTGGTCGTCGAGCCGGAAGATGTTGCCGTGCCACACATGGGCGACGGTGTAGGTGAGATCCGAATGCCCGAAACCGGTGTCGAAGATCGAGATCTTCGCCTCGGAGGCGGGCAGGTACTCCCCTTCGATCCAGGCGACCCCGCCGGCGAACGGGCTCGAGCTGTCGAGTTCGTAGTCGCTGTACTGGATCACCGAACCGGGCGGGGTGTCTTCCCGGATGGCGCCGGGCTCCACGGCGACGAGGTTGGAGGAGCCGGTGTTTGAGGCGGCGAGGTCGGAAACAGAAGTCATGACGAGTTTTTCCTTTGCTTTGGTCAGATGCCGTGGGTCTTGGCGAAGTGGGCGCCGGCCTCACCCTGACGGAGCCGGGACCGTAGCCCGGTCATCCACCAGATGGCTGCGACCACGACGATGCCGAGGAAGACCCACTTGTTGGAGGTGAACTGCGGGAGGAACAGCAGCGCGATCGCGACACCGATGAAGACCACCAGCGCCGTCACGTACAGCGGCAGTCGAAACCGGCCGAGATCGAAGGTGCCTGGCTCACCCTGCGGGATGGTGCCTTTGCGGTAGCCCACCAGCAGGCCGATGGTCTGCAGGATGTAGACGGAGAAGAACAGCAGCGAGGCGATCCCGATGATGTAGTTGAACGCTTTCTCGTTGACCAAGGCCGACAGCAGCAGCACCGTGGACAGGCAGCCGAGCCCCAGGACGGCATAGGTGGGGGCCTTGCTCTTCGCCGAAACATGGCGCCAGACATGGGAGAACGGCAGCATGTTGTCGCGGGCCATCGAGTAGGTCAACCGGGTGGCAACCAGGATGTTGGCCAGTAGGCACGCCAGGATGTTTGTCAGGGCCACGGCGACAATGACTTTGGTGACCACCGGGCCGGCCTGTTGGGTGATGATCTCCTCGATCGGAGCCGCTGAGTTCGCCTCGACGGCGTCGATGTCGCGGATGGCGAGCACGAAGACCATGTACATCAGCAGCTCGATGACGATCGAGGCGACCAGCGCGCAGAACATCGTCTTCGGGACGACGAAGCGGGCGTTCTTGGTCTCCTCGGCCACGTCGGCGCCGGACTCCACCCCGATGAGGCCGAAGAACGGACCGAGTGCGGCCGCCAGCCAGGCCAGTAGGTAGGAGTCTTTGTCGCCGGCCTCGCCACCGGTGAACAGCACCGACAGCGGCTGGTGGTTCTCCGGCGCCGAGAACGCGATGATCGCGACCAGCGCGGTGGCTCCGACGGTGATCACCAACTCCAGGCTGACGCCGATGTTGTTGACCATCGTGGCAAACCGCACACCGTAGATGTTGATGAGCACGCACACGAACACGACGGCGATCGCGACCAGGATCTGAGCGCTCTGGCTCATGCTCCAGCCGAACAGTCCACCGAGGTAGCCGGACAGGATGAACCCGACACCCGTCATGCCGCACACCCAGCCCATCAGCGCGATCACACCGGTGAACCAGGCCAGATTGGGGCCGTTGATCCGGCTGACCCACTGGTAGGAGTAACCGGCCAGCGGGAGCTTGGCGGTCAGGTCGGCGGCGATGAACGCCCACAGCGCGAACACCGCACCGGCCAGCAGCAGGGTCCAGACGAACGGGCCGCCCGCGGTGAAGTAGCCGGCGCCGAAACCGGTGAACACCGCGGTGGTGGCGCTGATGGTGGCGAAGCCGATGGCGAACGAGGCCAATGTGCCGACCGAGCGGTCCAGCTTCTGGGTGTAGCCCAGCTCGGCGAGCTTGGCGTCTTCGGCGTTCTTCCCGTCCTTCGGCGGTTGTGAATGAGTGGTTGCTGCCACTGCGTCAGTCATGGGCACTCCAGGTCAATGCGTGGGATCGGATACCTGAAGACAGAGAACAGTCATCCGCCCGACATCGGAAGTTCGATCATTTGATGTGGTGATAAACGCACGTTATAAGTCGCCGTCCGGTGGCTCCCGGTCGCCGGTCTCCCCGAAATTCCACTGCGTTTGGACATGGCGGACCAGGGCCTCGGCCTGCGGACTGAGCACCGCCGGATGCCACGCGAGCGCGGTGTGGCTGGGCGGACGGTCGGCGATCGGCACGTAGACGATCCCGGGCCGGTCGTAGAACCGGGCCACCGAGGACGTGGTGAAGCTGATCCCCAGACCGCGCGCGATGGCCGTCGTCTCCGCCTCGTATGTCGCCGCGACCGCTGCGATGTTCGGCGGCCGGTTACCGCGCACGTCCATGGCCAGCCAGTAGTCTCGCCAGCTCCCCGCGGTCAGGGGCGCGCACACGATCGGGTCGTCGAGCAGCTCGGTGATGGCCACCTCGGATCGCTGCGCCAGTCGGTGATCGCGCGGCAGGCACGCCACCCACGACTCGGAATCCAGGACGAGCATGCGGTGCTCGGGCAGGTCCACGGGCGGCCGAATGATGGCAACCTCGGTGGTGCCGTCGGCGAGACCCGCGGTCGGATCGGCGAAGTCGAACTCGATGGGTTCCACCCTGACGAACGGATAGGCGGCCTCGAAGTGGCGGACCAGCCGGAACAACAGGTCGGCGCCCGTACCGATGAGGTAGCCGACCCGCAGCACACCGCGGCGGGTCCCCGACAGCATGACCAGGTTGTCCACCACCGCGTCGACACCGGACAGGGCCTGCCGCACCTGGGGCAGCCACGCCGCGCCGAGATCGGTCAGCCCGACCTCGCGGGTGTTGCGCCGGAACAGCACGACGCCGAACTGCTGCTCGAGTTGTTTGATCGCTGTCGACAGCGCGGGTTGGGTGATGAACAGTTTCTCCGCCGCCCGCCGATAGTTCAGCTCCTCGCCGAGGACGGCGAAATACCGCAGCTGGCGCAGCGTCACGTCGACGGTCGTGATGGGCCTCCTACCTGCTCGCGGACGGTGTGAAGCGATGCTAGGCGCACCGGTAACCTGAAGCACCGTGACTTCTGCATCTGGTGCATCTGGGATTGGGCTGGCGACGCTCGCGGCGGACGGATCCGTCCTGGACACCTGGTTCCCGGCTCCCGAACTCAGCGACGACGGCCCGTCGGGCACGGTGCGGCTGTCGGTGGCCGAAGTACCCGACGAGCTCGCCGAACTGGTCGGCACCGACGACGACCGCGGCGTCGAGGTCGTCGCGGTGCGCACGGTGATCGAGTCACTCGACGACAAGGCCGTCGACGCCTACGACGCGTACCTCCGCCTGCATCTGCTGTCGCATCGCCTGGTGCCTCCGCACGGGCTGAACGCCGACGGATTCTTCGGCGTGCTGACCAACGTGGTGTGGACCAACCGCGGCCCGTGCGCCGTCGACGGCTTCGAGAGCGTGCGCGCGCGGTTGCGCCGTCGCGGCCCGGTCACCGTCTACGGTGTGGACAAGTTCCCCCGCATGGTCGACTACGTGCTGCCGTCCGGGGTTCGCATCGCCGACGCCGACCGGGTGCGCCTGGGCGCGCACCTCGCGTCGGGCACCACCGTGATGCACGAGGGGTTCGTCAACTACAACGCCGGCACGCTGGGCAACTCGATGGTCGAGGGCCGCATCTCGGCCGGCGTCGTCGTCGGCGACGGATCCGACGTCGGCGGCGGCGCGTCGATCATGGGCACCCTGTCCGGTGGCGGCACCGAGGTGATCTCGGTGGGCCAACGCTGTCTGCTGGGCGCCAACGCCGGGTTGGGCATCTCGCTCGGGGACGACTGCGTGATCGAGGCCGGGCTGTACGTCACCGCCGGAACCAAGGTGCAGACCGGCGACGGTCAGACCGTCAAGGCCCGCGAGCTGTCGGGAGCGAACAACCTGTTGTTCCGGCGCAATTCGGTGACCGGTGCCGTCGAGGTCGTCAAGCGAGACGGCACCGGCATCACGCTCAACGAGGCCCTGCACGCCAACTGATTTCCTGCGGGCGGCGCGACGGCACGTCTGTTGACGGTTCGCGCCGGCCCAGGCAGATTGAGCAACGTGTATCGCCCCACCTCCCTCGCCGGCGCCGACAGCGGCGGCCTGGGTAGGCAGCGCGCACGATTGTTGCGGATCTATCTGGGCGCAACGACATTTCTCTACCTGTACGGCGTGGTGTTCACGTTGTTCCCGGTGCGCACCGATCTGCGTTTCGCAAATCCGGCCGGCGGGATCGTCGCCATCGCGCTCGGCGTGATGGCGCTCGTATGGCTCGCGTTCCGGCCGGACCGGGTGGCCCCGGCCATCGTCTGCGCCATCGCGGCCACTCCCATCGTGATGGCATTTCACGTCACGCTCACCGCCGAATACATGTGCCTGATCGCGCCGATGTTCCTGGCGATGTACCTGCGGGCGTTCCATCCACCTGGGCAGGCGTGGACGATGATCGCTGCCCTCACGCTGGCCTGCCTGATCGCCGTGGGTGTCGCGCCCGCCCCGCACGTCGGCGTGATCACCTTCCTCATCATCGCCGTGGCCATCGTCGGAGCGGCCGAGTCGTTCGGCGTGCTGATTCGGGCGATGTTCGCCGCCGCCTGCACCGACCCGCTCACCGGACTGCTCAACCGGGCAGGCTGGGAAGTCGGAACGACGTCGCTGCTGAAGCGATTTCAGTCCGATCCGGTGGCGGTCACCGTCGTCGCCCTCGACATCGACGGGCTCAAGGCTCTCAACGACACCTACGGGCATCTGGCCGGAGACCGTCGCATCACCGACTACGCCGACCACTGGAAGCACGCCCTGCCCAGGGACGCGGTGCTGGCCCGGCTCGGAGGAGACGAGTTCGCCGCCTGCATCACCGGGGATCGCGTCCAAGAATTCCTGGACGCGATCGAACGCCATACCCCCGAGGTCAGCGTCGGGGTCGCGACGCGGAGCTCATCGGACGCGCGCGTCACCGAGTTGTACGCCGAAGCCGACGCCGCGCTGTACCGGAGCAGAGGGCGGCCGCTGCGCGACGAGCGCCGCTAGCCCGCGGCGTTGGGGAGCAGCGGCGGGCAGTTGCCGTACTGGTCGGTGGCGAGCTCGAAATGCCAGATCTCGTTGGCATAGATCTGGCACAACCCGAACTGTCTGCCGTTGGCGATCAACCACATATCGGCTTCGACCGGTGCGATGTCCACCGCCTGGCCGGTGACGTGCTTGGACACGTCAGGACCGGCGACCAGTTCGGCCGCCGCGGCGACACTGCCGTAGTTGCGCACGGCGTTGTCGAACAGCCTCTGCTGGAAACCTTTCGAGCGCCAACCCGAGTTGACCCTGATGTCGACGCCCTGGGTTTGAGCCGCGCGAGCGGCGTCCTGGACCGCGCGCAGCAGCGCCGGATCCAGTTGCGACAGAATCGGATTGGACACGTCGAACGGGGAGAGCGTGACACCGTCGGGCAGCCAACCGCCGGTGGTGTCGACAGCGGCGTCACCGATGCTCAACGGATCTGCTGCAACCGGGGGCCCGGGCGGTGGGGCCAGGGGGGCGACCGGAGGCGTCAGCACCAGCGACTCAGACGGCGGGGGCTCCGGCGGCGCGGGCGGCGTCGGCACCGGCTGCGCCGGCGGGGGCTGCTGCGGCTCCAGCGACGGCTGCCCCGGGGGTTGCTGCGGCGACTCCGGAGTGGCGTGGGACGGCGCGGCTCCGGTCGCTCCGACCGTCAACGCGACACACAGGGCGCCGCCGACGGCCGCGAGCGCGCGCAAAATGCCAGGAATGCGCGGCGTGTCGCGTACAGACACGCGCGCTCGCGGAGTCATCAGAGCCACTGCGTCAGTTCCTTCTTCAGGACCTTGCCCATCGCGTTTCGGGGCAGGCTGTCGACGATGCGCACCACCCGGGGCCGCTTGTGCACCGACAATTCGCGGGCGACGAACTCGATCAGTGCCTCGGGCTCGGCGTCACCGACGACGAACGCGACGATGCGCTGACCGAGATCGTCGTCCGGCGCCCCGATCACGGCGGCCTCGCGCACCCCCTCATGGCCGAGCAGCACGGTCTCGATCTCGCCGGCCCCGATCCGGAAACCGCCGCTCTTGATCAGGTCGACCGATTCGCGCCCGACGATGCGGTGCATCCCGTCACCATCGATGGTCGCGACGTCACCGGTGTGGTACCACCCGTCGTCGGACAGCACCTCGGCCGTGGCGTCGGGACGGTTGAGATAACCGTCGAACAGCGTCGGGCTCGACACGTACAGCCGGCCGATCGACTCCCCGTCGTGTGCCACCTCGGCGCCGTCCTCCGAGCGCAGCCGGGTGCGAACGCCGTTGAGCGGCAGCCCCACCGAGCCGGGCCGGCGCTCCCCGTCCACCCGGGTGCTGAGCGTGATCAACGATTCCGTGCTGCCGTAGCGTTCGACCGGCCGATGCCCGCTCAGCGCCGCCAGCCCGTCGAAGACCGGCACCGGCAACGCCGCGCTGCCCGAGACCAGCAGCCGCGCCGGCGCCAGCGCCCGCGCGGCTGAGCCGTCCTCGACGATGCGCGACCACACGGTGGGCACCCCGAACAGCAACGACCCGCCGTACTCACCGACCGCCTGCGCGTACGCCTCCGGCGCGGGTTTGCCGGTGTGCACGAAGCGGTTGCCGATGCGCAGCGACCCGAGCAGTCCGAGGACCAGACCGTGCACGTGGTACAGCGGCAGACCGTGCACCAGGGTGTCCGCCGGCGTCCACTGCCAGGCCTCGGCCAGCATGTCGATGTCGGCGGCGATCGCGCGCCTGCTCACCAGCACGCCCTTCGGCAGCCCGGTGGTCCCCGAGGTGTAGATGATCAGCGCGGTCGCGTCCAGCGACGGTTCGGCGTAACGGTGCCACGACCGCGCGTGCAGCCGCACCGGGATGTGACCGATGCCGCCCAGGTCGTCGGGCTTGTCCCCCAGCCACGCCTGCGCGCCCGAATCGGTGAGGATGTGGCGGCGTTCGGCGGCCCCGACGTCGGCAGGCACGGGCACGACGGGCACCCCGGCGATCAGGCAGCCCGTGATCGCCAGCACGGTGGCCGCGGTGGGCCGGGCCAGCACGGCGACCTGACGCGCGCCGGCCACCCGCTCGGCCACCGACGTCGCCGCCCCGACCAGATCGCTGCGGCTCAGGGTCACGCCGTCGATGCGCACGGCGTCGCCGACGTCGGCGCCGGCGGCGACGGCCGCGGGGTTCAGGGAGTCCAGCAGCACGGCAACTGAGGCTACTCCCCGCATACTGGGGCGGTGGATTCCATCCGAGCCGTCGGGTCACGTGAGGTGTATCGGAACAGCTGGCTGACGATCCGCGAGGACGACATCCGCAGACCCGACGGCAGCCCCGGGATCTACGCGGTGGTCGACAAGCCGACGTACGCGCTGGTCATCCCCCGCTTGTCCGACTCTGACGGCGAACGCTTCCATCTGGTCGAGCAGTTCCGCTATCCGCTGGGCCTACGACGCTGGGAGTTCCCGCAGGGCACGGCGCCGGACCGCGCGGATCTCGAACCCACCGAGCTCGCGGCCCGGGAGCTGCGTGAGGAAACGGGACTGCGGGCCGAGTCGCTGACCGAGCTCGGGCTGCTCGATGTGGCCCCGGGCATGAGCAGCCAGCGCGGCCGTGTCTTCCTGGCCACGGGCATCACCGAGGGCCCGCATGATCGCGAGCATGAGGAGCAGGACATGCGCAGCGCATGGTTCGCCCGCAGTGAGGTGGAGCAGATGATGCGCGACGGCGTGATCACCGACGCGCAGTCGATCGCCGCGTGGACGCTGATGCTCCTGGCCGGCGCCTGACGGTCGGCGCCGAAGCCTGTTCCCGGGGAACGTCATTGGCCCACCCGGGACCGAGACCAACCCGTGACGCAACCGTGGCCCAACCGGTCGTGTCGGGTGACGGTCTCGATGATCGGGGCAATTAGGTTGAGGTGGACATCTCTTGACTCGACGTGAGGTACCCATGCCCGCCCTCCGGACCGCTCTTGCCTGCGTGGCGCTCGTCGCCGCGGCCGGTGGGGTCACCGCAGGTCCGGCCCAGGCGGCCCCGCTGTGGAGCGGTCGCTACACCGTGGTCACCTACGCCTCGGAGAAGATCGGCACCAGCGTCGCCGCCCGCCAACCCGAGCCCGACTTCAGCGCGCAGTACACGTTCAGCACGAGTTGCACCAGCACGTGTGTGGCGGTGGCCGGCGACGGTCCCGCGCCGACCAATCCGACCATCCCGCAGCCCAGCCGCTACACCTGGGACGGCAAGCAGTGGGTGTTCAACTACACCTGGCAGTGGGAGTGTTTCCGCGGGTCCGACGTGCCCTCCGAGTACGCCGCCGCGCGCTCGCTGGTGTTCTATGCACCGGCTCCCGACGGCACCATGTACGGCACCTGGCGCACCGAGATCCTCGAAGGGCTCTGCCGCGGCACCGTGATCATGCCGGTGGCGGCCTACCCCGCGTAATTCAACGGTCACACCGGCACAAAGCGACGGAAACGCCCTCCTTCCAGGATGGGTCCACCGGTCGCGCTGCCGCGCGCCGTCTGACAGGTGGGGAGACATGGCGACGTTCACCAAGATCTTCAGCGAGGGCAGCCCACGACCACGCCCGGTCGACGAGATCCCCCCGCTGAGACGACTGCTGCCGCTCGGTGTCCAGCACGTACTCGCCATGTACGCCGGGGCGGTGGCGGTGCCGCTGATCGTCGGCGGCGCCATGGTCGGCGCCGGCCAGCTCGAGCAGTCCGACATCGTGCACCTCATCATGGCCGACCTGTTCGTCGCCGGAATCGCGACCATCATCCAGGCCGTCGGGTTCTGGCGGTTCGGGGTGCGCCTGCCGCTGATGCAGGGCGTGACGTTCGCCGCCGTCGGCCCGATGATCACCATCGGTCTCAACCATGGTGTCACCGCGATCTACGGCTCGGTGATCGCCTGCGGGTTGTTTATGATGCTGTTGGCGCCGGTGTTCGGCAGGCTCATCAGGTTCTTCCCGCCGCTGGTGACCGGCACCATCATCCTGATCATCGGGGTGTCGCTGATGCGGGTGGCGGCCGGCTGGTTCGGCGGCGGCACCGGCAACGGGGCCGATTTCGGCTCGCCCGCGGCGATCGGAATGGGGTTCTTCACGCTGGTGGTGATCATCGCGATCGAACGGTTCGCACCGGAGAGCGTGCGGCGGGTGTCCATTCTGCTCGGCCTGCTCATCGGCACCGTCGTCGCAGTGCCGTTCGGGATGACCGACTGGAGCCACATGGGCGACTACGGCTGGGTCGGCATCGTCACACCGTTCCAGTTCGGCCTGCCGACGTTCGAGATCAGCTCCGTCATCGCGTTGCTCATCGTCGCGATCGTGATCATGACGGAGACGACCGGCGACATCGTCGCCGTCGGCGAGATCGTCGACGAGAAGATCACCCCCCGCCGGCTGGCCGACGGACTGCGCGCCGACGGCCTGGGCACCGTCGTCGGCGGGGTGTTCAACACCTTCCCCTACACCGCGTTCGCGCAGAATGTCGGGTTGGTCGCGATCACCGGGGTCAAGACGCGTCACGTCGCGACCGTCGCCGGCATCATCCTGGTTCTGCTGGGACTGCTGCCCAAGATGGCCGCGGTGGTGGAGGGAATCCCGCTGCCGGTGCTGGGCGGGGCCGGGGTGGCGTTGTTCGGGATGGTCGCCGCCAGCGGTGTGCGCACGCTGACGAAGGTGGCGTTCAACAACACCAACATCCTGGTGGTGGCGATCTCGGTGGGCGTCGCGATGCTGACCGAGGCCAAGCTGTACTACACCGACCGGGCGCTGGCCGACGCACCGGTCAACGTGGCGCTGGACCTCTATCACCAGTTCCCCGACTGGTTCCAGACCATCTTCCACTCGGGTATCTCGGCGGGCGCGATCACCGCGATCCTGTTGAACCTGCTGTTGAACACCCGCCGCACCGAGGACGACGACGGCGACCTGGCCGCCTTCGACGCGCCCCGCGGCGCGCTGCCCGACCCCCGTGATGCGCTGCGCGCCGCGGACCCCTCCACCCCACCCGAGGAGCTGGAGGCGCTGGCGCACAAGGACTCCGGCCTGCACACGATCATCGTGACCAACCCGTCGACGTATGTGACGACGTGTGAATGGATCAGGGCGCAGGGCAGTCCGCAGGTCGATCAGGTTTATCTGAAGTGGGACGCGGTCACCGAGGGCAGGTTCTCCCGACGTAGCCGCGAGTAACCACAAGCCTCGTTCAGACTGCATCCAGCGCGGACTTGTGCGAGTGGACGCCGCGCTGAGCGCAGTCTCAACGCTCAAATGGGCTAGGGGAAGAGGCCTTCTGTGAGGGCGGTCGGCGAGCCGAACCGGTGGGCGGTGATCGACACGGCCTGCTCGCGCAGGAACGTCAGCAACTCCACCCGGCCGGCCTCGAGCACCGGGTGGGCGTAGAGCGCGACCTCGGGCCTACCGTCGCTGGCCTCGGCGAACTCCGCCCGGCTACCGCCGAGCAGACGCACCCGGGCGGGCGGGTCGGTGCGCAGTACCGCACGCCACGCGTCGGCGTCGTCGACGCGGTAGGTGACCCCGCACGACCGGAGCCATTCGACGACAGCGCCGTCGAGCGGCACCGGCGTCGAGACGGTCACGTCGGAGCCGGCGAGAAGACCCGCGCCGACGACCCGCAGCAGAGCCGCGAGACGGCCGTCCTCGGCGCGGACCGACACCGGCACCGGCCGATACCTGAAGACGTTGCGCTCGGCGGTCAAACCCGAGACGTCACGGGCCACCCCGAATTCCTCCGACCAGGCCAGCGCATCGGAGTGCAACGACCTCGCCAGGAAATCTCGATCGGCGCCATCGAGACCGAGACGCCCTGCGTGATCGAGGAATTCACGAAGTTCGCGACGCAGCTGCCCACGCTTCGTCGCGGCTGCGCTGCGCCAATCACTGAGCCCGAAGAGATAATTCGGGCCGCCCGCCTTCGCGCCTGGACCGACCGAGGACTTCTTCCACCCGCCGAACGGCTGGCGCCGCACGATGGCACCGACGATCGATCGGTTCACGTAGGCGTTTCCCGCTTCGACGCGGTCGAGCCAGTGTTCGATCTCGCCGCGATCGAGCGTGTGCAGACCCGCCGTCAGGCCGTAGTCGACCTGGTTCTGGATGGCGATCGCGTCGTCGAGGTCTGCGGCGTCGATGAGACCGAGTACCGGACCGAAGTATTCGGTGAGGTGGTATTCCGAGCCGCGACGGACTCCGGTTTTCACGCCGGGCGACCAAAGCCGACCGGTGTCGTCGAGTCGGCGCGGTTCGACCAGCCACTGCTCCCCCGGCGCCAGCTCGGTGAGCGCGCGCAGCAGCTTGCCCTGGGCCGGTTCGATGATCGGCCCCATCTGCACGGTCGGGTCAGCCGGATACCCGACCTTCAGTGACGTCACGGCGTCCACGAGCTGGTCGCGGAACCGCGCCGACCGCGCGACAGATCCGACGAGGATGCCCAGCGACGCCGCCGAGCACTTCTGACCGGCATGCCCGAATGCCGAGTACACCAGATCTTTGACCGCCAGATCGATGTCCGCGTGCGGGGTGATCACGATGGCGTTCTTGCCACTGGTCTCGGCGAGCAGGCACAGCTCCGGCCGGAAGCTGCGGAACAGCGCGGCGGTGTCGAACGCGCCGGTGAGGATCAGCCGGGCGACCCGCGGGTCGGACACCAGCTGGGTGCCGAGGTCGCTCTCGTCGACGTGCACCAGTTGCAGCACGTCGCGCGGAACGCCGGCGTCCCACAGGGCCTGCACCATCACCGAGCCGCACCGGCGCGCCTGGGTGGCGGGTTTGATGATCACCGGGCTGCCCGCCGCGAGCGCGGCCAGCGTGCCACCCGCGGGGATGGCAACCGGGAAGTTCCACGGAGGCGTCACGACGGTGAGCCCCACCGGCACCGCTGTCGCGCCGTCGACGCCGTCGAGTGTCTCGGCAAGGCCCGCATAGAAATTCGCGAAGTCGACGGCTTCGGAGACCTCGGGGTCGCCCTGGTCGAGGGTCTTACCGCTCTCGGCGGCCATCACCTCGAGCAGTGCCGGCCGGCTGGCCTCGAGGCTCGCGGCCGCGCGGCGGAGGACGACAGCGCGCTCGGCCCCGGTGAGCGCCGACCAGTTCGCCCCCGCACGGACCCCGTCGGCGATCACCGAGTCGAGTGCGTCCGCGTCGGCGATGGTGTGCTCGTCCACCAGTGCCACCCCGGCGCGCGAGTCCGGAATGCGCTCGGTGATCGTCCGCCCCCAGTCCCGGTTTCCGGGCAGCGAGGGATCGGTGTCGGCAACATTGCAGAACGGCTCGCGCGACGCCGCCGACGGGTCGTCGCTGCGCCGGTCCTGGCGGCGCTTCGGCGGTGGTACGTCGTTCAGCGCGGCGGGGTCGTCCAGTGCTGCCAGCGACGCCACGAACCTGTCCTTCTCACGCTGGAAAAGTGCGTCGTCGCTGTGTAATTCGAAGACGGCCGACATGAAGTTGTCCTGGCTGGCGCCTTCCTCGAGCCTTCGTACCAGGTAGGAGATCGCGACGTCGAAGTCCCGCGGATGAACCACGGGCACGTAGAGCAGCAGACCGCCGACCGTCCCGCGTACCGCCTCGGCCTGCGCCTCGGCCATGCCCAGCAACATCTCGAACTCGACGCCGTCGCGGACCCCGCGGCGCCCGGCCAGCGTCCACGCGTAGGCGATGTCGAACAGGTTGTGACCGGCGACGCCGATCCGCACGTTCTCGGTGCGGTCAGCGTGCAACGCGTAGTTCAGGACCCGCTTGTAGTGGGTGTCGGTGTCCTGCTTGGTGTCCCAGGTGGCCAGGGGCCAGCCGTGCAGCGACGCCTCGACGTGCTCCATCGGCAGGTTGGCCCCCTTGACCAGGCGGACCTTGATGGCGGCGCCGCCCCGCGCCCGGCGGGCCCGAGCCCAGTCCTGCAGCCGGATCATCGCCGCCAACGCATCGGGCAGGTAGGCCTGGAGCACGATGCCGGCTTCCAGGTCGAGCAGCTCGGGCCGGTCCAGCAGCCGGGTGAACACGGCGAGCGTGAGCTCGAGATCGCGGTACTCCTCCATGTCCAGGTTGATGAACTTGCGCGTCGATGAGGTGGCCGCCTGCGTGAACAGCGGCAGCAGGCTGGCCTCGATGTGATCCACCGCCTCGTCGAATGCCCACGGCGAATGCGGCGGAACGGTCGCCGAGACCTTGATCGACACGTAGTCGACGTCGGGTCGCGCGAGGAGCTTCTCGGTGCCGGTGAGTCGGCGCTCCGCCTCCCGGCGGCCGAGCACCGCCTCGCCCAGCAGGTTGATGTTGAGTCGGACGCCGCGTTCGCGGATCCGGGCGATGGATCGGCCCAGCCGAGCGTCGGTGGCATCGACCAGCAGATGGCCGACCATCTCGCGCAGCGCCCGCTGCGCGATGGGGATGACGACACCGGGCGCGACGAGCGACGCCACCGCACCGAGTTTGATCAGCAGGCGCAGGTGCCAGGGCAGGAACCCCGGCGCGCCCTGGGCCAGTTCACGGAGGTTGGCCGCTGCGACGCGGTGGTCGTCCGGGCGGATGACCCGGTCGACGAACCCCACCGTGAACGGGAGTCCGGAGGGGTCGCGCAGCACGTCGGCCAGTCGACGCGCGGCAGGGGCCACCGGCCGGTCCGCGGCGTCGTCGAGCCAGCGCCGGACGAGATGTTCGACCTCCGCCACAAGCTGATCGTCCATCTACCCATGATGGTGCGAATCGGGCGCGTTGTGCGACGCTCTGGGTGTTTCAGCGCGCCGGATCTGCGAGGCGCTGCGCCGCGGCAGCGATCCGCTCGTCGGTCGCGGTCAGCGCCACCCGCACGTGCCGGGCGCCCTGCGGTCCGTAGAACTCGCCGGGCGCCACCAGAATGCCCCGGTCGGCGAGCCATGCCAGCGTCTCGCGGCACGGCTCCCCGCGGGTGGCCCACAGGTACAGCCCGGCCTCGGAGTGGTCGACGGTGAATCCGGCCGAACGCAACGCCGGGAGCAGCATGTCCCGGCGGCGTTCGTAGCGGAGGCGCTGCTGATGTTCGTGCTCGTCGTCGTCGAGGGCAGCAACCATCGCGGCCTGGATCGGGGTGGGGACCATCATCCCGGCGTGTTTGCGCACGGCCAGCAACTCGGCCACGACGTCGGGGTCGCCGGCGACGAAGCCGGCACGGTACCCCGCCAGCGACGACGTCTTGGACAGCGAATGGATGGCCAGCAGCCCGGTGTGGTCCCCTCCGCAGACCTCGGGGTGCAGGATCGACACGGGCCGCGAGTCGTCCCACCCGAGCCCGAGGTAACACTCGTCGGACGCGACGAGGACGCCTCGCTCCCGGGCCCACCCGACCACTTTGCGCAGGTGGTCGACGCCGAGCACCCGGCCGGTGGGGTTGCTCGGCGAATTGAGGAACACCAGCGCCGGAACGCTGGGGCCGAGCTGGGTCAACGAATCGGCCCGGACCGCTCGGGCGTGGGCCAGCAGGGCCCCCACCTCGTAGGTCGGGTAGGCCAGCTCGGGCACCACCACGGTGTCGGCGGGGCCGAGGTCCAGCAGCGTGGGCAGCCACGCGATCAGCTCTTTGGTGCCGATGACCGGGAGCACGGCGGCCGGGGTCAATCCGGTGATGCCGTACCGGCGGTGCAGCGCAGCGACCATGGCCTCGCGCAGGGCCTGCGTGCCTGCGGTGGTGGGGTAACCGGGCGACGAACTGGCCGCGGCCAGGGCCTCCCGAATGACCGCGGCCACCTCGTCGACAGGGGTGCCCACCGACAGGTCGACGATGCCGTCAGGGTATGCGCGGGCGGCCGCGGTCACCTCGGCCAGGGTGTCCCACGGGAAGACCGGCAGCGACGCCGACCTCAGTGAACGCCGGGTCACCTCGGACGACGGGGCCGGACGCTCAGTCCTCACCCTGCGGAGGCATGTCCTTGACCACCTGCGGGTCGTTGTCGGTCTGACCGACTTTGGACGCGCCTCCGGGTGAACCGAGCTCGGCGAAGAAGTCCGCGTTGATCTGCGTGTAGCCGCTCCACTGATCCGGCACATCGTCTTCGTAGTAGATGGCCTCCACCGGGCACACCGGCTCGCAGGCGCCGCAGTCCACGCACTCATCCGGGTGGATGTACAGCATCCGAGCACCCTCGTAGATGCAGTCGACGGGGCATTCCTCGATGCACGCCTTGTCTTTGACGTCGACGCAGGGCTCGGCAATCGTGTACGTCACGGAACGTCTCCTCAAGTCCTCTCGAAATACCTGTCCAGTGGGCTGCTGTCCGGGCAGGGGCTTCGCTGGTCTCCCCAACCAGTCTGGAGCAAGTATCCATGCCGGTTGTTGGACGGGTGTCTCAGTGTGCCCTAACTGCACGCGCAACCCTCAGTAAGGGTTGCGCGTGGTTACAGATACTAGACGTCGCACATACCCCGCGCCTAGTACCCACGCCGCTATGCATTCGCGTGCAGTGCAACTAGTTGCATAGCGCTTCCGTTGACGCCTACGCTGCGCGGGTGGCGTTACCGCACGCAATCCTGGTGTCGCTGAGCGAGCAGTCCGGGTCGGGGTACGAGCTGGCGCGGCGCTTCGACCGATCGATCGGCTTCTTCTGGACGGCCACCCATCAGCAGATCTATCGCACGCTGCGAACGATGGAGAACGACGGCTGGGTGCACGCCACCGCGGTGACTCAACACGGCCGCCCGGACAAGAAGGTCTACACCGTTGCGGACGAAGGCCGCGCCGAGCTCGCGCGGTGGATCGCGGCTCCGCTGGTGGGCCGAGGCGGCTCGGTGGCCGATCACCGCATCCGCGATCTGGCCGTCAAGGTCCGCGGCGCGGCCTACGGCAACGTCGACGCACTGCGCATGCAGGTGGCAACCCTCCGTCGCGAACGCGCCGAGCTGTTGGACACCTACCGGGGGTTCCAGCAACAACAGTTCCCCGAACCGAATTCGCTGACCGGTGCCGAACTGCACCAGTACCTCGTGCTCCGCGGCGGCATCCGGGCTGAAGAGAGCGCGGTGGGGTGGCTCGACGAGGTGACGACCGCACTGGAGGACAACCGAGCATGACCCAGCCCTATCCGCGTCTGCTCTCCCCGCTGGATCTCGGCTTCACCACGCTGCGCAACCGCGTGGTGATGGGATCCATGCACACCGGGTTGGAGGATCGCTCCCGTGACATCGGCCGGCTGGCCGAGTATTTCGCCGAGCGGGCGCGTGGGGGCGTGGGACTGATCATCACCGGCGGGTATGCCCCGAACCGGACGGGCTGGCTGCTGCCGTTCGCCGCCCAGATGACCTCGAGCGCCGATGCGCGCCAGCACCGGCGTGTCACCGCAGCCGTGCATGCGGCCGGGGCCGAGACCAAGATCCTGTTGCAGATCCTGCACGCGGGACGCTATGCGTTCCATCCCTTGTCGGCGAGCGCCTCGTCGATCAAGGCGCCCACCACACCGTTTCGGCCGCGGCGGCTGTCCGGGCGCGGGATCGAGGCCACGATCGACGACTTCGTCCGCGCGGCGGCGCTGGCCCGCGAGGCCGGTTACGACGGCGTCGAGATCATGGGCAGCGAGGGTTATCTGCTCAACCAGTTCCTGGCGCCACGGACGAACAGGCGCACCGACGCGTGGGGTGGGAGCGCCGAGAAACGCCGACGACTGCCGGTCGAGATCGTGCGCCGCACCCGCGCGGCCGTCGGAGCCGACTTCATCATCTGCTACCGGTTGTCGATGGCCGACTTCGTCCCCGATGGCCAGAGCTGGGACGAGATCGTCGCGCTGGCACAGGAAGTCGAGGAAGCCGGGGCGACGCTGATCAACACCGGAATCGGCTGGCACGAAGCGCGGGTCCCGACCATCGTGACGTCGGTGCCCAACAGCGCGTTCGCGGGCATCACGCACGCCCTGGCCCAGCATGTCGCCGTCCCGGTCATCGCCTCCAATCGCATCAACATGCCCGAGGCGGCCGAGCAGATCCTCACCGACACCGACGTCAGCCTGATCTCGATGGCCCGGCCGCTGCTCGCAGACCCCGCTTGGGTGCGCAAGGTGAGCGCCGACGCTGCCGACGAGATCAACACCTGCATCGCGTGCAACCAGGCCTGCCTGGACCACGTGTTCGTCCACAAAACGGTGTCGTGCCTGGTCAACCCGCGAGCCGGTCACGAGACCACGCTGACGCTGCAACCCACCCGCAGCGCCCGACGCGTCGCCGTCGTCGGGGCGGGTCCCGCGGGTCTGGCCGCCTCGGTGACCGCCGCGCAGCGCGGGCACCTGGTGACGCTGTTCGAGGCGCATCCTCACATCGGGGGCCAATTCGACCTCGCCCGAAGGATTCCCGGCAAGGAGGAGTTCGCCGAGACCATCCGCTACTTCACCCGCATGCTCGACAAGCACGGCGTCGATGTCCGGTTGGGGGTCCGCGCGACGGCCGCGGACCTGGCGGGATACGACGACGTCGTGCTCGCCACCGGGGTGACGCCGCGCATCCCCGCCATCGTCGGAATCGACCATCCGATGGTGGTGTCCTATGCCGAGGCGCTCACCGGCACACCCGTCGGCCGGACCGTGGCCGTGATCGGCGCCGGCGGAATCGGATTCGACGTCAGCGAATTCCTGACCACCGCGCACTCCCCCACGCTGGATCGCCGGGAGTGGATGGCCGAGTGGGGCGCCGTCGACCCCTGGCAGGCCCGTGGTGCGGTGACGACTCCGCTGCCCACCGCCGCGGATCGCGAGGTGTACCTGTTGCAGCGCAGCGCCGGCCCGCAGGGCCGCCGGTTGGGCAAGACCACGGGCTGGGTACATCGGGCGTCGTTGCGCGCCAAGGGCGTCGAGCAGCTGTGCGGGGTCAACTACGAGCGCATCGACGACTCCGGGTTGCACATCAGCTTCGGCTCCGATCGCCGCGACCCACGCCTGCTCGAGGTCGACAACGTGGTGATCTGCGCGGGGCAGGACCCGGTGCGCGATCTCGACGCGGCGTTGCGCCGAACCGGTTTGTGCGCCCACATCATCGGCGGCGCCGCCGAAGCACTGGAGCTCGATGCGAAGCGGGCGATCGAGCAGGGCACCGTGCTGGCGGCGCGCCTGTAGCTTCGGCGGCAGCCACGACAGGCACGGTCAGGTAGCGCAGGAAGAACTGCGTGAGCGGGCCGACGGCGAAGGCGAACACGACGGTGCCGAGACCGACGGTGCCGCCCAGCACGAATCCCGTCGCCAGCACCGAGACCTCGATGCCGGTGCGCACCCGGCGAAGTGGCCACCCGGTGCGCCGCGCGAGACCGGTCATCAGGCCGTCGCGGGGGCCCGGTCCGAGTTGCGCGCCGACATAGAGGGCGGTGGCCAGCGCGCACACCACCACGCCGGCGATGGCGTAGCCGTAGCGGGCGACCACCGCGTCCGGCGTCGGAAGCAGCACCAGGTTGAGGTCGGCGAAGGGCCCCAGCAGCACGGTGTTGAGGACGGTGCCCAGTCCGGGTTTTTGGCGCAGCGGGATCCACGCCGCGAGCACCACGCCGGCGGTCAGGATGATGATCACCCCGAGCGTCAGTGGCAGGTGTCGCGCCACGCCGACGTGGAAGACGTCCCAGGGCGCGGCCCCGACGGCCCCCTCGATCATCAACGCGATGGACAGCCCGTACAGCCAGAGGCCGATGACGAGCCGAAGGATCCGTTCGGGCAGTCGTCCGGCGGTGAGCTGTGCCAGCGGACCGAGATTGGCCAGCTGTGGCTTGCTATTGGTTATTGCCATGGGTTCAGATTGCTCATGATTGGCCTTTTGATACATAGCCAATTGCGCAATACTGGCTTCATGTCTCCCACGATCAGCCCGGACCGTCTCGCCCGATTGGTGGGCGAGTTCGACCGCGCTCCGGCCTACCGCGGGCTCTGCGAGGCGCTCCAGGAACTGATCGGCGACGGGCGTATCCCGATCGGCGCGCGGTTGCCCAGTGAACGCACCGTCACCGCGGCACTGGCGGTGTCGCGGACGACTGTCACCCGGGCCTACGCCGAACTCGCGGCAGCCGGCTTCGCCGTGGCGCGGCAGGGGTCGGGCACCTTCGCCGCCGTTCCCGTGGACCGCCGCAAGGTCCACGACCGTGTTCGCCACCCGCTCGGCATGCCACCGAGCGGCGACTCGGTGGATCTCAGCATTGCCGCGGGCGCCGCCACCCCCGGGACGATGAGCGGCGTCGAGCGGGCGCTGGCCGCGCTTCCGTCGTATCTGGCCGAGGACGGCTACCTGCCCTCGGGACTGCCCGAATTGCAGTCGCGGGTGGCCGAGTCCTTCGCCGCCCGCGGGCTGCCGACCGAGCCCGAGCAGATCGTCATCACGACCGGCGCCCTGGCCGCCGTCGCCACCGTCGCCCGGGCGCTGACCCGGCCCGGCGACCGGGTGATGGTCGAATCTCCGGTCTACGCGAATGCGATCGACGCACTCCGCTTGGGCGGCGCCCGGCTGGTGAGCTCGCCACTGGCCGACCCGCTGGGCGACGCCGGGTGGGATCTCGACGGCGTCGAGGCCACGCTGCGACAGTCCTCACCGAAGCTCGCGTACCTGATCCCGGACTTCCAGAACCCGACCGGGTTCCTCATGAGTGAGGCCGACCGCGCCCGCTACGCCGCCGCGCTGCGTCACTCCCGCACCACGGCGATCGTCGACGAAACCCTGCAGCCACTGTCGTTCGCCGGCGAACCGATGCCCGCGCCCTTCGCGTCGTTCGAGCCGTCGACGGTCACGATAGGCAGCGCGTCCAAGGTCTTCTGGGGTGGACTGCGGGTGGGATGGATCAGAGCGCCGCGGGCTCTGGTCGATCGGCTCGTTGCCGCCCGGGTGCGCGCCGACCTGGGCACGTCGCTGCTCGATCAGCTGGTCGTCACCGAACTCCTCGGCACCGACGGCATCGTCGCGCAGCGTCGCGCCGAGCTGCGCAGCCGGCGCGACTTCCTGGCCGCCGCGCTGCGCCGCGACCTGCCCGACTGGCGGTTCCGGATCCCGCAGGGCGGATTGAGCATGTGGGTCCGGCTGCCGCACGGCAGCGCGACGCGGCTGGCGGTCGAGCTCGAGCGGCACGGCCTCAAGGTCGCACCCGGGCCGGTGTTCACCGTCGAAGGCGGCGCCGACGGGTGGCTGCGCATCCCGTTCGCGAAGCCGGAGGACGAACTCGCCGGGGCGGTGCGGCTGATGGCCGACGTGTGGCCGACCGTCTCCGGTGTGGATGGCGGCACCCAGACCACCCGCACCCTGATCGCCTGACCCCCTGTTCCGCGAGCCCGCGGGTCTGCACAGGACACGCCGGTCCGATGTGGCATTCGGCGCGCTGTCGCCACCGCCGACATCGCACTGTGCGCACGGCGGGAATGCATTCGGACCATGGTCCGTTTAACTCGGATGTACCCCGCCGGCCCAGCCGGCTCCACCCCGAGAAAGAGGCACCCATGACCACCGCCACCGCAGCACTGTCCACCGGCACCTGGACCATCGACCCAGTGCATTCCGCCGTCGGCTTCTCCGTACGCCACCTCATGGTGAGCAAGGTCCGCGGCGAGTTCGAAACGTTCAGCGGCACCATTACGGTCGACGCCGACGGTGCCGCCTCCGTGCGCGCCGAG
Organism: Mycolicibacterium poriferae; assembly: GCF_010728325.1. The sequence continues at coordinate 4,835,687 of NZ_AP022570.1, forward strand.
GTCGCCGTCGATTCCGTCAACACGCGCAACGACCAGCGCGACGAGCACATCAAGTCCGCGGACTTCTTCGACGTCGGAAACCACCCGGTGGCGACGTTCACTTCGACCGGGCTGCGGCAGAGCGGCGACCACTACGTCCTCGACGGTGACTTCACCCTCAAGGGGGTGACCAAGCCGATCTCCCTGGATCTCGAGTTCAACGGCGTCAACCCCGGCATGGGCCACGGCGAGGTCGCCGGCTTCGAGGCGTCAGTGGTCTTGAACCGCAAAGATTTCGGCATCGACATCGACATGCCGCTCGAGACGGGCGGCGCGGTCGTCGGCGACAAGGTCACGATCACCCTGGAGATCGAGGCCGTCAAGCAGGCCTGAGGCACGCAGCGTGACGCCACCGCGACGGCACCCGTCGTCGCGGTGGCGTCACGGCATCACTCCGAGATCACGCCCCACTTCGCCTCGGTGCCCGCATGACCGATCCGCACCACCTGCACCGTCGTCGCAACCCCGATCACGACAGCGACCACCGTGACCACGACAGCGGTCAGCTTCGGGGTGGCATCGGACCTGACGGTGCGCACATGCAGGAACGCGACCGCCAGCGCCATGACGAGCAGCGCGATCGAGAAGTAGATCATGGTTTCGCCACGTTCTTCGTGCGTCTCCAAGATCGCGCTGTGGGTGGGAAAGCTGTTGTACAACCACTCCCCAGCCGACGTCGTCAACGGCGTGAGCACGAGGTTAACGGCGGCGAACGAGACGACGAGCCAGACGAATCGGCGCCGCGCGGCGGGCCACACGGCACACAGAATGCCGAGCAACGCGGTCAGCGGCGCCAGCACCACGATGGCGTGTACCAACAGCGCGTGCGCGGGTAGGCCGGCGACAGTCGTCATGGTGTCTCCTCACCTACTCGAGATCGGGTGGCTGATTTCCCCGATCTGGTCGATGGCCAGCGTCAGCTGATCCCCGGGCCGCAACCAGTGTCCGGTCTCCATCCCGCTGCCGCCCGGCAAGGTGCCGGTGGCGAACAGCTCACCGGCATACAGGTGTTCGTCGCGCGACGCGTGTGCGAGCAGTTCACCGAGGCTCCACCTCATCCCGCGACTGGACACGGCGCTGACGGCGTCGCCGTTGATCGCGACGAATCCGGTCAGGTCGTCGATGCGCGGCAGGATCTCGTCTGCGGTGACGGCCTGCACCGACATCGACGACGCGAAGTGCTTGGCTTTCTGCGGCCCCAACCCGGTCGCCATCTCCGCACGCTGCACGTCGCGGGCGCTGAAGTCGTTGACGACGACGAACGCGCCGATCGCATCCAGCGCCTCGGCCGGTGCGGCATTGAAAAGCGGTGCCCGCAAGACGAATCCGAGCTCCAGTTCGTAATCCAGAGCGGTCGAGTACGAGGGGACGGCGACGGTGGTTCCGCTGGGGACGAAACTCAGATGGTTGGACATGTAGTAGATCGGTTGCCGGTAGAACAGCGCCTTGGGCTTGAACAACGGGAACGGTTTCCCGGTCAGCCGCTCGATTCCCTCGGCGGCCCGGGACTGGCCGGGATGGAAGCGGCGCACCAACCCGCGTGCGGCGTCGACCGCGTGCTGTTCGTAGAGCATGAAATCGCGGAAGGACGTCGGCTGGAACGGCAGCACATGGCCGGCCGCGTCGTGGTGACCGCGGGCCCTTTCCAGCTCCCAGGCGGGGTCGAACACCGCGCCACCGAACACACCGGCATCGGCGCCCGAGGCCCACGACCCGTCGGATTGCAGCGACTGCAGCTCCAGCCGGTCACCGGAGTACACCCGTCGCAGCTTCACCCCAAAGTCATACCACCCCGGGCATGCTCTCTGTGCGCAGTCGCGCGGCGCGAGCGTGCGCAGAATGCCACGATTCGCGGCGCGTCGCCGTGCAGACGCGGGCCCTCGCGGAGAAAGCTCAGGCGGCCAGGGGTGCGTAGGTCGTCGTGCGCTGCCGGGCGGGGCGGCCGATGCCCGCCGCGATCGCCGACAGTTCCTCGATGCTCTTGTAGGAGCCGAACTCCGAGCCGGCCATCCGCGAGATCGTCTCCTCCATCAACGTCCCGCCCAGATCGTTGGCACCACCGCGCAACATGACCTGCGTGCGCTCCACACCGAGCTTCACCCAACTGGTCTGGATATTGGAGATCCTGCCGTGCAACATGATCCGCGCCAACGCGTGCACCGCCCGGTTGTCGCGGTGCGTCGGACCGGGCCGGGCGCCGCCGGCCAGGTACAGCGGGGAGGACTGGTGCACGAACGGCAGCGGCACGAACTCGGTGAACCCGCCGGTGCGGTCCTGGATGCCGGTCAGCACCCGCAGGTGCCCCACCCAGTGCCGGGGCGTGTCGACGTGTCCGTACATCATCGTCGAGCTGGAGCGCAGCCCCACCTCGTGCGCGGTGGTGATCACGTCGATCCACTCGGAGGTGGGCAGCTTGCCCTTGGTCAGCACCCAGCGCACCTCGTCGTCGAGGATCTCGGCGGCGGTGCCCGGAATGGTGTCCAGCCCGGCTTCCCGCAACGCGGTCAACCACTCTCGAATGCTCGAGCCGCTCTTGGTCACCCCGTTGACGATCTCCATCGGCGAGAACGCGTGCACGTGCATCGACGGCACCCTGGCCTTGACGGCACGCACCAGGTCGGCGTAGCCCGTCACCGGCAGATCGGGGTCGATCCCGCCCTGCATGCACACCTCGGTCGCACCGGCGACATGGGCCTGCCAGGCCCGGTCGGCCACCTCCTGGGTCGACAGCGAGAAGGCGTCCGCATCCCCTTTCCGCTGGGCGAACGCACAGAACCGGCAGCCGGTGTAGCAGATGTTGGTGAAGTTGATGTTGCGGTTGACGACGTAGGTGACATCGTCGCCGACGGTGTCGCGGCGCAACGAATCAGCCAGCGCGGCAACAGCATCGAGCGCCGGGCCGTCGGCGGTGGCCAACGCCAGGTACTCGTCGTCGGTGCAACCGGCGGGGTCGCGTTCGGCGGAGCGCAGGGCGGCCAGCACATCGGTGTCGAGGCGTTCGGGCGCCCGGGCGGCCAGCTCGCTGACCTTCTCCCGGATGGCGTCCCAGTCACCGAACGCGCTGCCCAGATCGCTGCGGGTCTCCGTCCGGCGCCCCTGGGAGTCGATCTCCTCGTTCAGGTCGACCCGGCCCAGCGATTCGGCTGCCTCGTCGGGTTCCTGCCACGGGCGACCGGTCGGGTTGACGTCGCGCGCGAACCCGGTCTGCGGGTCGGCCAGCGCCGCGACGTGACCCGCTACCCGCGGATCGATCCAGGCCGCACCGGCGGTGACATAGGGCGGTTGGGCGGTCAGCCGCTGGACCAGGTCGTAACCCGCCTCGGCGGTGACGGCGGCCAGTTCGTCCAGAGCCGGCCAGGGCCGTTCGGGGTTGACGTGGTCGGGGGTCAGCGGCGACACCCCACCCCAGTCGTCGACCCCCGCACCGATCAGCGCCAGGCACTCCGCGCGCGACACCAGGTTGGGGGGTGCCTGGATGCGCATCTTCGGGCCCATCACGAGCCGCGTCACCGCCAACGTGGCCAGGAATTCGTCGATGTCGGCGTCCGGCGTCGACGCCATCGCGGTGTGGTCCTTGGCCCGGAAGTTCTGCACGATCACTTCCTGCACATGACCGAACTCGCGGTGCACCCGGCGGATCGCGTGGATGGTGTCGGCCCGCTCGGCGCGCGTCTCCCCGATACCGACCAACAGGCCGGTGGTGAACGGAATCGAGAGCCGGCCCGCGTCGGCGAGGGTGCGCAGCCGCACCTCGGGATCCTTGTCGGGGCTGCCGTAGTGCGCCTCGCCCTTGGTCTCGAACAGTCGCCGCGACGTGGTTTCCAGCATCATGCCCATCGACGGTGCGACGGGCTTGAGACGGGAGAGCTCCGACCAGCTCATGACTCCGGGGTTCAGATGGGGCAGCAGCCCGGTCTCCTCGAGCACCCGGATCGCCATGGCGCGGACGTAGTCCAGCGTCGAGTCGTAACCGCGTTCGTCGAGCCACTGCCGGGCCTCGTCCCAGCGGGCCTCCGGGCGGTCGCCGAGGGTGAACAACGCTTCCTTGCAACCGAGTTCGGCGCCCCGGCGCGCCACCGCCAGTATCTCGTCGGGCTCCATGTACATGCCCTTGCCCGCCGCGCGCAGCCGGCCCGGGACGGTGACGAAGGTGCAGTAGTGACAGGTGTCCCGGCACAGATGGCTGACGGGGAGGAAGACCTTGCGCGAATAGCTGACCGGCAGCCGGCCGGTAGCCCCACGCCGGCCGGCGGCCTCCAACCCCGCGTCGCGGACGCGGGCCGCGGAGTTGCACAGGTCGGCGAGGTCGGCTCCGCGCGCGCCCATGGCGATGGCCGCTTCGTCGATGTTGAGCGCTACGCCGTCACGGGCACGCCGCAGGACGCGCCGCATGGCGGCCGGACTGGCCGCCTCGGCTTTCGGGGGGACCGCGGGAATGGGCAGCTGCGCGCCGTGCTGGGGGTTCAGAGCCACTCCTGTGTAACCCCACTGGTGTCGTGGATCATCCGCGCGTCTCACTATTTGAAACCGGTGCGCCTGGCATAGGGGTCACAGTAGTAGGAGTCCCCCGCTTCGGTGCGGGCCCCGTCAGCGGGCAACCGGCGGGCGTCGCAGCAGCAACCAGGCGGCGGGAAGGGCACCCACTACGAGGAGCAGCAGCAGCCCGTACTCCATGACACCGGGTCCGCCGAAGACGATGTCGTCACCCGGGCCACCCAGCGTGAAGACCCCGACGGTGGCCAGCCAGGTCCACAACGGCAGCGCCGCCCAGCGCGGCGAGGCGTGCAGTTGCTGCGCCGCCCACACCAGCGCTGCGTTGAGTAGACCGCTGAGCAGGGCACTGATCGGGATCCACACCGACCCCAGATGCACAGGAAGGAAGAAGACGGCCATCAGCGCCGACAGCACACCGTCGACCGCGAGCAGGCCCAGCAGGAGCGGCCGACGCCGATCCGACGCCGGCGGGGCCGCGGCCGTCAGGTCGGGATGCTGTCGAGCAGCGACACCAGCGAACCGACCACCCACTGGAAGTTGTCCAGCCGGTCCTGCCAGTGCTGCAGGTTGGGATCCAGGTCCGGGTCCATGTGGTTTCCCTTCCGCGCGGGTTCGGTTGCGGGCAGCTTACCCGCCTCGACGCGAAGTTACCCCAGGCTCAGCCCGGCGAGCAGATCGGTTTCCCAACCGCGTCCGTCGCGCTCGCCGGCGGTCCCGGCGGCCAGCGTGTAGAACTCGCTCGGTCCGACAGGCAACGCGACGTTGTTGGACAGCGCGCACACCCGACCGTCCGGCGACACCTGCACCTGGGTGGCGTGCGCGCGCAGCGCGGCGACCTTGGCGGACAGGTGCTCGGTGACGTCGAGCGCGGCGTCGATCGCGTCGTCGGGAACCCCGAACCAGATGTCGTCGCCGCTGACCCGGGTCCATCCGGCGGGCACGTCGGCCAGCGCCGCCAGCTCGGCGGCGATCGCCGTGGCCGACGTGACGGTCCAGTAGAACTTCGGCACCTCCCACTGCGCGGCGTCGACCGCCGCCGTCGTCACCCGGTGGGTGTGGATGTGGTCGGGGTGCCCGTAACCCCCCTGCGGGTCGTAGGTGACGACGACATGGGGACGCAGGTCGTCGATGGCCGCGGCCAGGACCGCGGTCTGCTCGGCGACGTCGCCGTCGACGAAGCGTCGCCCGCGGCGCGGCGGCGTGTCGGCCATCCCGGAGTCGCGCCACCGGCCGGCACCGCCGAGGAAGCGGGGCCGGTCCACACCGAGTTCGCGCAGTGCTGCGGTCAATTCGGCGATGCGAAAGCCGCCGAGTTGGTCGGCGTGGTCGACGGCGAGCTGCGCCCACTGCTCCCCGATCACCTCGCCCTCTTCACCCAAGGTGCAGGTGATCACCTGCACCTGCGCGCCCAGGGCTACGTAGCGCGCGATCGTCGCCCCGGTCGTGAGGGTCTCGTCGTCGGGGTGGGCGTGGACGAACAGCAGCCGCGGGGTCTCCATGGTCACCAGCTTGCCCGTACGCAGTGACCCTTGTGAGCCCCAGGGCGGCCGCGCCGTCGGCGAGGGCTTCGGGCCGGAGCCCGACAGGGTCAGCCGATCTGCGCGCCAGGTAACCGCATCGGGTCGTCCTCCAGTGCCGCCCGGTCCCAGCCACCCAGCTCGGCGGCGGCCGAGTAGGTGCTGTGCAGGAATTCGGCAACCGCCCGGTCCGGGTCGGGAGCCGCGCGGGCGACCTCGTAGGGCAACAGGAACTGCTGGAACTCGGCGCTGTAGAACGCTCCATCGGGGCCGGCGGGCTGGTCGGCGAATCCCTCGGGTGCCGGGTAGGCGTAGGAGTAAAAGGCGCCTTCGTCCCCGCCGCCGGGCCAGAAGCCGCAGCTGGACAGCTCGTGCGAGTAGCCCTCGACCATGACCCAGTCCGCGCAGTTCGGCGCTCCCCCGGGGTGCGGCGGCGCCGAGTTCCCGGAGAAACGGGTGCACGCCAGGTCCATCGCACCCCAGAAGAAGTGCACCGGGCTGACCTTGCCGACGAAGTGCGACCGGAACTCGCCGATCGTGCGGTTGGCCTGGAGCAGCTGACGCCAGAACAGCGTGACTGCCTCGGCGTCGTAGGAGGCGTGCTCATGATCCTCGGCGAACGGAATCGCCGGGTCGACCTCGTTGGGCACCGCCCGGATCTGCGCCTCGATACCGAGTGCATCGAGGCGCTCCATCAGCCGCGTGTAGAACTCTGCCACCGCCATGGGCTGCAACGGCAGACTCTCGGCGCCCCCGTCGCTGCTGCGAACCTCGAGTCGGTGGCTGAGGAAATCGAACTCCATCTCGAAGGCCCCGCTGCCGTACGGAATGGTCGACGTCGTCAAGCCGCGGGGACTGACGTAGAGCGTCGCCTGCCACCAGTGGTTGAGCAAGGGGGCGTGTCTCATCCGGATCTTGCCCACGATCTGCGTCCACATGTGCAGGGTGTCGCGGGTGGGGGTCCAGTCCGACACCCGCAGCGTCGGCCAGCTCGTGTTCGTGGTCATCGATACTCCGGATTCGCGTGGTCGGGGTGCGTACCAGCATCCCAGGCGGTGCGCTGATTGCCGTAGGCCGGAATCCCGCCGGCGGCGCGGAGCATGGACGCGAGATGCATCAGGTTGTAGGTCATGAACGCGATGTTGCGGTTGGTGAAGTCGTTCTCCGGGCCGCCGGACCCCTCGTCGAGATAGGACGGCCCGGGGCCGACCTCGCCCAGCCAGCCCGCGTCGGCCTGGGGCGGGACGTTGTACCCGATGTGCTGGAGGCTGAACAGGATGCTCATCGCACAGTGTTTGAGGCCGTCCTCGTTGCCGGTGAGCAGGCATCCACCGACCCGTCCGTAGTACGAATACTGCCCGTGCTCGTTGAGGACGCCGGAGTAGCCGTAGAGCCGCTCGATGACCCTACGTGTCACAGAACTGTTGTCTCCCAGCCAGATCGGCCCGCCGATGACGAGGATGTCGGCGGCCAGCACCCGCGGCAGCAGGGCGGGCCAGTCGTCGCGCTCCCACCCGTGCTCGGTCATGTCCGGACGGACACCGGTGGCGATGTCGTAGTCCACGGCGCGAAACTGGTCCACCGCCACCCCGTTCGCCGCCATGATCGCCGCGCTGCGGTCGATCACTCCCTGGGTGTGGCTGAGGGCCGGTGAGCGGTTGAGGGTGCAGTTGACGTACAACGCGCGCAACCCGGAGAAGTCGGGTCGGTCGCTGCGGGAGTCGGGCATGAAGTCCTTTCACGGACGTACGTGGACACGCGGAGCCGAGCCGGCTGTGGTGGCGCCGCCGTGCCCAGTGTCGGGCAACCACGGTGTCGGCGAATCGGTCAGTGAATCGGTCGGGGCGCCGAGCGGCTACTTTCGGAGTCATGGACCTGTTCGGGCGGCGGACCGAGACCGCGGCCCTGGACGGGTTGCTGGCACAGGCAGCCGACGGCGCGGGGTGCGGGCTGGTCCTGTGGGGTGAGCCGGGAATCGGCAAGTCCGCCCTGCTGGATTACGCCGTCGACGCGGCCGCTGAGGCGACGGTGCTGCGCTGCAGGGGCACCCGGATGGAGGCGAGTCTCGCCTTCGCGGCGCTACACGAACTGCTGTGGCCGGTGCGCGACCGGTTGGAGACGGTTCCGGCGCCGCAGGCCGCCGCCCTGCGCTCGGCGCTGGGGATGAGCGGGGAGCCGGCCAACCGCTTCCTGATCGGCGCCGCCGTGCTGTCCCTGGTCGCCGGCCTGGCCCGGGAGAGACCGGTACTCGTCGTGGTGGACGACGCGCAGTGGGTCGACGAGGAGACCGCTCAGTGCCTGGGCTTCGTCGCCCGGCGGGTGGGGACCGATCCGGTGGCGTTGCTGGTCGCTGCGCACGAGGATCCCGACGCGGGCCCGTGGGAGGGCCTGGCGTCGATGCAGATCACGGGCCTGGCCGACGATGACGCACGGCGTCTGGTCGACGCCGTGACACCGGATGCCGACGAGAGCCTGCGACGCCGCACGGTCGAGATCGCGACAGGCAACCCGCTGGCACTGCGCGAGCTACCCACCCTGAACCAGGAAAAGGTCCTGCCCGGTGCGATCCCGGTCGGGCCCCGGCTGCGGCGCGCGTTCTGCGCGCGAGCCGACACACTGAAGCCCGCAACGCGTGCGTTGTTGCTGCTGGCGGCAGCCGAGGAACGCGGCGACCGGCACCTCGTGCAGCGAGCGGGCGCCGGGTGGGGTGTCGATGGGTCGGCCTGGGAGGAAGCGCTGCGTTCCGGTCTGCTCGAGGCGTCGGGGGCGCGTCTACATTTCCGGCATCCGCTGATCAGGGCGGCCCTCTACGACGGAGCGCCGTTCGGTGAGCGCCAGGCCGCGCACCGGGCGCTGGCTGCGGGCTTGCCGGACAGCGCCGTCGGGGAACGGGCCTGGCATCTGGCTGCCGCCGCGGACACGGCGGACGAGCACGTCGCGGAGCTGCTGGAGCAAACGGCGCAGGGATGTCTGCAGCGTGACGCGGGGCCGACGGCGGCGCGGGCGCTGCAGCGCGCCGCGGAGCTGTCACCGGAGCCGGCCGACGCCGCGCGCCGGCTCGCGATGGCCGCGCGCGCCAGCTGGGGCGCCGGGAATGCCGGGGCCGCACAGAGATTGCTCGCCCACGCGGAGCGCCTGGTGGGCGAAGAACCGGTCGTCCGTCTGAGCGCGGGGCTGCGGGGAATCCTCGAGTTCAGTCACGGCGTGGTCGATCGCGCCCACCGGTACCTCATCAGCGACATGGCGGTCGTCGACGGTAGCCGGGCCGCGGTGGAGTTGGGCGCGGTGGCGGTGCGGGCGGCATGGTCGGCCGGGCGGACCGACCTCCAACAGGACGCGCTGAACCGGCTGCTGTCGCTGCGCGCCGACGACGACCCGGACCTGTCACCGGTCATGCCGGGGCTGAAGTCCTGGTGGTCGTGTTACGACGAAACCGGAGAGTTGGCCGGCTCGCCCCCCGGCCGGGGCGGCGACACGGTCGGTCTGCTCGGCGTCGTTCCCTGGGCGCTACTGCCGCCGACGTTGCTGGTGTGGGCCTGGGGTGCCGAAGGGCCGCTGCGGGACGTACTGGGTCTGCAGGTCGCCACGCTGCGGCGCCGGCAGGATCTTCCCGCGTTGGCGATGGTGTTGTCGCAGAACGCGGTCCTCGACCTGTTCTCCGGTCGATGGCACGCCGCGGCGGAGGCAGCGGACGAGGCACTGCGGCTGGCCGAGGAGGTCGGCGCCGACCACGTCGCCACCCAGTGCCGACTCGCGCTGGCGAGGCTGGCCGCCAGCCGTGGCGACGACGCCGTCGTCGCGGAGAACACCGAGAAGGCGCTTCTCCGATCGGTGCCGCGCGGGGTCCGCGCCTTGAGCGCCTCGGCGTACTGGATACGCGGCCGGGCGGCGCTGTTCGGCGGTCGGCCGCAGGAAGCCCTGCACCACCTGGCGCCGCTCGACGAGCCGGGCCATGACGCCGCGCATCCGACCACAGCCCTGCTGGCCACACCGGACCTGGCGGAGGCGGCGGCGCAGCTCGGCCGGTTCGACGTGGTCGAATCGGGGATCACACGGGCCGACGCCTGGGTCCGCCGCACGGGTGCGACGTGGGCCGGCGCGGCCGCGCACCGGCTCAGGGCCCTCGCCGGGCCCGATGCTGAGCGCCACTTCCAGGCGGCCCTCGACACAAGCGCGGGTGACGACCCGTTCGAGCATGCCCGCACCCGGTTGCTCTACGGAGAATGGCTGCGGCGGGCGCGGCGGCGAGCGGACGCCGTCGAGCAGTTGAACGGTGCCGCCGAGACTTTCGGCCGGGTCGGCGCAACGCTGCTGCGGGACCGGGCACAGCGCGAGCTCGACCTGGCCGGCGGCTCGAGCACTCACGCCGACGCGGCCGGCCTGACCGCCCAGGAGTTGCGGGTCGCCCGGCTGGCCTCCGGCGGTCTGACGAATCGGGAGATCGCGGCGCAGCTGCTGATCAGCCACCGCACCGTCGGCCACCACCTGTCCAACGTGTACCTCAAGCTCGGAGTCACCTCGCGTGCCGAGCTCGCGCGGATCGACATGTCCGGAGACTTCCACCTTCGCGGATGACCGATTGCGCGACCGATTCGCGCGGGCCCGCGTCCTCATAGCGTCGCCACCATGGTCGAGATCGAGGGTGCGATGAGCTGGGACGCGATCGACAGGACCGGAGCCGCGGTGACGATCGGGCTCGAGGACGCGAACCCGATCGGGGCCTACACCGTCGCGTTCAGCCACGGATCACCGATCGGCAGAGCGCAGTTCATCGATTCATCCACCGTCGCCGGTGAGAGGATCTTCTTCCACACCGAGGTCGACGAGGAATTCGGCGGCCGCGGCCTGGCCGGCGTGCTGATGCGAGTAGCGCTGGCGGACAGCATCCGCAGGAACCTCAGCGTGGTGCCGGTCTGCCCGTTGTTCGCCCGCCACCTGAAGGCCCACGGCGACGAGTTCGTGGCCGCTGGTGGCGCGTTCCGCCGCCCGAACCGTGACGACGTCGCACTGGCGACGCGGGTGGCCCGGGCCCGCCGGGACGGCACGTAATCGCCAGGATTGGCATAGATTCGGCGCGTGCCACGACGTGCCGTTCAGTTCTGGTGCGCCATCGTCATCGTCGGGTTGCTCGCCGGGGTGGCCGGTGCGGCGACGACGCTGTTGCTGCACGCGATCGAACACGCCACCTATCACTACAGCCTGGGGACCCTGCTGTCCGGCGTGGAAGGCAGCGGCCACCTGCGCCGCGCGCTGGGCCCGATGCTCGGTGGCGCGCTGGCCGGACTGGGTTGGTGGTGGCTGCGGCGGCGGGCTGCCGTTCCGACGTTGGGGGCGGCGATCCCCGAAGCCGTCGGCACCGGTGGGCCGCTGCCGCGGCGAGCATTGTCGATCGATGCCGGGTTGCAGGTGCTGCTCGTCGGGTCCGGGGCGTCGCTGGGCCGGGAGGGCGCGCCCCGTCAATTGGCCGCGTCGTGGGGGGATCTGGGTACCTCGAAGTTGGCGTTGACGGCCCGCGACCGCGACATCCTGCTCGCGTGTGCGGCCGGCGCCGGCCTGGGCGCCGTGTATGCCGTGCCATTGGGCGGGGCGCTGTTCGCCGCGCGGATCCTGATGGGCACGTGGCATCCCCGGGTGCTGGGCGTCGCGCTGATCACCTCCAGCCTGGCCGTCGCTGTGGCGGCGCCGGTCACCCATTTCGAGCACGCTGTGCAGTGGCCCCGGGCCGACGTGTCGTATCTCTTCGTGTTCCTGGCATTGGCCCTCGCGCCGCTGGCGGCGGCGGTCGGTTTGACGTTCGACACGGTGATGACCAAGGCCCGACCGACGGTGCAGCCGCGGTCCTGGCGGTTGATCCCGGCGATCGCGGCGGCCGGCTTGCTGACCGGTGTCTGCTCGCTGTGGCTGCCCGAGCTTCCCGGCAACGGCCGCAGCATCCTTCAGGTCAGCGTCAACAGCGGGCTCACCCTGGCCGCCGCGGTGGCGATCCTGCTGCTCAAGCCGCTGCTGACGGCGTTGTTCCTGCGGGCCGGCGCTGTCGGCGGGTTGATCACCCCGGCATTGGCGACCGGAGCGGCGGCGGGGTCGATCGTCGCGCTGGCGCTCAACCAATGGGCCGGAGCCGAGCTGAACGTCGCGGCGGTGTCGTTGACGTGCGCGGCCGGGGTGCTGGCGATCACGCAGCGATCACCGCTGTTCGCGGCGTTGTTCGTGTGGGAACTCGCCCGCCCGCCGCTGTGGCTGCTGGCGGTGTTCGGGCTGAGCGCGTGGGGGGCGCACGTCATCGCACAGCGGCGAGCCGCTAAAACTGGCACAGCGGCGAGCCGCTAAAACTGGCACAGCGGCGAGCCGCTAAAACTGGCACAGCGGCGAGCCGCTAAAACACCCACCCAGCGACGCTGGCGGCACCAGCGGCGAGCCGCTAAAACACCCCAGCGACGAGCTGCTACTGACGGAGCTTGACCCACTCGCCGGCGTCGCCCACGATGCCGACGGGCACCGCCCCGCTGAGGCTGACGTTGCGCACGCTGGGCCCTGCGGCGACGATCGTGGTGTCCTGCAGGATCGGCAGCACCGCCGCCATGTCCCACAGCACCGGTTCGACGTCGTCGATCACCTCGCCGACGGGCCGGGTGCCACGCAGCGCCGCATCGATCAGCGGCTGGATGCTCGGATCGCAGATTCCGGTGATGTTGCTCGGCGCCTGGATGAGTTCGTCGGATTCCGGGGCCGGTGCGGGCGTCACCGCGGTGGTGGTGTCCGGCGGCTCCGGAGGAGGCGCAGGCCGCGCCGGGGTGGTCGTCGAGGAGGCCGGTGCGCCCGAGGGCAGCGCCGTGGTGGTCGGCACGGGGGTGGCCTGAAGCGCCGGGCAGCCGTACCGCGAAGCGAGCGCGGTGGCCAGATCGCCGCCCGCCTGCCGCCACCCGACGACGGCGTCGACGGTGTTGTTGGTCAGCGCGTCGCCGTAGAGCACGACGGGATCCAGCGCCGACACCGACGCCTCGATACCCACCGAACGCAACTGGTCGGCGGCGGTGTTGGCGACGGCCGCCGACGTCGGATCGTCGTCGGCGACCCCGATCACCATCGTCAACGGCTCGCCGTCGCGGGTGAGCCTGCCGCGGCGGTTCTCCGGCGGGCCGGGGGCAGGCGAGGGCGGGGTGGACGTCTCGACCGAGTCGATCTGGTAGCCCTCCTCGACCAGCATCGACAGCGCTTCCTCCTGCGACATCGCCGGCGGCGCAGTGGGCACGTAACCGGGATCGGACGGGGAGCGCACCTGGGCCTGCGCCAGCGTGACCGTGTTGTCGTCACCGGCACCGACCGCGGCCAGCAGGTCGACGTCGAGCAGGCCGAGGATCGCTTCACGTACCCGGGTCTCGCCCAGCGCGGGCTGGCGGGCGCGCAGCGTCAACTGCATCACCCGGGGCGTGACGATCCGCGCAGTCCGCACATCGGGGATCGCCGAGAGCTGCGCGAACACCGCGGCACCGCCGTGCACCTGCGCGACCTGGGTGTCGCCGTTGCGGATCGAGTCGGCCAGTGCGGCGGGAGCACCGGCGCGGCGGAACAGGATCAGATCGGGTGTGGCGGGCTCACCCCAGTACCGGTCATTGCGGGCCAGCAGGATCTCGTCGCGCTGCGGGTCGATCGTCTCCACGCGGAACTGCCCGCCGGTCACGGGCATCGCGCGGGACAGCCCCGCGGCGAACCCGCCGGGGATGTCCTTGACGATGTGCGCCGGCAGGATGTCGTTGAACAGCTCGCGCCACGCCGGGTAAGGCTGCGAGAACGTCACCACCGCGGTCTTGCCGCCCTCGACCGACTGCACGCCGGTGATCAGGTCGTAGCCCGCAGGATCCACGGTGCCGGGCTGGCTGACCATCTGGCGCCACAGGTACCAGAAGTCATCGGCGGCGATCGGCGCGTTGTCGGTCCACTGGGCTTCCGGCCGGATCTTGTAGGTGACCGTGAACGGGTCCTGGCTGGTGACCTCCGCGGACTCCAGCAGCGAGCCGTCCATCTCCCAGCGCGAACCCGTCGGCGTCCGGGGATCCGGGACGGGCCGGAATGTGCTCGGCAGCACCAGCGAGCTGATCGCGGCGTTCACCGGCGACTGATCGGACAACAGATGGGCGTTGAAGCCGGGACCGATCGAGTCGATGCCCATGATGATCTGGGTGACCTTGACCGGCGGCGGCGGCGTCGACTCGGTGGTGTCGGTGCTCTGCGGGGCGGGCGGCGGGCTGACGGTGCAGCCGGACACCACGGCCAGAACCATGGGGATCGCCGCCAGCGCCGACCACCGGGCGGCGCTGACGCGTCGCGGAGTCGTCGGCACGCTGTACAGAGTAGCTATCGGCTATCCCCGCGCCTTGGCCCGAGCTTTGGCCCTGGCGCGCAGCGACGCGGTCAGCTCGACCTTGCGAACCCGCACGATCTCGGGAGTGACCTCGACGCATTCGTCGGAGGCGCAGAACTCCATCGCCTTCTCGAGGTCCAGCTCCAGCGGGCGGGCCAGGGTCTCGATGACGTCCGCGGTGGAGCTGCGCATGTTCGTCAGCTTCTTCTCGCGGGTGATGTTGATGTCGAGGTCCTCGGCGCGGGGGTTGATGCCCACCACCTGGCCTTCGTAGGTGTCCTGGCCGGGTTCGACGAAGAACTGCCCGCGGTCGGCGAGCTGGATCATCGCGAACGGGGTGATGGTGCCCGAGCGGTCGGAGACGAGCGAACCGGTGTGGCGGGCCCGGATCTCCCCGGCCCAGGGCCGGTACCCGTCGAACACGGCGTTGGCGATGCCGGTGCCGCGGGTTTCGGTCAGGAAGTCGGTGCGGAACCCGATCAGGCCACGGCTGGGGACGATGAAGTCCATGCGCACCCATCCGGCGGCGTGGTTGGCCATCTCTTCCATGCGGCCCTTGCGGGCGGCCATCAGCTGGGTGATGGCGCCGACGTACTCCTCCGGGCAGTCGATGGTCAGCGCCTCGAACGGCTCGTGCAGCTTGCCGTCGATGGTGCGGGTGACCACCTGGGGCTTTCCGACGGTCAACTCGAAGCCCTCACGGCGCATCTGCTCGACAAGAACCGCCAACGCCAACTCACCACGACCCTGGACCTCCCAGGCGTCGGGGCGGCCGATGTCGACGACCTTGATGGACACGTTGCCGATGAGCTCGGTGTCCAGACGGTTCTTCACCATGCGCGCGGTGAGTTTGTGCCCGGACACGCGGCCGGCCAGCGGCGAGGTGTTGGTGCCGATGGTCACCGAGATCGCGGGTTCGTCGACGGTGATGCGCGGCAGCGCGTGCGCATGTTCGGGGTCGGCGAGCGTGTCGCCGATCATGATCTCGGGGATGCCCGCGATCGCGACGATGTCGCCGGCTTCGGCGGTGTCGGTGGGGGTGCGCTCGACTCCGACCGTGCGGAGCAACTCGGTGATCTTGGCGCTGGTGATGACCGGATGACCGTCGACATCACGCATCCATGCGACCTGCTGGCCCTTCTTGATCCGTCCCTTGTAGATCCGGATCAGGGCGAGACGACCCAGGAACGCCGACGCGTCGAGGTTGGTGACGAGCGCCTGCAACGGCGCCTCGGGATCGCCCTGAGGGGCCGGGATGTGCTCGAGCAGCACGTCGAAGAGCGGGTCGAGGTTCTCGCCGTCGGGATTCTCGCCGTTGGCGGGCTGGGTGGTGCTGGCGATACCGGCCCGCCCGGACGCGTAGAGCGTCGGCAGGTCCAGCGCCTTCTCGGCGGCCGCCTGCGCCTCGTCGTCGAGGTCGGAGGCGACGTCGAGCAGCAGGTCGTGGCTCTCCTCGACGACCTCGGCGATGCGTGCGTCGGGCCGGTCGGTCTTGTTGACGACGAGGATCACGGGCAGGTGGGCGGCCAGCGCCTTGCGCAGCACGAACCGGGTCTGCGGCAGCGGTCCTTCGGACGCGTCGACCAGCAGCACCACGCCGTCGACCATCGACAGCCCGCGCTCGACCTCGCCGCCGAAGTCGGCGTGGCCGGGGGTGTCGATGACGTTGATCACGGTGACACTGCCGTCGGCGTGGGCGCGGTGCACGGCGGTGTTCTTCGCCAGGATGGTGATGCCCTTTTCTTTTTCCAGGTCACCGGAGTCCATCAGGCGTTCGATCGCGTCGTCGCCGCGGTGGGTCAGCGCCCCCGACTGGCGCAGCATCGCATCGACCAGGGTGGTCTTGCCGTGGTCGACGTGGGCCACAATGGCGACGTTGCGAAAAGCGGGGCGTGAATTCACGCCGGTGATTGTCGCAGTGCACAGCGCCGATCGCGAAAACGAGAGAGACAGCTCACGTGAAGCCGAGCAAGCTCGCCGCCCAGAAACCGAAGAAGAAATGCTGCCGGAGCAAGCCGCGCTGCAAGCGCTGCCCGGTGGTCATCAACAAGGTGCACAAGGCCGAGTTGAGCGGGTTGCGTGGAAAGGAACTCGAGAAGGTGTTCAAGCGCGCGCGAAAGTCCTGATAGCGGGCTGTTTCCGGAGTACCGTCGAGGTATCCGTCAGGCGTGTTCTGGAGGTGCCGATGATGACGGTTTATCTGATCCCCACAGCGGTTCTCGTCGCGTTGCTGGCCGTGACGACGACGGCGGCCTTCTACCTCGGTCTGGCCAATTGGATCGGGGCGTTCTACGTGGTGCGGTGCGCGGCCTGCCATCATCTGACGTTCAACTCGCGCAACGCGCCGCAGGCCTCGTGCCCGCAGTGTCGCCATCCGGTGCTCACGCACCCGCTGCACGCGTTGACACATCCGGCCGACCGCTCGAATGTGCGGGTCGCCGGCGACCGACTGCATTACTGAGTCGACGTCTCGGCCTGGTCGGCGCCCTGCGGGGCGCGCAGTGCGCGCGCCAGGTCGGGCAGCCACGCCCGGTCGGCCGGCACCCACGCCAGCGCGTCGAGTTCGTCGGCGCCGATCCAGCGCAACGCCCGGTGGTCGTGGGGTCGAAGCTCGCCGGTCTGATGGGTGACGACGTAGGCGCGCATCGTCAGTGTCTCGCTGAGCGCCACGTCAGCACCCAGGCGCGCGCCGACCGTCACCCCGACGCCGAGTTCCTCCCGGAGTTCGCGGGTCAGGGCGGCGGCGTCGCTCTCCCCCGGATCCGCCTTTCCGCCGGGCAGCTCCCACAAGCCGGCCAACTGCGGCGGACGCGCACGCTGCGCCACCAGAAGACGGGCGCCCGAGATCAACGCTCCGGCGACGACGATCTGTTGGGCCATCGACGCTGACGGTACCGTCGGGGACATGGCTGTGTTAACGGACGACCAGGTAGACGCCGCACTGCCCGACCTCGACGGCTGGGAACGCGCCGACGGCGCGCTGCGCCGCTCCATCAAGTTCTCCGCCTTCCTCGACGGCATCGACGCCGTGCGCCGGGTGGCCGAGTACGCGGAGGCCCAAGATCATCACCCCGACATCGACATCCGATGGCGGACGGTGACATTCGCACTTGTCACACATTCCGAGGGTGGCATCACCGACAAGGACGTGCAGATGGCTCGCGAGATCGACGGGATCGTGGGCTAGCCGCAACCCACGCCAGCGTCACCAGCGTGGCGACGGGGTAGATCAGCCCGGCCCAGGCCAGATACCAGGGACGCGAGATCTCCCAGATCGTCGGCTGGGCAAAGCTCAACAGCCAGGGCACCCCGACCAGGCTGAGCGCGAGCCAGCCCCACCCGAGCACCCGGGCGCCCAGTCGACGGGCCAGCGGGCCGTGCAGCAGCCAGATCATCAGCGGAATCACCCACACCCAGTGATGTGTCCACGAGATCGGCGACAGCAGCAGACCGAACAACTGCACGATCACGATGGCGGCCAACCGATCCTGCGCGCCGCCGACCGCGCGCCACGCCAGCAGCGCCAGCGCCGCCGTCACGACGATCCCCGCCACCACCCATGGCCCGTATCCGGCGTCATGGCCGAGGATCCGCGAGATGGCACCCCGCCAGGACTGGTTGAACGACGTGCCGACCGGTCCGACCCGGTCCGCGTCGCCCAGCAGATCGGTGAAGTAGAAGCGGGCCTGATCGCCGACGACCAGCAACGAGAGGCCGACCGTGGCGACGAACACGACGGCCGAGAACACCGCCGCGCCCCAACGCCGGGCGCCGAGGAAATACAGACCCGACACCGCGGGCGTGAGCTTCACCCCCGCGGCCAGACCGACCAGCAGGCCGGAGAGCCACCACCGGCTGCTGTACACCGCACCGAGCACGGCCAGCACCAGCACGACGTTGATCTGGCCGTAGTCGAACGTGCTGCGCAGGGGCTCGGTCCAGATACCGACCGCCGTCCACAGCATCGCGACACGCCGGGCGTCGTGGCGTGGTGCGACGGTCAGCAGGCGCTGGCTGGTCCGCACCACCCCGTACAGCGCTGCGACGATGCCGAGTTGCCAGACCAGCGCCAGCAGTCCGAACGGCACCAGCGTCAACGGATAGAACACCACCGCGGCGAACGGCGGATAGGTGAACGGCAGCGGGAAGTCCGGGGTCTGGTCGGCGTAGACGTAGTCGTAGAGCTCGCCGGGCCGGCCCAGGGTGGCGGCGCCCCCGACATAGACGTGCAGGTCAACGAAGTTCGCGCCGGTGGGCACCAGATAGGTCCACGCCAGTCGCGCAGCGATGCTCGCGATCAGCAGCAGCGGCGCTGCGGCTGACAGCCGGGCCGCCAGACGGGAGCCTGACGTTGCTGGGGCGGGTGCGGGGTCGTTGATGCGCACGACTCTAGCGACCGGTCACCATCCGCCTTCACCTCAGTAACGGTTCCATAAATGCCACACATGTCACTTGAGTAACTCCAGTAACAAGCTAGCTTCGGTTCAGGCGAGCCAACCGTGCCACAACGAACTGGAGACTTTCATGCACCGCACCCGAAAACTGTTTGCAACAACGATGATCGCGGCGGCAGGCGCGGTGTCGGCCGCTGTGGCGCTCAGCGCTTCCGCTACTGCTCAGCCGGCCCCGGTACCCGCGCCCGCACCCGCGCCGGCCGTTCCGGGGATGGACATGCTGCAGCAGCTGGTGAACCCGGCGGCGGCGTCCAGCCTGATCCAGACCTTCGCCAACGCCATCAGCCCCGCGTCCGCGGCGACGCCCGCGACCGCCCCGGCCACTGCACCCGGAGCAACCGCCTCGGTCACGCTGCCCCAGCCGGTCAACACGCTGCCGGCCGTCGCCACCCCGGCCGCCGTCGCCACCCCGGCCACCGCACCCGCGTCGCCGCTGGCCGGCATCACCGACCAGTTGGGTGTCCCCGGCAGCCTCGCCTCGCTGCTGCCCGCCGACAACCCGCTGGGCGGACTGCTGCCGACCGGTAACACCCCGGCAGCCGTCACACCCGCGGCCGTCGCGCCCGCGGCGACTGCGCCGGCTCCCACCGGGCCCGTGGGCACGACCGATCCGCTGGGACCGATGTCCCCGCTGTCGGCGCTGCCCTGATCGAGCCCCACACCAACCAGGCACATAAACGAAAGCAATTGGGGGATCATGTCAACGATCAGGACGATGCTCACCACCGTCGTCGCCGTGGGCTCGTCAGCCGCGTTGCTCGGCGTGACCGGTGTCGCGCACGCCGACCCCGCGGCGGCGCCCCCGCCGATCGACGGCCTGCAGGCCCCCGGCCTGCCCGCGGTGCAGAGCCTCGGGCCGGTCATCCAGCAGGCGGCTGCTGATCCCACCAATGCTGCTTCGATGCTGATGGCCGCCGCCGCGGTGTTCGCCGGAGACACGGCGGCTCCGCCGCCGTCCCGCGACGTCGCGTCGGCGGTCAACCAGTTCGTTCAGCCGGTGGCACACGTGCCGGCCACCGGCGCGATTCCCGGCACGCAGGCGCACCTGCCCGCCGGTGTCGACCCCGCGCACGCCGTGGGACCCGCACCGGAGGCGCTGCCCGCGGCGGCACCCGAGGTGGCCCACGCGCCTCTGCCCGAGGTCGCTCCCCCAGGGCCGGCCCCCGAAGCGGCGGCCCCTGCTCCCGGAGCGGTTGCCCCGGCTCCGGCCGCCCCTCCCCCTGCTCCTGAGGCGGTGGCCCCGGCTCCCGCGCCGGAAGCCATCGCGCCGCCGCCGGCTCCGGACGGGGCCGCAGCACCGGTCGCGGCACCCGCACCCGCGCCCGGCTTCGGCCCGGACGCCCCCGTCAAGCAGGACTTCCTGTACCCGTCGATCAGCAACGGCTGCCTGGCCGACGGCGGCAACGTGCTGGCCACCGCGATCTCGGTGGCAGGACCGGCGAAGATTCCGGCTCCGGGACCCGGACCGGGCCAGACCGCCTATGTGTTCACCGCGGTCGGCACGCCCGGCCCGGCCGCCGAGCAGAAGCTGCCGCTGAACGTCACGTGGGTGAACCTGAGCACCGGCAAGTCGGGCAGCGCGACGCTCAAGCCGCGACCCGACATCAACCCCGAAGGTCCGACGACGCTGACCGCGATCGTCGACACCGGTTCGGGCAGCATCATGTCGACCATCTTCGGTCAGGTGACCACGACCGAGAAGCAGTGCCAGTTCATGCCGACGATCGGTTCGACGGTCGTCCCGGATGCCCTAGCGAACACGCCGGCGGTCGCGCCGCCGAACTGAGGGGTCAGTAGGCCATGAAGAGGATGGCATCCCGGTCGTAGTCGCGGCCGGGATGCACCTGCGACAGGTGCTCCTGGGCCTTCTCCACGAGGTCGTCTTCATCCTTACCGGTGATGGCTTCGCCACAGGGGCAGTTCAGGTGAGTCTTCATGTGTTCACAATGGCACAGCCGTGGCCCGACCTTAAGCCAAGATTTCGGTATGGACCTCTATGACGTGATGCGTACGACGGGCGCCGTCCGACGATTCACCGAAGATCCCTTGCCCGACGACGTGCTGGTCCGGATTCTCGACCATGCCCGCTTCGCGCCCAGCGGAGGAAACCGGCAAGGCGTGCATGTCATCGCGATCCGCGACATCGACACGCGCGCCTCGCTCGGTGAGCTGAGCGTGCCGGCCGCGCGTCGTTACCTCGCCCAGAGGCGCAACGATGAAGGCCCGTGGAACCCGCTGCGGCCCATGAGCATATCGGCCGAACAGGTGGCTGCCACGGAGGTGCCTGCCGACTCCACGGCCCCGCTGCTGACGTCGTCGGTGGTCTTGGTGATCTGTGTCGATCTCGCGGTGGTGGCTGCCGTCGACCAGGACCTCGACCGCGTCGGGGTCGTCGCGGGCGCGTCGGTGTACCCGTTCGTGTGGAACGTTCTGCTGGCCGCCCGCAATGAGGGGTTCGGCGGGGTGTTGACAACGATGGCGGTGGCCGAGGAACCCCGGGTCAAGGCGCTGCTGGGCATCCCCGACGGGCATGCGGTCGCCGCGGTGTTGCCGCTGGGCAGACCCCAGCGGCAGCCCACCCGATTGACCCGGAAAACCGTCGCCGAGTTCGCCACCTGGGAGAGATTCGACGGCGCGGCACTGTGATCACGGCACCGGGTCGTGAGACCTTGGACAGGTGGCGATCACGCTGGGTTACGCGTTGAGTCATGCCGGCGCCTGCGCCGACCTCGATGAGCAACTCGCCGAGCTCACCGCGGTGGGCGTCGACCCGCGACGGATCTTCACCGACAAGGCCGCGGGATCGAGCGACAAGATCCGCGCCGGATTGCTCGCCCTGCTCAGTTACGCCCGTGCCGGCGACGTCGTCATCGTGGTGGCCCTGGAACGGCTGGGCCGCTCGGCCGCCGAGGTAGCCCGGACCGTGAGCGATCTGAGTGCCCGGGGCATCACGCTGCGCTGCCTGCGCAACGGACTCGACACCGCCTCCGCATCGGGGCGCGTGGTCGTCGCCGTCCTCAGTGAACTGGCCATGCTGGACGCCGACGATTCCACCGAGTCTGCGCAGAGATCGTGACGCGGCCCGTTCTCGCGATCTGACCGCAGGCTCGGTGCTGAGGTTCTCTCTAGGCCTTGGCGGCCTTGGCCTGCTTGGCGGCCGCTTTGGCTTCCTTCTTGTACGTGCGCACCTTCTGTAGCGAACCCGGACCGGTCACGTCGGCCACCGACATGTGCGTCCCGGCCTTGCCGTAGTCCCCCGCCGCGGTCCGCCAGCCCTTCGGGGTGACGCCGTACTGCTTGCCGAGCAGGGCGAGGAAGATCTTCGCCTTCTGCTCTCCGAACCCGGGCAACGCCTTGAGACGGCGCAGCACGTCCTTGCCGTCGGCGCCATCGGACCACAGCGCTGCGGCGTTCCCGTCGTACTCATCGACGATCACTTTGGCCAGCGCCTGGACGCGGGCCGCCATCGACCCTGGAAACCGGTGTATCGCAGGGGTTTGCGCACACAGTGCGGCGAACTTCTCCGGGTCGTAGTCGGCGATCGTCGCCGCGTCGAAACCGCCGATCCGGTCGGCGATCTTCTTGGGCCCACCGAATGCGACCTCCATGGCGATCTGCTGATCCAGCAACATCCCGACGAGCAGCGCGAATGGGTTCTCCTCCAGCAGCGCGTCGGCCGCGGAATCCTGGACCAGGCAGAGCTTCGACGTCATACCGGCAGCTTACGACGGGGTTGTCCTGTCGCCTACCGGCCGTGTACGGCCCGCAACCCGTTCTTGTCGGTGGGTGCTGCTTTGATGGGGTTATGTCCTCTGCTGCAGCGTCTTTGGTTGACGATGAGGTGTCGCCCAAGGAGCGGTTGGCGGAGTTGTTCGAGCAGATCGCGGAGTTGACCGGGCAGCGTAACGCCATCGATGCGCAGATCGTGGACATCGTCGCCGAGATCGATCATGGCGGGTTGGCCGGGATGACCGGCGCGCGGTCGATCTCGGCGCTGGTGGCGTGGAAGACCGGGGTGTCGCCGCGTAACGCGAAGACGATCGCTGCGGTCGCGGCGCGTGGTGAGCAGTTCCCGCGGTGTGTGGCCGGGCTGCGGGAGGGCCGGTTGTCGCTGGATCAGGTCGGGGTGCTCGCCGAACGTGCCGCCGATGGTTCTGATGATCATTACGTGGAGTTGGCGTCGGTGGCCACGGTGACCCAGCTGCGCAAGGCGGTCGGCCTGGAACCCCGACCCGATGTGTCCCCGAAGCCGCAGCCGGAACGCGCCATCTCGCGCACCGATCATGGTGAGTCGGTGACGTATCGGATCACGGTGTCGAAGATCGAGGCCGCCAAGGTCGATGCCGCGCTGGCCGGGAAACGGGACGGGTTGATCGCCGACTGGAAACGCGACCACGACCAGCAGCCCGGCGCCGCGACAGGCTCCAGCGCCGACGGCGACGCCGACGGCCGCCACGGGAAATCAGAGGGCGGCGCCGATCGCCTCGAGGACAGCCCAGTTGCCGACGCCGAGGGTTTCGACGCCGAGGGTTTCGGCGGCGAGTTCGACGACGACTTCGCCGACCTCACCGACGACCCCGATCCCGCCGACTCCGAGAACGCCCAGCGTGCGCCGATGCCTAATACCGTGGATGCGTTCATGGAGTTGATCGCCACCGGCTGGGACGGCGAGGTGGCGCGGCGCCCGCATGGCCAGCACACCACCGTGGTCGTGCACGTCGACGTCGACAAGCAGGTCGGGGCGCTGCATCTGGGGCCGCTGCTCACCGACGCCGAACGCCAGTACCTGACCTGCGATGCGACCTGCGAGGTGTGGTTCGAACGGGCCGGGCGCCCGATCGGCGCCGGGCGCTCGACGCGCACGGTCAACCGGCGGCTGCGCCGCGCCCTGGAGCATCGGGATCGCTGCTGTGTGGTGCCCGGCTGCGGGGCGACCCGCGGCCTGCACGCCCACCACCTACGGCATTGGGAAAACGGCGGCCTCACCGAGCTGGACAACCTCGTCCTCGTCTGCCCTTACCACCACCGGCTGCACCACGCCGGCGGGATCACCCTGACCGGGCCCGCGCACCAGCTCGTCGTCACCGACGCCGACGGCCAGGCCCTGGCCAACGCGTCGCTGGCCCGACCACCCACACAACCCCCACCGGCCGTCGCCCCCTGCAAGGGGCCGACCGGTGAACGCGCCGACTGGTGGTGGTACGAACCCTTCCAACCCCAACCACCACCGAGAAACTAGGCGGTATCGCCGAGCAATCCAGGCCGGTTCGGGCATCGTGAACCGTCACAAAGACAGCCCGCGGAGAGCGCGAACACATCGCGACGACCGGCAGGACACGTCCATCAGTCCGCGGCCAATTCACGCGCCTCTTCTGCTCGGCTCGTGGCGGCGACTCGGTCACGTGGCCCCCGCGATTGGGTTCGCTCGGCCCTTGGGCCACGCAGCCCTAGCTGCTCGGTTCGCTCGGCCTCTCGGTCACGCGACCCCTGCGATTCGGTTCGCGGCGACATGGTCAAGCGGTTCGATTTCCGGCCGAACCGGCCATATTCGTGCATGCGGTATGCGAATGTGGACGACAGCCACAAGTGCGAGGGGGTGGGCATGAAGCGTGTTGTCGCAACGTTGTTCGGAGCCGTGATGACAGCGGTCGCCTTGGCCTCACCGGCGCAGGCCATTCCCGAGCAAGGCACACCGGAATTCGAGGCCTACATGCAAGGCCTGCAACGCAACGGCTACAACCTCAACCCCGACACCGCGTGGCGCGTCGCACATCAGGCTTGCGTGGGTGGCATACCGGGATACATCGGCTTGGAGTTGGCTGCCCAGGGAGTCATCGGCCCGGGAGCGCAGGACCGGGTGATGGACGTCGCCAGAAAGTACGCCTGCCCGGTTCAATAGCGCGGCCCCCTGGAGCTGACCGGTCCCGGTGACGCCGTACCGGCAAAAAGCCCACGGCAGACCCAACGCGGTCGACCCACACACTCGGTCGATCGCCGCCCACTCACACGCGGTCGACCCACACACTCGATCGACGCCCGCACGCCACACACGCTCCCACGTTCAGTTCCCGACGGCTCAGGTCGCCAACGCCGAAACATCGCCCGCATCGCCGGATTAAGGTGACCACGAACCGCAGGCAAGGAGCAGAGAGATGTCCGGCGAGCTCGCGATCGCGCTGACGGCCGCGCTGATCCTGCTCGCGGTCGCCGCGGTGGTTCTCGCGGTGCGTACCCGCCGGGTGGTCGCCACCCCGACCGAGCGGGCCGTGCACGCGGCGCTGCACACGGCGTCTCTGGCGGCACGGGCGCTGCGCCGCGGCCTGGACGCTGACTCGGCCGAGACCGCCGCACCGTTCCTGCGTGGACTGACCGGAACCGACGGGCTCGCACTGTACGGCGGCGACGGCCAGCAACTCGCGCGAGACCCCGACGACCATCCCATCTGGGACGCCGAGGTGCTCGCGGCGTGCGACGGCGCTGCCCGGGAGGCGATCTCGGGTCAACGGCGCGTGATGTTGCCGGCCCGGGTGTCGGCGGTGATCGCGCAACCGCTGCTCGACGAGGCCGGCGATCCGCTGGGGGTGCTCGTGGTCGTGACGACTCGCTCCCCCGCCCCCGGAATGCTGGGCGCGGTCGGGGAAGTCGCGCGTTACGCGGCCAGCCAGGTCGAACTGGCCGAACTCGATGCCTCCCGCGCCCGGCTCGACCGCGCCGAGGTGCTGGCGCTGCGCGCCCAGATCAGTCCGCACTTCATCTACAACGCGCTCAACACGATCGCGTCGTTCGTGCGCACCGACCCCGACCGCGCCCGCGAGCTGATCCTGGAGTTCGCCGACTTCACCCGTTACTCGTTCCGCGCCGCCGGCCAGTACACGACGCTGGCCGACGAATTGCGCAACATCGACCGCTACCTGACCCTGGAGCGAGCCCGATTCGGCAACTCGCTGAAGGTGACCGTGCAGGTGGCGCCGGAGGTGCTCAACGTCGTCGTCCCGTTCCTGGCGCTGCAGCCCTTGGTGGAGAACGCGGTCCGGCACGGGTTCTCGGGTCGCGGGGGCGGTTCGATCGAACTGATCGCCCGCGACGAGGGATCCGACTGTGTGATCACCGTCGAGGACGACGGGGTGGGAATGGATCCCGACGCGCTACGGGCAGGGCCGAGCGATGCGCTGTCCGCGGGCATGTCGCCGCAGGAGGGGAACTCCGCTCACGTCGGTCTGACCAATGTGGACCATCGGCTGCGGGCAGCGTTTGGAAACGATTACGGTCTTGTCGTCGAGACGGCGATCGGTGCGGGCACGAAGGTCGTGATGCGGGTGCCGAAATTCCGGTCCGGGGTGTGGGTCAGCGGAGGTGCGTTCGGGGTGGGCAGCCAGTGACCAAGCCAGTGAGCAGGTCGGGAACCAGGCTGCTGACCGTTCTCGCCGTGGACGACGAAGCGCCCGCGCTCGACGAACTCGCCTACCTGCTGGACCGCCACCCCGACATCGCCGAGGTCATCCGCGCCGGTGACGCCACCTCGGCCCTGCGCGAGCTCAACGCCCGCCGCATCGATGCCGTCTTTCTCGACATCAACATGCCCGGATTGTCCGGGATAGAGCTGGCGGGGGTGCTGGCCAACTTCTCCGAGCGGCCCGCCATCGTCTTCGTCACCGCCCACGACGACAAGGCCGTCGCGGCGTTCGACGTCGGCGCCATCGACTACCTCCTCAAACCGATTCGCGACGACCGCCTCGACGAGGCGGTACGCCGCGCCGCCGGCGCGCAGACGGCCGAAGCGGGTCCCGTCGAGCCCACCGAGGAGCCCGCCAAGGAACCCGAATCCGACGTGGTGCCCGCCGAAGTCGGCGGCGTCACGCATCTGGTGCCCCGCGACAGCATCGGGTGGGTGGAGGCCGAGGGCGACTACGCGCGACTGCACTCGGCGTCGGGCTCGCACCTGGTGCGCATCCCGCTGTCCACCCTCGAAACACGCTGGCGCGACCACGGTTTCCAACGGGTACACCGCTCGTATCTCGTCGCGCTGCGCCTGGTCACCGGTCTGCGCTCGACCGACGGCGCGATGCTGGTCCGGCTGCGCGCCAACGGCGCCTCCCCTGCCGTCGAGCTTCCGGTCAGCCGACGCCAGGCCCGCGAGCTGCGGGACCGAGTGGTGCGCAACCCGATGCGCAACCTCCGGCCGGCGGGCAGCGCCGATGACTAGCGGCGAACGGCCACAGCGACAGCGCGTGGTCCTGGCCCACCGCCGTGGCGCCCGCATGGTGCGCACCCGCGTCGAGGTGCACGAGCAGACCCAGGTCGGCGACGCTCTGGTGCGCGGCCTGATGCGGGCCCAGCTGGGTCTGGCGCTGCGGTTGGCTGCCGTGGTGGTGGTACTGACCGGAGCCATCCCATTGCTCAACGCGTTGTTCCCCGGCCTCGGCGCGATCACCGTGTTCGGGATCCGACTGAACTGGCTGGTGCTGACCGTGCTGGTGTATCCGCTGCTCTACGGCATCGGCTGGTTCTACGTCCGCCTGTCCGAACAGGCCGAACGCGATTTCGTCGGCGTCGTCGACGCCGAGCTGTGACCGGCTCCCCGCTGACCACGGCGGCACTGCTCCTCGCAGCCGTGGCCACCGTCGCCATCGGCGCCTACGGCGTGCGTTTCTCCCGCACGACGTCGGACTTCCTCGTCGCATCTCGCACCGTGGGGTCACAGTGGAACGCCGCCGCGATCTCGGGTGAATACCTCTCGGCCGCTTCGTTTCTCGGCGTTGCCGGACTCATCGCCAAATACGGCGCCGACGCGCTGTGGTACCCGGTTGGATTCACCGCCGGCTATCTGGGCCTGCTGTTGTTCGTGGCGGCGCCGCTGCGGCGTTCCGGTGCGTACACCGTGCCCGACTTCGCCGAATTCCGGCTCGGTTCGGCGCGGCTGCGCAAGGTCGCGATGCTCGTCGTCGTGGTGGTGTGCATCTTCTATCTGGTACCGCAGTACCAGGGCGCCGGGCTGGCGCTCAAAACGCTGCTGGGCACCCCGGTGTGGCTGGGGCCGGTGGCGGTCGGAGCGATCGTCATCACCAACGTGGTCGCCGGGGGGATGCGGTCGATCACGTTCGTGCAGGCATTCCAGTACTGGCTCAAGCTCACCGCGATCGCGATTCCCGCGCTGGCGTTGACCGCGCTGTTCTTCAGCGACAGCGGTGGCGCAGAGGGCTGGAAGCTGGGCGGCGCGCTGCCGCCGACGGTGCAACAGGACACCACCGTCAGCATCGACACCGATGTCGTCGTCAGCGTCACCGAACCCGAGGGGGTGACGGTGTCGGGCACGCTGGATGGCCGCGCGGTCGACGCGTCCGACATCGGCGGCCCGGGTGATCACACGCTCGGGGCGGGGAGCACCCTGACGTTGGCGGCCGGCGCGGCGACGCCCGTGGTGGCAGGCGCACCGAGCACCGGTGCCGACTGGATCGCCTCGGGTCGCGGCTTCGGTGGCCATCACCCGCTCTATCAGGTCATCTCGATCATGGTGGCCACGTTCCTGGGCACGATGGGACTGCCGCACGTGCTGGTGCGCTTCTACACCAACCCCGACGGACGCGCGGCGCGGCGCACCGCGCTGGCGGTGATCGCGTTGCTGTCGCTGTTCTATCTGTTCCCGACGCTGATCGGGGTGTTCTCGCGGCTGTATGTCCCACAACTGTTGATCACCGGTAACTCCGACGCCGCGGTGTTGCTGGCGCCCGCGGCGGCGATCGGCGGTCCGGTCGGTCAGGTGGTGGCCGCTCTGGTGGCGGCCGGGGCGATCGCCGCGTTCCTGGCCACCTCGTCGGGTCTGCTCGTCAGCTTCGCCGGCGCGCTGGCCACCGATGTGCTGCCCGGTCGTGTGCGTGACTTCCGGCTGGCCGCCGTCGTGGGCGGGCTGATCCCTATTCCGTTGGCGCTGACCACCGCCGGCGGGCTGGAGTTGTCCCGCAGCGTCGGGCTGGCGTTCGCGGTGGCGGCCTCGACGTTGTGCCCATTGCTGGTCCTCGGCATCTGGTGGCGCGGGCTGACAGCGCTGGGTGCCGCCAGCGGGTTGGCCGTCGGCGGGCTGCTCTCGGGGGTCACCGTCAGCGTCGCCGTGGCCGGCGGTGTGGACGAGGACATGTTCGGCGGGTGGCCGGCCGTGCTGATCGGTTACCCGGCCGCGGTCAGCGTGCCGTTGGCGTTCGCGACGATGATCGTCGTCAGCTGGACCACCAGAGCGAAGATCCCCGCCGACGTCGCACAGATCTTCGCCCGGATGCACGTGCCTGAGCACCTGGGGATGGGGATCGAGCGGATGCCGCGGGGCTGAGCCGGGGCCGCCTCGGCGCCATCCGGCGCCGCCTCAGGCCGCGCCGTTCGTCGCCGTCGATCGACCGTTCACCGCACGGGCTCCCGACCTCACCGTGTGGGCACCGTCAGCCATAGATATGTGACTCACGTCTCAACTAGCTTCCCTCCAGAGCCTGTTCACACACAGTCAGGAAGTGAGACCACGGTGTCCGAAACCGACCTACCCATTCGCCCGGAGGCCATCAGCGGCGAGCGATACCTGCAGGTGCAGGCCAGCCCCGAGTTCCAGGAGCTGCGAAGCCGCCTGCGCCGCTTCGTCTTCCCGATGACGGCCTTCTTCCTCATCTGGTACGCCACCTACGTCCTGCTCGGGGCGTTCGCCCACGACTTCATGGCCATCGAGGTGTGGGGCAACATCAACGTCGGCCTGATCATCGGCCTGGGCCAGTTCGTCACCACGTTCCTGATCACCGGCCTGTACGTGCGATTCGCCAACCGTGAGCTCGATCCCCGCGCCGAAGCCATCCGCACCGAGTTGGAAAGCGAAGTCAAATGACCACTCTGCTCGCCCAGACCGAGACGGTCGGCAACACCGCCGCCAACATCGGCATCTTCAGTCTGTTCGTCGTCGTGACGATGGTGGTCGTCATCCGCGCCAGCAAGCGCAACGCGACGGCCGCAGAGTTCTTCACCGGTGGCCGCGGTTTCACCGGGCCGCAGAACGGCATCGCCATCGCCGGTGACTATCTGTCGGCGGCCAGCTTCCTCGGGATCGCCGGCGCGATCGCCGTGTACGGCTACGACGGCTTCCTGTACTCGATCGGCTTCCTGGTCGCCTGGCTGGTGGCGCTGCTGCTGGTGGCCGAATTGTTACGCAACACCGGCAAATTCACGATGGCCGACGTGTTGAGCTTCCGGCTCAAGCAGCGGCCGGTCCGGCTGGCCGCAGCCACCAACACGCTGACCGTGTCGCTGTTCTACCTGCTGGCCCAGATGGCCGGCGCCGGCGGACTGGTGGCGCTGCTGCTCAACGTCAACTCCAGCGGCGGACAGGCCATCGTCATCGCCGTGGTCGGCGTGCTGATGATCCTCTACGTCCTGGTCGGCGGCATGAAGGGCACCACCTGGGTGCAGATCATCAAAGCCGTGCTGCTGATCGCCGGTGCGGGAGCGATGACGCTGATGGTGCTCGGCAAGTTCGGGCTGAACTTCTCCGAGATCCTCGGTGCCGCACAGTCGGCGATCAGCGGAAGCACCACCGAGGCCGTCGCCAACCGGGACGTGCTGGCCCCCGGCGCACAGTACGGCGGGTCGCTGACCTCGCAGATCAACTTCATCTCGCTGGCGATCGCGCTGGTGCTGGGCACCGCGGGTCTGCCGCACGTGCTGATGCGGTTCTACACCGTGCCCACCGCCAAGGAAGCCCGCCGCTCGGTGGTCTGGGCGATCGCGCTGATCGGCGCCTTCTACCTGTTCACCCTGGTGCTGGGCTACGGCGCCGCCGCGCTGGTCGGCCCCGACACGATCCTCGGTGCGGCGGGCGGAGTGAACTCCGCGGCACCGCTGCTGGCCTTCCAGTTGGGCGGTGTGGTGCTGCTGGGCATCATCTCGGCGGTGGCGTTCGCGACCATCCTGGCCGTCGTCGCCGGATTGACCATCACCGCTTCGGCGTCGTTCGCCCACGACATCTACGCCACGATCCGCAAGGGGCACACGGTGACCGAGGCCGAACAGGTCCGGGTCTCGCGTATCACCGCGGTGGTGCTGGGCGCACTGTCCATCGGGCTGGGCATCCTGGCCAATGGACAGAACGTCGCGTTCCTGGTCGCCCTGGCCTTCGCGGTCGCGGCGGCGGCGAACCTGCCCACCATCGTCTACTCGCTGTACTGGAAGCGGTTCAACACCCGCGGCGCCCTGTGGAGCATGTACGGCGGTCTGATCTCGACCATCGTGCTGATCGTGTTCTCCCCCGCGGTGTCGGGTGGGCCGACGTCGATGTTCCCCAGCGTCGACTTCTCCTACTTCCCGCTGGCCAACCCGGGCATCGTCTCGATCCCGCTGGCATTCATCCTCGGCATCGTCGGGACCCTGACCTCGCCCGACGACGAGGATCCGAAGGTCGCTGCCGAGATGGAGGTGCGTTCACTGACCGGCATCGGAGCCGAAAAGGCGGTCGCCCACTAGTCCCCTTCTGGGCGCCAGGCCAGGCTCGTCCCGCCGCCGCGGGGCGAGCCTGGTCTGTGTCCGGGCTGGTCCTGCCACCGCGGGACGGGCCTTGTCTGTGTTCGGGAAAGTTCTGGGTACCCCTGCGCGTTGTGAGTCCCGTGCGCACGTACCCGATGGCCCTGCTCGCCTACGCGTTCACCGCGATCATGGCCGGCACCACGCTGCCGACCCCGATGTACGCGCTCTACGCGGAGCACCTGCATTTCTCGGTGCTGACGACGACGGTCGTCTACGCCACCTACGCCGGTGGGGTGCTGGTCGGGTTGCTGGCGTTCGGCCGGTGGTCGGACACCGTGGGCCGGCGCCCGGTGCTGCTGGCCGGGGTGGTGTTCGCGATGGCCAGCGCGGTGGTGTTCCTGTTCGCCGACTCGGTGCCGGTGCTGCTGGCGGGTCGGGTGCTGTCGGGCCTGTCCGCCGGGCTGTTCACCGGCACCGGCACCGCGGCGGTGGTGGAAGCGGCACCACCGGCCTGGCGGGGACGGGCGCCGGCGTTCGCCACCGTGGCCAACATCGGCGGGCTCGGGGCGGGCCCGCTGCTGGCCGGCCTGCTGGTGCAGTACGCCCCCGATCCGCTGCAACTCAGCTTCCTCGTCCACCTCGTGCTGGCCGGGCTGGCCGCGGTGGCTGTGCTGATGGTGCCCGAGACCTCGCCGCGCACCGGGCGACTCGGCGTTCAGCGGCTCGCGGTGCCGCCGCAGGCCCGCGCGGTGTTCGTCGTCGCCGCGTTGGCCGGGTTCGCCGGTTTCGCCACCACCGGGCTGTTCACCGCGGTGGCGCCGTCGTTTCTGTCCGACGTCGTGGGCATCGACAACCACGCCACCGCGGGTGCGATCGTCTGCTCGATCTTCGCGTCGTCCGCGCTGGCCCAACTGGCCGCGCTGCGCGCCGACCCGCAGCGGGCCGTGGCGTTCGGCTGCGCGGTCCTCATCGCGGGGATGGCGATCCTGGCGCTCGCGGTGCACGTCGCATCGCTGGCGTTGATGATCGCCGCGGCCGTCGTGTGCGGTATCGGGCAGGGCGTCAGCTTCGGCCGCGGGCTCGCCGCGGTCTCCGACTGCACACCCGCCGACCGCCGCGCCGAGGTGACGTCGACGTACTTCGTGGTCGCCTACATCGCCTTGTCGCTACCGGTGATGGGCGAGGGTCTGGCCGCGCAGGCCTGGGGTCTGGACACCGCCGGGTTGACGTTCGCCGTGGCAGTGGCGGTGCTGGCGGCCGGCTGCCTGGCCGCCATCCTCGCCCGCGAGACCCGGCGTGTCCGGGTGTGAGCCGTTATCCGCTCTTGCGGCGGAATTCGCGACGGTTCTCCACCGGGCCGTGTGAGCGGGGCTGCTTGGCGCCGCCGTCGCGGTGGGCGGCCCCGGTGGCGGACTTGGCCTTCTTGCGTTCCAGCGCCTCACGGAACTTGCGCTTGGTGTCGTCGTCGCCGGTCTGTTCCTGACCTGTGGCTGTCATGGCCGAAGCTTAGTCGCTCAGCGCTTGCCCGGGGGCATGCCGTAGACATGCGAAATGGGCAGTGTCATCAGCACTCTGCGGTCGTCGACCATCGCTTGGCGATAGTCGTCCCAGTCGGGGTGCTCGCCGGCCAGCTCGCGGTAGAGCTGCACCAGCCCGGCCACGGTGTCGTCCCCGGGCTCGGCCGCCGGTGGGCTGAGCTGGGCGTCGCCCTCGGCGACCGCGTAGGACCAGCCGTCGTCGGAGCTGACGTGCAGCGAGGCCCGCGCGTCGCGCCGCAGATTGCGGGTCTTGGCCCGCGGCTCGGTGATCGACACCGAGATCGTCAACGCACGCGGATCGAAATGGTAGGAGACGTTGGACAGCTGTGGTCGTCCGTCCCGTTTGATCGTGGCCAGCACGCCCAGGGAGTTCCCGGCGATCACGGCCAACAGCTTGTCGTCGAAGACATCGCGCGTCATGACACGAGACTAGAACGATCGCGGGTCTGGGATCATCGAACAGATGGAGCGGAGACGATGACGCGCTACGCCGCGTTCCTGCGGGGGGTCAACGTCGGCGGGGTCACGCTGAAGATGGCCGCCCTCACCGAGGCGCTCGAAGCGGCCGGGTTCACGGGGGTCAGGACGATCCTGGCCAGCGGCAACGTGCTGCTCGACAGCGAGGCGGACGCCGCCGCGGTCAGAGACCTGGCCGAGCGGACGCTGCGGAACGAATTCGGTTACGAGGCATGGGTTCTGGTCTACGGGCTGGACACCGTGGCACAGATCTCCTCGGCCTACCCGTTCCCGCGTGAGGTCGAGGGCCACCACTCCTACGTCACGTTCGTCAGCGACGACGACGTGCTGCGCGAGCTGTCCGAGCTGGCCCGCCAGCCCGGCCCGGGTGAGCACATCGCCCCCGGCGACGGCGTCGTGTACTGGCAGGTGCCGCGTTCGGCGACCCTGCAGAGCGTCATGGGGAGGACAATGGGTCGCAAGCGCTACAAATCCTCGACCACCACGCGCAACCTGCGCACGATCGACAAGGTCCTGCGGGGCTGACCGCAGCGACCGGCCGGGAGGGCCAATGACCGCCAAGCACTCCGCAGACCTGACCGGGGTCTCCGAGACCGCACTGATGACGCTGCAGGTGCGGGCCTCGGAGGCGCGCCGGCCCGACGGGATCATCGACGACCCGATGGCTGTGCACCTCGTCGATTCGATCGACGTCGACTTCGGCAAGTTCGGCTACACCAAACGCCAGGACATGGCGCTGCGCGCGAAGGTGTTCGACAAGTACACCCGGCGCTACCTGGTCGACCATCCGCGTGCGACGGTGGTGGCGCTGGCCGAGGGGTTGCAGACCAGCTTCTACCGGCTCGACGCCGCGGGTGTGGGTGACCAGTTCCGGTGGTTGACCGTGGACCTGCCGCCGATGGTGGAGCTGCGCCGCAAGCTGCTGCCGGCCTCGGACCGGATACAGATGTGCGCCCAGTCGGCTCTGGACTTCAGCTGGATGGACCGGGTCAACCCCGACGACGGGGTGTTCATCACCGCCGAGGGTCTGCTGATGTACCTGCCGCCGGAGGACGCGATGGCGCTGATCACCGCCTGCGCGGCACGGTTCCCGGGTGGCCAGATGATGTTCGATCTGCCCCCGTCGGCGTTCCATGCGCTCGCGCGCCGGGGTATGCGGACGTCGCTGCGTTACCGGGTGCCGCCGATGCCGTTCACGCTGTCGGTCGCCGAGGCCGCCGAACTGGTCGACACCGTTCCGGGGGTACGCGCCGTGCACGATCTGCCGAGCGAGCCGCCGCGCGGGCGGTTGCTCGGCGCACTCGTCTGGGCGGCGCAGCGCACGCCGCTGCTCGACCCGGTGCGACCGACGGTGACGCTGCTGGAATTCGGCTGACGGGAAGTCGGCGCGGCCAGCCGAACGTTGCTCAGCCGAACGTTGCTCAGCCGAATGCGGCCTCCACGTAGCGCAACGCCTCGCCCTTGTCCACGCCGAGGGCCCGCGCCGCGGACACGAACGTGTTCGCCGCGGTGGCCATCGCCACGTCCGCCGGGTCCGATCGCGCCACGAAGGTGCCGAACCGGCCCCTGGTCTCCAGGACCCCCGCTGCCTCGAGCTCCCGGTACGCACGGGCCACGGTGTTCACTGCCAGGTTGATCTGACCGGCCAACTCGCGCACCGTCGGCAGCCTGGTGCCCGGTTCGAGTTGACCGTCCCGGATCCCGCCGATGATCTGCGTTCTCAGCTGATCGAACAGCGGCCTGGCAGCGCTCGGATCCACGCGCACCCATTCCCCCAAATCGGCCACGTGCCCAGTATCACCCACAGCCGCTACTTTGGTGGGGTGCAGGTGACGGTATTCAGCGGTGCGGGGATCTCCGCCGAGAGCGGCGTGCCGACCTTCCGTGACGCCGAGACCGGGTTGTGGGCGCAGGTCGACCCCTACGAGATCTCCAGCTCGCACGGTTGGCGCGCCCACCCTGAGCGGGTGTGGGCGTGGTACCTGTGGCGCCACCACATGATGAGTGCGGTGGCACCCAACGACGCCCACCGCGCCGTCGCCGCCTGGGAGGACTACGCCGACGTCCACGTCGTGACCCAGAACGTGGACAACCTGCACGAGCGTGCGGGCAGCAACCGGGTGCATCACGTGCACGGCAGCCTGTTCGAATTCCACTGCGACCGCTGCGGGGCCGGCTATCTCGACGAGGTGCCCGACATGCCCGAACCCGTGGCGACGGTCGAGCCACCGCGGTGCGGCTGCGGTGGGCTGATCCGCCCCAACGTGGTGTGGTTCGGCGAGCCTCTACCCGACGACGCGTGGCAACGATCGGTCGATGCGGTGGTCAACGCCGACCTGGTGGTGGTGGTCGGCACCTCGTCGGTGGTCTACCCCGCGGCCGGGCTGCCCGAGTTGGCCGTCGCCAACGGGACGCCCGTCATCGAGGTCAACCCGGAACCCACTCCGCTGTCCGACAGTGCGACGGTGACTCTGCGCGAGAAGGCGGCCAGTGCGTTGCCCGGGCTGCTGCAGCGCCTTCCGGTGCTGTTGGGCTGATTTGCTCCCCGGTTGCCACAGCCCCACCTGCGGTGGCGGGCCGACCTGACCCTCGCCGGTTGCTGCAGCGCGGCGACGCCGAGCGGGTCAGTCCGACCGCACTGCGACGCCCATCGCGAACTCGGCGGCCGGCATCGGCACCCACGCGGGCATCACGCGCTCGCGGTGGGCGCCGGTGACCTGCAATCCCGCCGCGGCGATCGTCGACTCGGTGTGGCGGTGGGTGTGGCAGTTGCCCAGCAGCCGGGGCCAGAAGGTCGCGTCGACGAACTTCTGCAGTCTTCCCCGTCCCCCGCTTTCAGCGACATGTTCCAGGTAGCGCAATTCCCCACCGGGCTTCAGCAGCGAATACAGTTGCCGGACAACCTGTTCGGGATCATGCACCGAGCACAGCACCAGCGAGCACACCACGGCGTCGAACGACTGACCGTCGGTGAACTCCTCGACCGTCTGGCCGGTGACGGTGACGGGGACCGGCGCGCGGGCGGCGGCGCGCTCGGCCACGACGGCGAGCCTGCGCTCCGGTTCGACGGCCACCACCTCGGTGACCGTGGCGGGGTAGAACTCGAAGTTCGTGCCCGTGCCCGCGCCCACTTCCAGTACCCGCCCCGACAGACCGGCCAGGTTCTGTCGGCGTAACCGGCGCAACGATTCGGGCTCCCGGCTCGACATCGTCGTCCACAACCGGGCGAAGAACGGATTATCGACTGCGTCGCTCATCGGCGGCCTCCTTCAGCCAGTTCACCATGTCAGCCGCCGAGTCGGTGGGGGTGATCCCGGTGGTGGCGACCAGGCCCAGACTCACGGACCGCAGCACCCGATCGGCGAACTCCTCGACGTCTCCCCATGGTAGGTAGGGGCGCGAGATCACCAGCGCGGCGACGCCGTGCACCGCGGCCCACATCTCGAGGGCCAGCACGGTCGGATCCGCGGGTGGATAGAAGCCGTCGGCGATCATCGCCTCCATCGACGCGCGGATGTGCAGGAACGCCGAGCTGGTCAGAGCCACATCGACCTCGCCGCCGGGGTGACCGTGGCCCATGGTGGCGATGCGGTAGAGCTCAGGGTTGGCCAGCGCGAACCGCACATAGGCCATGCCCTGGGCGCGCAGCACCTCGACCATCGGCACGTCCGGCCGACCCGCGCCGTCCACCGCCTGCATCTGTTCGTCGAGCTTCTCGAAGTAGCGGCTGCACACCGCATCCAGCAGCGCCTGCTTGTCGGCGAAATGCAGATAGATCGACGGCGGGGTCACCCCCACCCGCTGCGCCACGGAGCGGATCGAGACCGCTTTGGCATCACCGGTTTCCAGCAGAAGCCCGGTTGCGGCGTCGAGAATCTCCTCGCGCAGGTGCTCGCCGGCACCGCGGGCGGCGCGCCGACGCCGCAGTGGTGGCACACTCATCTCAGCCGACCCCCTTACCCGTGGGCATGCGGTGCCGCCCGGCCGATGCCGGTTCACCCGGCCGGTCGTCCTCGCCGCCCTCGCTCAGACCCACGCGGTTGTGCAGGGCCACCAGCGGCGCGGGCGCCCACCAGTTCCATCGGCCCAGCACATGCATGAACGCCGGCACCAGCAACATCCGCACCAGCGTCGCGTCGGCCAGGATCGCCAGGGTTAACCCGAGCCCGAACATGCGCATGAACGCCACCTCGGCGGCGATCAGCGCCGCGAACGAAATCGACATCACCAACGCCGCGGCGGTCACCACCCGCCCGGTCCGGGCCAACCCGAGGGCCACGCTCTCGTCGCTGCGGGCGTGGGCGTCGAGGTGGGCGGTGCCCGGTCGGTGGCCGGAGGCCAGCCAGTACTCCCGGATACGCGAGACCAGGAACACCTCGTAGTCCATCGACAGCCCGAATGCGATGCAGAACAACAGCACCGGCATGGTGGCCACCAGCGTGCCGGTCGGGGTGGTGCCCAGCGCGCCGAGGTGGCCGTCCTGGAAGATCCACACCAACGCGCCGAACGCCGCGGTCAACGACAAGACGTTGAGCACCAACGCTTTCAACGGCAGCACGACGCTTCCGGTCAGCAGGAACAGCAGCACGTAGGTGATGAGGGCAATGACGGTGAGCACCAGGGGCAGTCGTGACGTGATCGCCTCGGAGCTGTCCCGGTTGATCTGGGCCAGGCCGGTCACCAGCACCGGCACATCTCGGGGCGGCGCGACCGCATGCAGGCGGTCGAGTTGGGTTTCCGAGGCGTCGGTGAACAGCGGCGCGGTGCTGCCGACGGTCAGGAACGCGCTGCCGTCGGCGAAGCCGGTCGCCGCGGCCGGCGGCGCGGTTCGGGACCCGTCGACGAAGGTGCCGCCGGGAGCGGACACCGACGAGACGTCGGGCACCCGGGACAGCTCGGCGGCATAGCCGTCCAGGTCGGCGGGGGTGAGTCCCTGGGTGTCGGGCAGCACGATGGTCGCGTTCGTCGACGAATCCACCGCGAAGTCCTCACGCAGCTGATCGCCGAGCTGACGAGCCGACGCCGACTCCGGGAGCACGCGGTCGTCCGGAAACCCCCAGTTGGCACCGAGGAACGGCGCGCCGAGCACCAGCAGCAGCGCCACCACGGCGACCCCGATCGGGATCGAACGGCGCATCACGAACTTCGTCGACCGGTACCAGAACATCCGCTCGACCGGTGTGGGCGCCGGTTCGGGCCGGCCCAGCGCGCGCCGGATGAGCCGGCGCACGTCCAGCGCATCCAGCCGGTCGCCCAGCAGCACGATGGCGGCCGGCGCGACCACGATCGCGGCGAACGCCGCGAACCCGACCACACCGATTCCGGCGTAGGCGAACGACTTCAGGAAGTACATCGGGAACAGCACCATCGCGATCAACGACAACGCCACCGTCAGCGCCGAGAACAACACCGTGCGCCCGGCGGTCGCCATGGTGCGCACCAGCGCGGTGTCGGCGTCCTCGCCCGCGGCCAACTCGTCGCGGTAGCGGCTGATGATGAGCAGCGTGTAGTCGATGGCGAGCGCCAGCCCCATCGCGATCGACAGGTTCAGGGCGAAGATCGACACGTCGGTGACCATCGTGAACGCCCGCAGCACCGCCATCGAACCCAGGATCGCGAATGCGCCGACGGCCAGGGGCAGCGCCGCGGCCAGGAGCCCGCCGAACACCCAGACCAGCACCACGAAGCTCAGCGGGATCGCGATCGCTTCCATGCGCAACAGGTCGCGCTCGCTCTGGGCGTTGATCTGGACGTAGGTCATGGCGACGCCGCCGGCCTGCACCGTCACCCCGTCGCGGTCGTGGACCAGTTCGTCGGTGAGGGCTTTGGCGTGCTTCTGCGCCTCGCTCTCCCCGCCGGTGATCCCGGCGACGATCAGTCCGGTCTTGCCGTCCTCGCTGACCAGAGCCGGCGCGGCGGCCGGTGGCGCACTCCACGCCGAGGTGACGGCACCGACGTGCGGGGACTGCGCGAGCCGGTCGGCGATGTCGGTGCCGACCGCGCGCGCCGCGGGGGCCCGCACCCCGTCTTCGTCGGTGACGCTGATGATCAGCTCCATGTCGCCCTGATCGAATTCGTCGACCAACAGCCGGGTGGCCTTCGCCGATTCGGAGGTCGGGTCCTGGAACCCACCGGCGGACAGCGTGCCGGCGACCGGCACGCCGAAGATCCCGCACGCCACCATCACCAGCAGGGCGACGACGAGGATGCGGCGCGGCGCCGCGATGGCCAACAGTGCGATGCGCTGCAGCATCGGGCCCCCTTCGTTGGTACCAGCGCCGGTTACCGGCGCTAAGTTATCAACGTTAAGTTGACCGGTCAACGGGAGGGTTCACGGCGGCGCGATGACTTTCCGCGCTCCGCGAAGTCGAGTCCTGCATGAACCTCGACTCCACCCGACGCGGTCCCACCGCCCTAAGCTCGTCGGCCATGGCGACAGACCTCACCGCACCCGCGCCCAACGCGGGCGTCGGCGGCTCCGTGGGATTGGCCATCCTTCGACTGGGCATCGGGGCGGCGGCGTTGCAGGCCGGACTGATCAAGGCCCTCGACTTCTCCACCACCGTGGGCTTCATGGCCGACGCGGGCTGGCGCCTTCCGGGGCTGGCCGCGTTCATGGTCACCGCCGCCGAGACGCTGGGCGGCATCGGTCTGCTGCTGGGGGCTCTGACCCCACTGGCGGCGTGCGCGGTGCTCAGCGCGATGTTGTGCGCGTGGGCCGTCAACGTCTCGGCCGGGGCCTTCTGGTCCGAGCCGTTCAACCTGCCGTTCCTGATCGGCGTCGGCGCGGCGGCGCTGTTGTTCGCCGGCGCCGGCCGGTTCTCGGTCGACGCTGGACCCCTGGCCCGCATCAC
The DNA here is from genome assembly GCF_010728325.1 of Mycolicibacterium poriferae. The sequence goes on from NZ_AP022570.1 coordinate 4,875,905, forward strand.
CTGGTCGATGCCGGTACGCCTGGGGCTGGTGGGGCTTGCGGTGATCGCCGCGGTGGTGACGTGGGCCGCGCTGTACGGGGTGAACCCGATCCATCTCACGACGCCCTCGTCCTGATTGCTACCGGCCGGTAGACCGCGGACCCTACCCAGCGGTAAGGATTGCCATCAAACTCCGAATCGTGACTCAAAGAATCCTTAATAGCGCTGGTTACTGTTCAGTACATGTGGATCGACGACACCAACGCTGATGTCATCAAGGTTGACTTCGACGCGCTCTACCACGGAGATGTCCTGGTCGAGGGCGAGACCTCGGAGCAGCTCGACGACGAGATCACCCTCCCTACCGCAGTATGAGAAAACGCGCGCCCCGCGGGGCGCGCGTTCCTCGTTGGTGCGGTTTGCCGCTGAGGTGAGCTCAGACCGGCGCCGACTGCGCTGAGGTGGCCACCATGCCGGCGAGCCGGCCGGTGATCAGCCCCTCGGCCTCGGTGACCATGCGGGAGACCAGCTCGTCCACCGTCGGGATGTCGTTGATCAGTCCCATCGCCGTCCCGACCGTCCAGATTCCCGCGTCGGTGTCGCCCTCGTCGAACACCTTCCGGCCGCGCACGCCGGCCACCAGATCCTTGACGTCCTCGAACTGACCGCCGTTCTTGAGGATGTCGACCACTTCGCGCGACACCACGTTCGACGCCACCCGCGCCGTGTTGTGCAGGCTGCGGAAGATCAGCTCCGTACCCCGCTCGTCACCCGCGACGATCGCCTCTTTGACGTTCTGGTGAATGCACGACTCGACGGTGCACATGAACCGCGACCCCATGTTGATGCCGTCGGCGCCCAGCGCCAGCGCCGCGACCAGACCGCGGGCGTCGGCGAAACCACCTGACGCGATCATCGGGATCTCGATCTTGTCGGCCGCCGCGGGGATCAGAACGAGGCCGGGGATGTCGTCCTCGCCGGGATGTCCGGCGCATTCGAACCCGTCGATGCTGATGCCGTCCACCCCGAGCGACTGCGCCTTGACCGCGTGCCGCACCGAGGTGCACTTGTGCAGCACCTTGATGCCGTTGTCGTGGAACATCGGCAGGTGCGGCGCCGGGTTGGACCCCGCGGTCTCGACGATCTTGATGCCGGCGTCGACGATCACCTGACGGTATTCGTCGTAGGGCGGCGGATTGATCGCCGGCAGGATGGTCAGGTTGACCCCGAACGGCTTGTCCGTCAGATCGCGCGTGCGAGCGATCTCGTTGGCGAGGTCCGCCGGCGTGGGCTGGGTCAGCGCCGTGATGAAGCCGAGCGCACCCGCGTTGGCCACCGCGGCGACGAGCTCGGCGCGGCCCACCCACTGCATGCCGCCCTGGGCGATGGGGTGCTCGACCCCGAACGTTTCGGTGAACTTCGTCCTGATGCTCATCGTGGCGCCATCCGGATCGCGCCGTCGAGGCGGATCGTCTCACCGTTGAGCATCGGGTTCTCCACGATGTGTGTGGCCAGCGCGCCGTACTCGTCGGGATCGCCGAGGCGGGCCGGGTGCGGAACCTGCTTGCCCAGCGAGGCCTGCGCCTCCTCGGGCAGCGAACCCAGCAGCGGGGTCTTGAACAGACCGGGGGCGATGGTGCACACCCGGATCAGCTCGCGCGACAGGTCGCGCGCGATCGGCAGCGTCATGCCGACGACGCCGCCCTTGGACGCGGAGTAGGCGGCCTGACCGATCTGACCCTCGAACGCGGCCACCGAGGCGGTGTTGATGATCACGCCGCGCTCGCCGTTGACGGGCTCGGTCTTGGCCATGCGTTCGGCGGCCAACCGGATCACGTTGAACGTGCCGATCAGGTTGACCTGGATGACCTTGGTGAAGCCGTCGAGGGGGAACGGACCGTCCTTGCTCAGCGTCTTGATGGCATTGCCGATGCCGGCGCAGTTGACGTCGATACGCAGCGGGCCCATCTCCTCGGCGGCGTCGAGCGCCGCGCTGACCTGCTCGGGGTCGGTGACGTTGGCTTCGACGAACTTGGCGCGCGCACCCAGCTCCTTGACCGCGTCCTCGCCCTTGAGGTCGATCACGACGACGGATGCGCCGCGATCCAGCAGGCGCTTGGTGGTCGCCAGCCCGAGCCCGGACGCACCTCCGGTGACGACTGCTACGGCGTCCTTGATCTCCACAGATCGGTTCCTTTCTGTTACTTGACCAGTCCTATGCGGACGTCAAACCCATTCCCTCAGAACGGCTTCGGTGTCGGCGCCGGGAACGCCGGGCGGCTTGGGCGCCGACGGTGACGAGCGCGAGAACCGCGGAGCGGGCGCCGGATAGAGATAGCCGTTCTCGCGATAGAACGTGTCTCGTTCGGTGTTGTGCGGCTCGGACTCCACCTCGGCGAACGACAGCACCGGCGTCACGCACGCATCGGTGCCGGCGAACACCTCGGCCCAGTGGTCACGATCGTGGGCGGCGAAGGCCTCGGTGAAACGGGCCCGCAGCTCCGGCCAGCGACCCATGTCGTTCTGCTCGGGCAACTCCGCGCCGTCCAGGCCCAACCCCTGCAGCAGCTGGGCGTAGAACTGTGGTTCGATCGCGCCCACCGCGACGTGGCGGCCGTCGGCGCAGGTGTAGGTGTCGTAGTACGGGGCGCCGGTGTCGAGCATGTTCACGCCGCGCTCGTCGCTCCACATCCCCATGCCGCGGAACGCCCACATCATCATCGACAACACGCTCGAACCGTCGACCATCGCGGCGTCGACCACCTGGCCCTTGCCCGAGCGTTCCCGCTCCCACAACGCCGAGAGGACCCCGACGATCAGGAACATAGACCCACCGCCGAAGTCCCCCACCAGGTTCAGCGGTGGCACGGGTCGCTCACCGGCCCGCCCGATCGCGTGCAGCGTGCCGTTGAGCGAGATGTAGTTGATGTCGTGACCGGCCTGCTGGGCACGGGGCCCGTCCTGCCCCCAGCCGGTCATCCGGGCATAGATCAGCCGCTCGTTGACCCGGGCACAGTCCTCGGGGCCCAGCCCGAGGCGTTCGGTGACGCCGGGGCGGAAGCCTTCGATCAGTACGTCGGCTTTGGCGATGAGACCGAGCACCATGTCGCGGTCCTGCTCGTCCTTGAGGTTGGCCGCCACCGAGCGCCGGTTGCGCAACAGGTAGTCGCCGCCGGGTTTGGTGGCCGGGCCGGCGCCCTTGCCTGGCCGCTCGATGCGCACCACGTCGGCGCCCAGGTCACCGAGGATCATGGCCGCATGCGGGCCCGGGCCGATGCCGGCCAGCTCCACGACACGCAGTCCGTCCAGAGGTCCTGTCGGAGATCCCTGCTGGGGTTCAGCCATGTCTAACCGCCCTTCGTCGACGACTGCTCGGTTGACCGCGACATAGCTTACTTGTATAACCAAGTCGGATCGGCCATGGGGCATCAGCTCGTGGATGACCCCCACAACCAGGGGACGGACATGACCACCACCGACGCATTCACCGGCACCTACGCCGGCATCGACGACCTCACCGTGACCCTCGACGGCGGCGTGCTGGCCGTGACGCTCAACCGGCCCGACAGCCTGAACTCCCTGACCGCGCCGATGCTCGCCACGTTCGCCGAGGCTCTGGAGAAGGCCGCCACCGACCCGCGGGTACGGGTGGTGCGTGTCGGCGGAGCCGGCCGCGGGTTCTCCTCCGGCGCGGGCATCAGCGAAGAGGATCACGCCAATCCCGGCGCAGCCGGCACACCAGCCGACGTACTCGACGCGGCCAACCGTTGCATCCGCGCGATCGTCAACCTTCCCCAGCCGGCCGTGTCGGTGGTGCAGGGCCCCGCCGCCGGGGTGGGCGTGTCACTGGCGCTGGCGTGCGACGTGGTACTGGCCTCGGACAAGGCCTTCTTCATGCTCGCCTTCACCAAGATCGGGTTGATGCCCGACGGCGGCGCGTCGGCGCTGATCGCCGCCGCGGTCGGGCGCACCCGAGCGATGCGGATGGCCCTGCTCGCCGAACGCATTCCGGCGCCGGAAGCCTTCGACTGGGGACTGGTCAGCGCGGTGCACCCGGCCGAGGAGCTCGACGCCGAGGTCGACAAGGTGATCGCCACGCTGGTCGGCGGACCGGCCGCCGCGCTGCGTAAGACCAAGGACGCGATCAACGCCGCGACGTTGACCGAGCTGGAGGATGCGCTCGAGCGGGAGAAGAAGGGACAGCTGACGCTGCTGGAATCCGCTGACTTCCGCGAGGGCACCCGGGCGTTCCAGCAGCGCCGGGCAGCCAAGTTCACCGACCGCTGACCCACCCTCGTCGAGGCTGCGTTGACGGCGAGGTTTTGCGAGTAGGCCCCGCCACCAGTGCAGTCTGAACGACAGCCGAGCGCCCGAAAATCGCTCGACGGCAACACTGCTCGTCGGCCACCATCGAGGGCGTGAACACACCCGAGACGGTTGACCAGCCGGCGCACGCCGCCGGCTGGCGGGTGGTCGCGCCGTTCCGGTTCCGCGAATACCGGCTGCTGATGGCCGCGGTGACGCTGTCGATCTTCGCCGAGGGCATGTGGGCGGTGGTGATGGCCTTCCAGGTGATCGCGCTGGACGACGATCCGCGGTCGCTGTCGCTGGTCGCCACGTGCCTGGGCACCGGGCTGGTCGCCTTCGTGCTGGTGGGCGGTCTGGCCGCCGACCGGTTCAACCAACGCACGATCATCATCGTGGTCGAAGCGGTCAACACCGTCATCGCCGCGGCCGTCGCCGCGCTGGGAAGTGCGGGGGCACTGCAGATCTGGCACATGGCGGTCGCCGCCGGCGCGCTCGGTGTGGCCGCGGCGTTCTTCTTCCCGGCCTACAGCGCACTGCTGCCCCGGATCCTGCCGGCCGATCACCTGTTGGCCGCCAACGGTGTCGAAGGGGTGGTGCGGCCGGTGTTCCAGCGCGCTGTCGGGCCGGCCGTCGCCGGCCTGCTGGTGGGCGCGACGTTCCCGGCGCTGGGCGCATGGGCTGTGGCGGCGCTGTTCGGTGCGGGTCTGGCACTGTTGGTGGCGACCCGACCGAGGCTGCAAGCCGTTGTGGCAGAACAGGAAAGACCGCATCTGCTGCGCGACCTGCGGGACGGGTTCAGCTTCGTGGCCGGCACCCCGTGGCTGTTGTGGACGCTGCTGTTCGCCAGCGTGTTCGTGCTCGTGGTGCTCGGCCCGATCGAGGTGCTGCTGCCGTTCGTCGTGTCCGAGCGGTTCGTGCACGGCGAGCGTGCGTTCGGGTTGATCCTGGCCTGCTTCGGGATGGGCAGCGCGCTCGGCGCGGTCGCGGTGTCGTCACGGCCGCTGCCCCGCCGCTACCTGACGGTGATGATGGCGGCATGGGGCCTCGGTTCGGCGCCGCTGGCGATCATCGGTGTCACGTCGTCGTTTCCGGTGATGGCTGCGGCCACGTTCGTCGTCGGGCTCACCGACGGGGCCGGCATGGTGATCTGGGGGACGCTGCTGATGCGCCGCGTGCCCGCGGCGATGCTGGGCCGGGTGTCGAGCCTGGACTTCTTCGTGTCGCTGGTGTTCCTGCCCGTGTCGTTCGCGATCGCCGGTCCGCTGTCGACCGTCGTTTCGATGCAGTCCATCTTCCTGGCGGCGGGCTTGGCGCCGATGGTGTTGGCGGCGGTGGCGGTGTGGGCGGCGAAGATGCGGCGCGACGAGCTCGCCCACCCACTGCGGTAGACGTCGAGAATCAGCGGCAGCGCAGCGACATCGGCACCGGCTCCCCGGTCGCCGGCGATACGATGCCCGAGCCATGAAGCCCGTTGATCACCTCGTGTCCGTGCGGCGCGACAGCCACCGCATCGCCGACGCGGCTCAGGGTCGGCTCACCGCCACGGTGCCCAGCTGCCCCGGCTGGCACGTTGCTGACCTGGTCTGGCATGTGGGCGTCGTCCAGCTGTTCTGGCAGCTGGTCGCTCGTGGCGACCTGTCCGGACCGCAGGAGTGGACCGAACCTGCCCGTCCCGGCGACGACGAGCTGTTGGCGTGGTTTCGCACGGGCGCGGATACCGCGGTCGACGCCTTGGCCGGTCTGGATCCAGAACGGCCCGCGTGGACGTGGGGACGGCGGCGCAACGTGGGATTCATCTGTCGCAGAGTGGCTCAGGAGACCGCGGTGCATTGTTGGGACGCGCTCTCCGCCGTCGCCGCCGGCGAGCCGATCGAACAGCGCATCGCCGCCGACGGAGTCGACGAGTTCCTCGACGAGGTCCTGCCTGGCCTCTCCCCCGACCTGGCCGGTCCGGCGCAGACCGTCGCTTTGTGTGCCGGCGATGTCGGCACCGACTGGACGATCCGCGTCGGGCGCGGCTCGGCCGAGCTGACGGGTGGGCGCGTGGGCGCCGACGTCACCGTGACCGCCACCGCGTCGGATCTGTTGCTGCTGCTGTGGGGTCGCCGCCCGGACGACGATCTTCAGGTCGACGGCGAACCAGCTGCCCTGCAGAGGTTCCTGGCCCGGGCGCGGTTCTAGCTGTCGGACCGCGGCTCACACCCCGAACATCGGCGGCAGGGCGAGCACCATGATCAGGCCCCAGAAGAAGTGGGTCAGCATCGGTGCGAGCACTCCACCGGTCGCGCGGCGCTCGAGCGCGCACACGGTGCCCAGGATGATCGCGGCGAAGCCGAGCATCGGGTTGCCGGTGGCGGCGCCGGTGGCGATCACGTAGAGCACGGTGGAGACCAGCACCGGCCGGTACTTGGCCAGCGCGGTGAACAGAGATCCGCGGAAGAACAGCTCTTCGGCCATTCCGTTGACGACCGTGATGAAGACGACCAGCCACAGCGGGCCGACGTTGGAGTACTCCAGCACCCGGGTGATGTAGTCGGCCACCGGGGGGATCTGCCGGCACACCAGCCCGCCGACGACGAACACCGCCCCCAGCGCCAGCCCGACCCCGGTGCCGGTGATCAGGGGACGCTGGTTGCGGCCGCGGAAGTTGACGTGCCCGAGGTGCAGTGGACCCGAGACGAACGCGCCGAGGGCCCACACCCCGGCCAGGGCCAGCGTGAGCCAGATGAACGTCGCATCCTCGGGTGGACGGCTCAGCGAATAACCCAGCAGCGAGCCGCCGACCAGCAGCACGACGCCGACCATGATCTTGCGCCGCCGGATCACCGCGGGCGGCTCGTTGTACTGGGGCGCCTTCGTGCGGGCGATGTCGTACAGCTCGCCGGGCAGTCCGGAGCGGTCGTCCTGGGTCACGCCAATCCGACCTTCGGAACCAGTCCGAGCACCGTGTCCACCCCGGTGCGCACGGCCGCGGCGACGGGGCCGGGGATCTCGTCGATCAACCCGAGGACCGGATGCACCACCGAGGGCGTCACCGCACAGGCCAGGCGCCGCAGCCGCAACGCGTCGCCGCCGGCCCAGTCGGGGTCGGTGTCGGCGAGGTGATGCGGGTCGGCCAGCTCATCGACGGGACGCCGGCGCGGGCTCGTCACCGACCGCCGGATGGCGTCCTCGACTCCGATCCGCCCGCCGGGTGGCTCGGGCACGCGTTCGAGCAGGCCGTCCTCGGAGGCCATCATCGGGTAGTCGAGGGACTCCACGAGGTCGCCGGCCAGCCCGCCCGGCACGGGCAGGATGATGCCGGTCACCTTCGAGACCAGCCCGGTGTCGATGCCGTGCACCGCCACCGGGGTGCGCCAGATGCCCGCAGCCTTCGCGTAGGTCCGCAGCAGATCCCCGTAGGTCGTGGTCTCCGGCCCGCAGATGTCGTAGTTCCCGGCCGGCACGGTGTCGGCGTCGGCCGCGGCGACCAGATAGTAGAGCGCGTCGCGCACCGAGATGGGGTCGATGGGGTTGGCCGACCAGTCCGGCATGGGCAGCAGCAGGAACCGGTCGGCGACGTAGCGCAGCATCTCGAACGACGTCGAACCGGCGCCGATGACGATCGCGGCGCCGAGCCACACCACATCGGGTCCGCCGTCGACGTGCAACGCGGCCGCCACCTCGGCGCGGCTGGTGAGATGCTCGGACAGCGAGTCGTCGTCGGGCACGAACCCGCCGAGGTAGACGATGCGACGGACTCCGGCGGCCTTGGCCGCGGAGGCGACGTTGGCGGCGGCCCGGTTGTCGGCCTCCCGGAAACCGGGTTGCCCGATGCCGTGCACCAGGTAGTAGACGACGTCGATCGGCCCGGCCTGATCGAACGCGGCGCGGGCGGAGCCCGCGTCGTGGGCGTCCAGAGCGACCGTCGAGACGCGGTCGGACCAGCCGAAGTCGGCGAGCCGGTCGGGATGACGACTGGCGGCGACGACGTCATGGCCGTCGCTGAGCAGCGCCGTGACGAGACGGGAGCCGATGTACCCGGTGGCGCCGGTGACCAAGGTGCGCACAGCTTTCACGGTACGGCTGTACCCGAACGCCTCAGAACAGAACCCGGGTGTGACCTACGTCGGATCAGGTGTCATCCGCGTCACGGTGGAGCTCGACCAGCTTCTGGTAGAGCTCCGCATTGGTCCGGATTCCGGCGATCTCGTCGTCGCTGAGTTCACGACGGACCTTGCCGGGCACCCCGGCGACCATCGAACCGGGCGGCACCACCGCGCCCTGCGGCACGACGGCTCCGGCCGCCACCAGCGATCCGGCACCGATCGTCGCTCCGTTGAGGACGACGGCGCCCATCCCGATCAGGCAGTCGTCCTCGACGGTGCAGCCGTGCAGCACCGCGTTGTGTCCGACGCTGACACCGGACCCGACGCGGGCCGGGAATCCGGGGTCGACGTGAATGGTCACCCCGTCCTGGATGTTGCTGCCGGCGCCGATCTCGATGGGCTCGGCCTCGGCCCGCAGGATCGCGCCGTACCAGGCGCTGGCCCGGGCCCCGAGGATGACGTGGCCCACGAGGGTGGCGTTGGGGGCAGCCCAGCTCTCGGGGTCGAGCTGGGGTCGACGTCCGGCGACGGACAGGATGAGCGGCTGCGGCATGGCCGCCATCGTATGGGCGGCGATCGGACGGCCCCGCCGGGGGGAACCGCGGGCGGTTCGTGCGATCCTCGCCTGATGACTGCAACACCGACCGCTCTTGACGTGGTCGACGGTGTCGACCTGACCGGCAAGACCTGTGTGGTGACCGGGGCGTCGTCCGGTCTCGGACGCGAGTCGACGCGGGCGTTGGCCGCCGCCGGGGCGCACGTGATCCTGGCCGCGCGCAACGCCGACGACGTCGCCGACACCCTGACCTGGGTGCGCACGTCGGTGCCCGCCGCCCAGCTGTCCAGCGTGCACCTCGATCTGACCTCGTTGGCGTCGGTGACCGCGGCAGCCGCGGCCATCCAGGACCTCACCCCCGCGGTGCACGTCCTGATGAACAACGCCGGGGTGATGTTCACCCCGTTCGGGCGCACCGTCGACGGCTTCGAAACCCAGTTCGGCACCAACCACCTGGGTCATTTCGAGCTGACCCGCGCGCTGTTGCCGGTGCTGCTGGCCGCTGACGGCGCCCGGGTGGTCGTGCTGTCCTCGGAGGGACACCGCATGGGTGATGTCGACGTCACCGACCTGCACTGGGAGCACCGTCCCTACGACAAGTTCGCCGCCTACGGCGCCTCCAAGACCGCGAACGTGCTGCACGCGGTCGAACTGGACCGGCGGTTGCGCGACAGCGGGGTCCGGGCCTTCGCGGTACATCCGGGCATCGTCGCGACGTCGCTGGCCCGGCACATGACCGCCGAGGATTTCGAGAGCCTCAACCGGGTGCCCCGAACCGGTCGGAACAAGCCGGCGCGGCGCCTGGACGTGACGAAGGACTTCACCACCCCCGACCGCGGGGCGGCGACCCAGGTATGGGCCGCCGTCAGCAGCGACCTCGACGACGCCGGAGGCGTGTACCTGTCGGACTGCCAGATCGCCTCGGCCGCCCCGTACGCGGTGGACGAAGCCCGCGCGTTGGAACTGTGGGAGCTCTCGGAGCAGATCTGCATCTCGGGTCGCCCGAGTCTGGGCTCGACCGTCTGATCGCGCTTCCCCTGGACGGCCGAGGACGGCTGAGAACGGCCGCCGGTAACGCAGTCGCGTGCAGGGCGCGATGAACAAAGAGGTGCGACGGAGCTGTCGCGCCCTCGACCGTGGAACACGCAGGTCAACGCACTGAACACGGACCGATACCGCGTTCGGCGGCGCCGCCTCGACTTGGCCGTGATCATTTCGTGCCCTTACCATGCCAGGCGACCTGACAAGCAGGAGGAACAGAAACGTGAAGTCCCGCACCAGCAAGACCATCGGTGTCGTAGCGAGCGCCGCCGCGATCGCGCTGTCGGTTCCGCTGGCTGTCACCGCGCACGCCGAACCGACCACCCCGGTCGCGGAGATCCCCGATCCTCAGGGCCCCGAGTGCGGTGCGTTCAAGGAAGCGCTGCCCAACTGGAAGAGCCTGGCGAACCTGCCGGTCAGCAGCGCGCTGGCCAGCATCCCGCAGATCAGCACCTTCAACTCCGCCATCTCCGGCGGGCTGAACCCGGCGGTCGACATCACCGGCGTGCTCGACAACGGCCCGTACGTGGTGTTCGCCCCCACCAACGAGGCGTTCGCGGCGCTGCCTCCCGAGCAGCTCGAGGTGCTGCGCACCGATCCGGCCGTGTTGACCAGCCTGGTGTACTACCACGCGTTCCTGGGCCTGCTGGGCCCCGACGACGTCAAGGGCCAGCGTCCCACCCAGGAGGGCACCGAGGTCGAGGTGACCGGCTCGGGCGGCGACATCGCGGTCAACGAGACCACCAAGGTGGAGTGCGGCGGCATCACGGCGCAGAACGCCCGCATCTACATCATCGACCAGGTGCTGAACCCGGCCGACGCCCCGGCGCCGATCACCCCGGAGCAGACCACGTCGACCGAGACCCCCTCGACTGAGACGACCGAGACCAGCGAGACGCCTGCTCCGACGACCCCGCTGCCGGCGGAGAGTGCTCCGACGCCGACCCCGGCCGCCGAGGCGCCCTAGTAACTGCCAGTAGAACTCAGCGAGGACGGGGCGCGCACAGCATCGCTGTGCGCGCCCCGTTCGCTGTGGAGTCGTCCGGCTACAGGCCCAGGTCCCGGCCGATGATCTCCTTCATGATCTCGGTGGTGCCGCCGAAGATGGTCTGGATGCGTCCGTCGACGTAGTCGCGGGCGACCCGGTACTCCATCATGTAGCCGTAGCCGCCGTGCAACTGCACGCACTGGTCGACGACCTTCTTGGCGACCTCGGTGCCCCACCACTTGGCCTTGGCCGCCTCGACGGCGGTGAGCTCACCGTCGACGACGCCCTGCAGGCAGCGGTCCAGGTAGGTCTCGGTGACCTCGAGCTCGGTGTCCATCTCGGCCAGCAGGAACCGGTTGTGCTGAAAGCTGCCGATCGGTTGGCCGAACGCCTTGCGGTCCTTGGCGTACTGCACTGTCTGACGCCAGGTTTCGCGAGCCCCGGCGATCGCGGAGATCGCGATCGACAACCGCTCCGACGGCAGGTTCTGCATCAGGTGGTAGAAGCCGCGGCCCTCCTTGCCCAGCACGTTGGCGCCCGGCACCCGCACGTTCTCGAAATGCAGCTCGGAGGTGTCCTGGGCGTGCAGGCCCATCTTCTCGAGCTTGCGACCCCTGGTGAAGCCCGGCATGTCCCGCTCGACCACCAGCAGTGTGAAGCCCTTGTGCCCGGCCTCGGGGTCGGTACGGGCCACCACGACGACGAGGTCGCTGTTGATGCCCGACGAGATGAACGTCTTGGAGCCGTTGACGATCCAGTCGTCGCCGTCGCGCACGGCCGAGGTGCGGATACCGGCCAGATCGCTGCCCGCACCGGGCTCGGTCATCGCGATGGCGATGATGGTCTCGCCGCTGGCGATACCCGGCAGCCAGCGCTGCTTCTGCTCGTCGTTGGACAGGTCCTTGAAGTACGGGCCGACGACGTCGTTGTGCAGGCTCAGCGCCGGTGCCGGAACGCCGGCCTTGGCGATCTCCTCGTCGATGATCGCGTTGAACCGGAAGTCGTCGGTGCCACCCCCGCCGTACTCCTCGGGCATGTTGAATCCGATGAGCCCGTGCTTACCTGCGGCCACGTAGGCTGACCGGTCGACGATGCGGTCGGCCTCCCACTTCTCGGCGTTGGGCACCAGCTCGCTGTCGATGTAGCCCCGGACGGTGTCGCGGAACGCCTCGTGCTCGGCCTCGTAGATCGTGCGCTTCATGAGTTTCCTTCGCTTGTCGGGCTTAGGGTGCCTACTTGGCTTTCCAGACCGGTTCGCGCTTCTGCGCGAAGGCCAGCGGTCCTTCTTTGGCGTCCTCGGAGTTGAAGACCACCGCCACCTCGCGCATCGTGCGTTTCCACCCGGGTTCGTCGGCAGCGACGACGGCATCGTCGGCGCCCACCGCGACGCGCTTGCTGGCCTGAACGGCCAACGGGGCGTTGACGGTGATGCGCTGCGCCAGCGCCAGCGCGGCCTCCAATTCCGTTCCGTCAGGGACGACTTCGTTGATCAGGCCCCACTTCAGCGCATCGGCGGCGGTGATGGGTTCTCCGGTGAACATCATCTGCAGCGCCACCTTGCGCGGCACCTGGTCGACCAGTCGGAACACCCCGCCCGCGGCGGCGATGAGGCCCCGCTTCACCTCGGGCAGGCCGAATTTCGCGCTCTCGCCGGCGACGACCAGGTCACTGGCGAGCGCCAGCTCGGTGCCGCCGCCGAGTGCGGTGCCGTTGACCGCGGCGATGGTCGGCTTGTCGATGAAGTGCCGGACGTAGCCGGCGAAGCCCCACTTGGGCTGGTCGGGGTGCCCGATGTTCTCGCCCCGGGACAGGGCCTTGAGATCGGCGCCCGCACAGAAGGACTTGTCGCCGGAGCCGGTCAGCACCACCGCCCACACCTCGGGATCCTGCTGCGCTTCCTCAAGCGCGTCCCCGAGCGCGATGCTCACCGCCGAGTTGATCGCGTTGCGCGCCTCGGGCCGGTTGATCGTGATGACCATGACGTTGCCCCGGCGCTCGACCAGAGCGCCGGGACTGCCCTGCGTCACAGCAGTTCCAGGATGGTGGCGTTGGCCTGGCCGCCGCCCTCGCACATGGTCTGCAGGCCGTACTGAATTCCGTTGTCGCGCATGTGATACAGCAGGGTGGTCATGATGCGGGCACCGGAGCCGCCCAGCGGGTGACCCAGCGCGATGGCACCGCCGTTGGGGTTGAGCTTCTTCTCGTCGGCGCCGATGTCCTTCAGCCAGGCCATCGGCACCGGTGCGAACGCCTCGTTGACCTCGAAGGCGCCGATCTGGTCGATCGACAGTCCCGACCGCTTGAGCGCCTTCTGCGTCGCCGGGATCGGCGCGGTCAGCATGATCACCGGGTCGGCACCGGCCAGGACCGCGGTGTGCACCTTGGCCAGCGGCTTGAGGCCGAGTTCCTTGGCCTTCTCGGCCGACATGAACAGCAGCGCGGCCGAACCGTCGGAGATCTGCGACGAGTTGCCGGCGTGGATCACGCCGTCCTCCTTGAACGCCGGCTTGAGCTGACCCATCTTCTCCAGCGTGGTGCCGCGACGGATGCCCTCGTCCTTCAGGACGGTGTTGCCCTCGGCGTCCTTGATGGCCACGATCTGATCGTCGAACGCGCCGGCATCCTGTGCGGCGCCGGCCTTTTCATGCGAGTCGAGGGAGAACTGGTCGAGCTGGGTGCGCGACAGGCCCCACTGCTCGGCGATCATCTCGGCGCCGATGCCCTGGTTGGGGGTCTGGCTGTAGCGGTCCTTGAAGGCACCCGGGTACGGGTTGCCGCCGTTGGCCAGCGACGAACCCATCGGCGTGCGCGACATCGACTCGACGCCACCGGCGACGACGACGTCGTAGTGCCCGGCCACCACACCGGCGGCGGCGAAGTGCACCGACTGCTGGCTGGACCCGCACTGGCGGTCGACGGTCACGCCCGGAACGGTCTCGGGCCAGCCCGCCGTCAGCAGCGCGGTGCGCCCGATGTCCAGGGCCTGTTCACCGGCCTGCATGACGCAGCCCCAGATGACGTCGTCGACCAGCGCCGGGTCGACGCCGGCACGCTGGACGAGGCCGTTGAGCACCTGCGCGGACAGATCGGCAGGATGCACGCCTGCCAGGCCGCCGTTGCGCTTGCCGACTGGTGAGCGGACAGCCTCGACGATGACGGCTTCAGCCATGGAAGATCTCCTTCGAAAAGTGTGGTACCTCGAACGTAAACGAACAAGGTTTACTAGGTCAACCTACTGGTTGGTAGGCAGATTCGGTAACTCAGCGCACCGGCGAGCGGCCGGCGGCGGCCCGGTCGGCCGCCTCGGCCAGTTCGTCGCGGAACCTGGGATGGGCGATCTCCGCGAGCGCGTGACCGCGTTGCCGCACCGTCTTACCTTCCAGCTCGGCGACCCCGTACTCGGTGACGATGACGTCGACGTGGTGCCGCGGGGTCGTGACGACGGCGCCGGGACCGAACCACGGCACGATCCGCGACACGAGCTCGCCGTCCTTCTCGTACGTGGACGGCAGGCAGATCAACGAGCGGTCGGATAGCTCGAGCCCGACCCCGGCCACGAAGTCCTCGGCGCCCCCGATGCCGCTGAACTGGTTCCCGGCGACGGTGTCGGCGACAACCTGGCCGTGGAGGTCGATCGCGAGCGCGCCGTTGATGGACACCATGGTGTGGTTGGCCGCGATGACCTCGGGCGCATTGACGATCTCGACCGGCAGGAACGCCACGTCGGCGTTGCCGTCCAGCCACGCGTAGAGCTCCGCCGACCCGAACGCGAACGTCGTGACACTGACCCCGTCGAAGATCCCCTTGGCGTCGTTGGTGACCTTGCCCGCCCGGTGCAGCCGCATGCAGCCGTCGGTGAACATCTCGCTGTGCAGTCCATAGCCACCGCCGTCCCCGTCGGCCAGCAGGGTCGCGATCTGACTGGGAATCGAGCCGATGCCCGTCTGCAGCGTGGAGCCGGGCCGGATGAACGCGACGGCGTGCTCGGCGATCGCCCGGTCGGCATCCGACGGCTCCGGTTCGGGGAGTTCGAGCGGGCTCTCCGAGGAGCGGATGAGGATGTCGATCTCGTCGACGTGCAGCGCATGCCGATGGTCGCCGTGCCCGAACGTGCGCGGATAACCGTCGGACGCCTCGACGATCAGCAACCGGTTCGGGTCGGCTCCGGCGCGGCGCAGCTCCTCGGTCGTGCCGCCGGCGTGCAGCGCCAGCGAGCACCATCCGTCGGCGTCGGGGGCGGCTGCGACCGTCGTCATCACCCGGGGGCACTGGCGTTCCAGCAGCGGCCCGAAGCGGCGGAAGTCCGCCGGAGTGAACTCGATGTCGGCGCCCGAGTCGCGCAGCGCCCGCTCCAGCGGGCCGTAGAAACCCGACTGGTAGTGCACGCCGGAGCGGCCGAAGAGTTCGGTGCTCACCGCCAGCAACGCACCGTAGACGCGCAGATCGGTCCAGTCCGTCCGCTCGCCCAGCGCGCGCAGGAACCCGGGCGGCTGACCGGGTCCGAGCGGGATGCCCAGCGTGTCACTGCGGTCGATGCGGGCGGCGGCGTCCTCGGCGGTGAGCTCCTGCGGCATGCAGCCAGCCTTCCACGCGGCGCACCCGTATCGGCCCCGATCCCCGACACCACCCGCGTGCACCGCACCGGGAATTCACCGGCCGGACGGCGGACGCTCACCGACGGTCCGCCGGCGCGCACCCGCGTCTGGGTGACGATGAGCCGATGGCGTTCCCAGCCGGATGTCACGACCCGGTGCTCGACGTTCCGACAGCGACGGCGCCCGAGCCCGGGGCATATCTGCGCGCCGCACTGGACTGGCATTTCGGCGCGGACACCGGGTCACCGTTCTGGCTGCGCATTGCCGAGACCCTGGACTTCGATCCGCGTGTCGAGGTGCGCAGCTACGACGACCTCGCCCGGTTCCCCGCCGTCGTCGACCAGTTGCGCGACGCCGCCGTCGAGGACCTCATCCCGCGCGGATACGGGCACCCGGCGCCGGTGCCGAAGGTGTTCGAGTCCGGCGGCACCACCGGTGCGCCGAAGCGCACCGCACAGCTGCCCGACTGGGTGGAGCAGGTCACCCGCTGGCAGGTCGAGGATTTCAGCGCCGGCGGCTTCGTCGCCGACGCCGGGTTGCTGGCACTGGTACCGGGCGGACCGCACGGCGTCGGCTATTTCGACCGCGCGGTGGCCGAACGACTCGGGGCGCCGTGCCACACCGTCGACCTCGATCCACGCTGGGTCAAACGCCTGGCGGCGCGCCGCGACCGGCGCTCGGCGGCCGTGGTCGGCGACTACGTGTCACATGTGCTCGACCAGGCTCGCCACATCCTGCGCTCGCAGCGGGTGACGAACCTGCACGCCACCCCGCCGCTGCTGGAGGCCATCGCCACCGACGAGGAGCTGACCGACCTGGTACGCCGGCGCATCCGCTTCATCCTGCTCAGCGGCGCGCACGTGGACGCCGACACCATGGACCTGTTCCGCACGATCTTCCCCGCCGCGACCATCTCCATCGCCTTCGGCAGCACCATGATCCTGTCGCAGGCCGCCACCCGCATCGACGGCGACACGGCGATCTTCGATCCCCGCTCGCCGTACGTGGTGTTCTGGGTCGTCGACCCCGCCTCCGGCGAGCGGGTCGGCCACGGCGAACGCGGGCAGGTGGTGATGCACCACATCAGCAAGGGCATGTTCATCCCCAACAACCTCGAACGCGACACCGCACTGCGGATGCCCGGCCCGGCCGGCCAGATCGGTGACTCGCTGGCCGAGGTCGCGCCGGTGGCCGTGTTCGACGGCGAGCCGGTGATCGAGGGCGTGTACTGACCATGGCCGCAGGCCCTGCCGCTGCCCTGCGCCTGGATGCGCTCGGCCCCGCGGGCGTCTACCGCACCCGGACGCGCGAGGTCGTCACCGACACCGGCGGCGATGCGGTGTTGGAGACGTCGGTGGTGCCGCGGCTGTACGTCACCCGAACAATCACCGCGCAGCGACGGGCCGCGCCGTTGCCCGTCGCCGAACGCGGCGCAGCGTTGGACCGCGCGGCCGAGCTCTTCACCTCGGCCACGCTCGCCGGGCTGGGCTTCACCGACTACGTCGACCTCACCTGCCGCATCACCGGATTGCCGATCACCGTGGCCGAGACCGGTGCCCGCACCGTCGCGACGGCGGTGGCGGCGGCCTTCGACGCGGTGCGCGCGGCGCTGCCCGCCCGTACCGAACTGGAGTGGCGCCACCAGAGCGAGGGCGCGATCTGGGCGCGGCGCGGCGAGGTGCTCGGTGTGCACGCCCCGGGCAACGCTCCCGGTGTGCACGGACTGTGGCCGCAGGCGCTGGCGCTGGGTTACCGCGTGGCGGTGCGGCCGTCGCGGCGTGAACCGCTGACCGCCCACCGGCTGGTGAGCGCGCTGCGGGCGGCCGGGTTCCGGGACGTCGACGCCGCTTGTCTGCCGACCGGGCACAGCGGCGCCGACGACCTCGTGCGCGCGGCGGACCTCGCGCTGGTCTACGGCGGGCAGGATGTCGCCGACCGCTACGCCGACGACCCGTCGGTGTTCGTCAACGGACCCGGCCGCGCCAAGATCCTCATCACCGCCGAGCAGGACTGGCGCGCCCACCTCGACGTCATCGTCGACTCGGTCGCAGCGCTGGCGGGCACGGCGTGCGTCAACGCCACCGCCGTGCTGTACGAGGGCGACGCCCGGCCGCTGGCACGGGCGGTCGCCGAACGGCTCAGCGCGTTGCCCGAGTTGGCTGCCGCCGACCCCCGTGCGGTGCTTCCCACGTCGGCGATCGGCAACGCCCGCGCCGTCGCCGACCGGCTGGCGCGCTGCGCGGTCGCGGCCGAGCCCATCCTGGGTGCCGAGCAGGTGGTCGCCGACCTCGGCGGCGGCGTCGCGGCGCTGCGGCCCGCCGTGCATCTGCTCGACTCACCGGATCCGGTGACACTCGGGACGGAGTTGCCGTTCCCCTGCGTGTGGGTGTCAGGGTGGTCGCGCGACAACGGACTGGCAGCGCTGCGCGACAGCCTCGTCGTCACGGCGATCACCGCCGATCAGATGCTGCTCGACAGCCTGGCTCGGGAACCGTCGGTGACCAATCTCTACTGCGGCGCCGTCGCAACCCACCACGGGGCCCCGCACATCCCGCACGACGGATTCCTGGCCGACTTCCTGATGCGCAACAAGGGTTTCGTCCGCCGCTGAACCTCGCCGCACCCGCGCTGGCAGGATCTGGGGCTGACCGCCCGCCGTCCGATGCCGCCCGGCGGCAGCCCCACATGGTTTACTGAGTTGCACAGCTTTGTGGCAGCGGAGTCGACCGGGAGGAGGGTGCCGTGGCTCGCAGCACTCCCCTGGCCCCGATGATCGGCGCCGACGCCGTCGCGTCCCGCACCGCGGTGCGGTCCCCCAAGACGGCCGAGCTGGTCGCCGGGACACTGCGTCGCATGGTGGTGGAAGGCCAGCTCAAAGACGGTGACTTCCTGCCCAACGAAGCCGAGTTGATGGCCCACTTCGGTGTCAGCAGGCCCACACTGCGCGAAGCGGTCCGGGTGCTGGAGTCCGAGCGCCTGGTCGAGGTGCGGCGCGGCTCGCGAACCGGGGCGCGGGTGCGGGTGCCCGGTCCCGAGGTGGTGGCCCGCCCGGCCGGCCTGCTACTGGAACTGTCCGGCGCAACGATCGCCGATCTGCTGACCGCGAAGTCGGCGATCGAGCCGATGGCCGCCCGGCTGCTCGCCGAGACCGGCACGACCGAGGCGTTCGACGAACTCGAGCAGATGCTCGAGGGGCTGGCGACCGTCGACCACCAGTCCGACCGTCTCGCCGAATCCACCGGCGCTTTCCACCTGCGGGTGGTGCAGCTGTCGGGCAACGCGACGCTGGGCATCGTCGCCGGCATGCTCCACGAGATCACCGTGCGGCACACGGCGTTCGTCTTCAACGAGCGCCGGCCGGTGTCGCGGGACGACTACGAGAAACTGATGCGGTCCTACCGCAAGCTGCTGCAGTTCCTGCGCGCCGGCGACGCCGACCGCGCCGAGGCGCATTGGCGCAAGCACCTCGACACCTCACGTGAATTGCTGCTCGCCGGGTTGGAGAGCGTTCCGGTGCGCGACGTCATGGGCTGACCGACGACGACCACGTCACGTGCACCGGCACGGTGTCGTCCCACGGCTGACGCGTGACCATGTCGGCGACCATCACGTAGCCGCGCTCGAACTCGCCGGTGGCGGCGTCGACCAGCCGGTACTCCTGGCGCTGTTTGTGGATGGGCTGGGCGTCGAGCACCAGGACCCGCACCTCGCCGGGCTCGAATCGGCAACGCTTCTGCAGGGCGGCGATCAGCTGCTCGTTGTGCATGTGCCCGTCGCCGAAGTTCCATCCGATCGCGGTGCTGCAGATCCGTTCGCCGTCGGTGAGCACGTAGTCGGCTTCGTCGTGACCGGCCATCAGGCGGTGCGCCAAGGTGAACATCGCGCGGCCGTGGGTGTTGAACGACCGGAAGGCGTACCCCATGTACTGGTACATCTCGGCGGTTTCCTTGCTGCCGTAGAACTTCTCCATCTGTGCGGCCGGCATGCTGGCAATGGCGACGAGACCATTGTCGATCTTGACCGCGGCCGAGGGTTTGATGCACCACAGCGAGGTGTCCCAGTTGCCGGCGTAGTAGCGCATGCCCGGCAGGAAGGACACCTTGCGCGGGAACAGGTTTCCGATCGCCACCGTGCCCGCCGACACCGCGAACAGCACCAGCGGCCAGGGGCTGTTGAGGTCACCGAGGCCGATGCCGGCGTTGCCGACGAACAACGCCAGCACGCTGAACATCATGAACACGTTCCACTCCAGCGGCACCCCCATCGGGATGGCCGACAGGATGCCGAAGTGGAAGCACAGCATCACGACCGCGGCGATCGCGGTGACCCAGCCGCCGTGAGAGAAGAACAGCACCAGCGGCACCAACATCTCGATGGCCGTGGAGAAGTGCGCCAGCCAGCGCGAGGCCCGGCCGGGACGCAGGTCGTCGGGAAAGTGCTCGAAGAACCTGCGCTTGATCGAGCGGGGCCGGATCACCGGGTTGTTGCTCATCATCGTGGAGATGACGAACGGGAAGTGCTTGTTGAGTTTCGACGTCGCGGCGCCCATCCAGATCACCAGGCACACGAGCTTGGCGGCGAGGACGATGTCGGCACCGCTGAACAGGAAGCAGACCGCCAGCGCGCCGTACACCTCGCCGCGGGCGGCGAGGAAGATCACCTTGTCGCGCAGCCCCGCGAGCGCCAGCAGCGCCAGGACGGCCACCGTCTGCCACACGGGCAGCACCCCGACGTCGGATCCGAGCTCGGGGATCGGTCCGGAGCCGTCGGAGCACAGGGCGACCACAAGCATCACCAGCAGCCCGCCGTAGAGCGCCACATCGACCGGACCCCGGGTGTCGCCGGAGGTCAGCGGCACCCGGGAGGGCCAGGGTGGTAACCGGATCGTGTTCGGCCGCAGCCAGTACAGGATGGACCCCATCGGCGGGAAGAAGCGGTTGTTCAGCGGCCCGAATCCGCAGCCGAGACCGACGACCTCGAACAGCATCGTGTAGAGCACGACCTTCTGGTAGACGATCGGCTCGGCGTACCAACTACTGACGTTCGTGAATCCGTCTATCCCGGCGGTCGTGAGCACGATCAGCCATGCGCCGAGTATGTAGAGCGCGATCTTGACGACGTAGAAGAGGTGCATGACGACCGGGGTGCCGAAGCCGACCTCCGCCCAGTGCCGGGCCATCGGCACGATCCTCTCGGCGCGGGTGCCCTTGCTCCATTCGGCGTAGTCGACGACGGGCGCGTCCTGCTTGAGAAAACCCATGGGGGTCAGATTAGAACGTGTTCCAGTTCGACTGGGGGGAACCGCGCCAAAACCACGCGGACATGACCGCGGCGGGTCCGCGGCGGGGTCTGTGACAATGGCGCGATGGCTGCTCCGCATGAAGACCCGACGGCCGCTCCGCACGAGGACCCGACGGCCGCCTTCGCCGACGTCGCGGCACTGCTGGACCTCGACGACGCGCAGTTCGACACGCTCAAGGTGCTGGGCCGGGCGCTGCACGTCAACGAGGCCGACCTCACCCAGACGTTGGAGGCGATCCTGCGCTCGGCGACCTCGGTGATCCGGTGCGCCGATCACGCCGGGGTGAACCTGCTGGTGCGCGACCGCCTCGAACCGCAGGCCACCCTCGGGTCCGCACCGCCGCGGTTGGACGCCCTGCAGCAGCGCACCGGGGTGGGGCCGTGCTTCGACGCCTCGCGCGAGCAGTGCGTGATCACCGTGGCCGACATGGCCTGCGAATCCCGCTGGCCCGAGTTCGCCTCGACAGCAGTCGAGTTGGAGGTGCATTCGATGCTGTGCGTGCCGCTGTGGATCGACGACCGACGGCTGGGCTCGGTGAGCCTATACAGCGCGACGACGCGGGCCTTCGACGCCGCGGCGGTGCAACTCGCCGACCTGTACGCCACGCACGCCGCGGTGGCCCTCGCCGACGCCCAACGCACCGATCAGCTCAGACGCGCGATGGCCAGCCGCGACGTGATCGGACAGGCCAAGGGCGTGTTGATGGAGCGGCACCGCATCACCGGCGACGAGGCGTTCGAGATGTTGAAGCAGGCGTCGCGCCGGGCGAACCGCAAGCTCGTCGACGTCGCCGAGATCCTGGCGGCCACCGGCGAACTTCCGCAGCCCTCTGATTGAACCGCGGACTTTCGGGTACAGGCGGAGGGCCGGATTTCCGCCACGCCAGACCCGCGGGCGGCCGGCACCCGACGCAGGAAGTTCTTCCATGCCCCCAGCACGTAAACCATCGCAAGCAGCTCCCCGCCCCACCAGCGCGACCGGCGCCCGACTCGACGACGTCGTCGACGGACAGGATCCGCGCGCCCAGCAGGGCGAGTACCTCACCACCGCACAGGGTGTCCGGATCCCCGACACCGACCACTCGCTGAAGGCCGGTTCGCGCGGCCCGACCCTGCTCGAGGACTTCCATCTACGGGAGAAGATCACCCACTTCGACCACGAGCGGATCCCCGAGCGCGTCGTCCATGCCCGCGGCGCCGCCGCGCACGGGGTGTTCGAGTCCTACGGCACCGCCGCATCGGTCTGCAAGGCCGGGTTCCTCGGCAAAAAAGGCACCAAGACCGACGTGTTCTGCCGCTTCTCGACGGTGTTGGGCTCGCGCGGCTCCGCCGACACCGTGCGCGACACCCGCGGCTTCGCGGTCAAGTTCTACACCGAAGAGGGCAACTTCGACCTCGTCGGCAACAACATCCCGGTGTTCTTCATCCAGGACGGCATCAAGTTCCCCGATGTGATCCATGCGGGCAAGCCGCACCCGGATCGGGAGATCCCCCAGGCGCAGTCGGCGCACGACACCTTCTGGGATTTCGTGTCGCTGCACACCGAAGCCACCCACCACGTCATGTGGAACATGAGCGACCGCGGCATCCCGCGCTCATACCGCACGATGGAAGGGTTCGGCGTGCACACGTTCCGGCTGGTCAACGCCGAGGGCGAGACCAGTCTGGCGAAGTTCCACTGGAAGCCGGTGGCCGGAGTGCACTCGCTGGTGTGGGAGGAGGCGCAGATCGCGGCCGGCTGCGATCCCGACTTCCACCGCCGCGACATGGCCGACGGCATCGACGAGGGGGCGTTCCTCGAGTACGAACTGGGCGTGCAGGTGATGCCCGACGACGGCTCGGAGACCCACTCGGGGATCGACCTGCTCGACCCGACGAAGATCGTCCCCGAGGAACTGGTTCCGGTGCAGCCGATCGGCAAGCTGACCCTCAATCGCAACCCCACCAACTACTTCGCCGAGACCGAGCAGGTCGCGTTCCACACCGGCCACTTCGTGCCCGGCATCGAACCGACCAACGACCCGCTGATGCAGGCCCGCCTGTTCTCCTACCTGGACACGCAGCTCACCCGGCTGGGCGGACCCAATTTCTCGCAGCTGCCCATCAACCGGCCACGCTGCCCGGTCAACGACATGCTGCGCGACGGTATGCACCAGACGGCCATCCACACCGGCCAGGCGCCCTACCGGCCCAACAGCATCGACGGCGGCGAGCCCGTCGTCGCCGGAGCCGACGAAGGCGGCTATGTGCAGACCCCGCGACAGGTGGACGGACCGGTGGAGCGGGCCCAGCCCGCGTCCTTCGACGACCACTTCACCCAGCCGGCGATGTTCTACCGCAGCCTCACGGAGGTGGAGAAGGTTCATCTCATCGAGGCCTTCACCTTCGAGCTCGGCAAGTGCTACGAGCAGGCCATCAAGGAACGCCAACTCGAGGTCCTCGCCAACGTCGACACGCAGCTGTGCGAACAGGTGGCGGCCGGGTTGGGCTTACCCGCCCCAGCAGGGCAGCCGCCCGCCGACGTCGAGGTGTCGCCCGCGCTGTCGCAGATCGTGGACACCCCTGGTCCGATCGACGGCCGCAAGATCGGCATCATCGCCGCGGCGGACTCGGATCTGGCGGGTGTCAGCGCGCTGACCGAGGCGATCGAGGACCGCAAGGCCAGTGTGCTGGTGACCGCCCCGTTCGGCGGTGTGCTGGAGTCCGGGCGGCACCAAGCGGTCATCGAGCGCACGCTGTTGACGGCGCGCTCCATCGAGTACGACGCGCTCGTCGTCGCCGACGGCACCCGGCCGACCGGCGATATCAAGCTGGTGTTGTTGCTGCAGGAGGCCTACCGGCACTGCAAGCCGATCGCGGCGTGGGGTGACGGTGTCAAGGCGCTCACCGCAGCCGGCATCGACCCCGACGCACCGGGTGTCCTGGTGTCGAAGAAGGCCGACAAGGGCTTCAGCGAGGCGCTGGCGAACATGGTCGGCCTGCACCGGGTGTGGGACCGGGCACCTGCCGTGATGGCCTCGAAGGTGGCGCCGGCCGACTGACGGCCGACCGGGACCGGCCGCCGTTCCCGGCGGCCGGTTTCAGGCCCGGTGTGCGCAGCCGGGTGGTCTCAAGCCCGGATGTGCGCCGGGCCGGGCGGTCTCAGGCCCCGGTCTTGGCCGGTGGGCGGTAGAAGATCACCAGCTGACCGATACCGCCGGCGAGGCCCAGGACCGCGGCGATCACCAGACCCCACCAGCCGTGCAGCAGGTCGTAGAAGCCGGTGCCGCCGAACAGCAGGTAGTCGAGGCTGAGCTTGCCGGCCCCGATGGTGGCCACGGCGACCGCGGACACCGCCAGCACCAGGTTGTACTCCCAGCCTTCCTTGACGATGAAGAAGCCGTTGTCCTTGTGCACCGTCCAGGCGGCCACCAACATCAGCGCGACGAAGCCGGCCGCCGGCACCGGGGTGAGCAGGCCGACCGCCAGACCGAGACCCGCGGCCATCTCGGTGGTGGCGGCGACACGGGCGTGGAACATGCCCGGCTTCATTCCCATGCTGTCGAACCAGCCGGCTGTGCCGCTCAGTCCGCCCTTGCCGAAGAACTTGTTGTAGCCGTGCGCGGCCATGGTCAGGCCCAGCACGACCCGCAGGATGAGCACGCCGACATCGAGAGCAGTGTCATACATGCAACAGAATGTAGGCCATCTGTCACGTCGGCACCGACCTACCCCGGCTCTGGGCCCGTCAGTCGGCAGGCACCCAGTTGCCGTGGAAACCGGAGGGGACGCGGTGCGGCAGCGCGACGCTGGCCACCTCGTCGAGGGTCTGGGCGTCCAGGAATGCCAACTCGCTGCGGTCGGTGCGGCGATCGTAGACGAAGCCCATCAGCACGCCGTCGTCCTCGGCCGCCTCCGATGACGCCGGCTGGAACACGAACTCACCCACGACCTTGTCGGCGCCGAAGGAGTGGGCCGCAGTGGAGCTGCCGACGAAATCGTGCTTGAGCAGGGTGTCACCGCCGTCGCCGTCGCCGACGTCGGGCGCGTACCCGTAGCGATGACGCTTGCCGACGCGCCGCTCGTCGACGCGCGGGAACTCCTGGGGCCGGTCGTCGATCCGCGACTCCCGCACCTTGCCGTCGGCGAGGTCGACGGTCCACCGCTCCAGGGTGGGCGGGCCCTCGTCCGGCCCTAAACGGTTGGTGTCGAACATCTTCGGGTGCCGGATGACGTCGAGGACGATGCTCGCGTCGTCCGCCTCGTAGGCGTTCATGGGGTGGAAGACATAGCACGGTTCGACGTCGAACCAGCGCACGTCACGGTTGCCGCCCTCGCGCGGCATCACCCCGATCCGGGCCGGATATTTCGGATCCCAGGAGTAGGGGAAGCGGCGGTCAGACGACGGGCCTTTCGGTCTGCGCGCGGCGAGCGGGTCCGGGATGCGGATCCGTCCGATCACCGCCGAGAGCATCAGCCGCGCCGGAAGTCGCAGGGCGCGAGGCACTCCCATGGTGGCCGCGGTCCGGACGTCGAAGGTGACCGGCAGATCGTAGAACACCACGTAGTGCTCGGTCAGGGAGAAGTCGTGCATCATCGGGCTGCCGCCGACGTCGATGTCCACGGTGCGCCGGGCACGGCCGTCGGCGCCGATCACGGAGTACTGCACGGTGTTTCCCCGCAGCATGCTGTAGGAGACCGCGTGCAGTTCGCCGGTGTCGGGATCACGTTTGGGGTGCGCGGTGTAGCCACCGGTCAGTGTGCCGTCGAAGTCGCACGGGCCGACGGTGTCCAGCTCCTCGGTCAGCTCGTAGTTGGCCACTCCCGCCTCGATCAGTGCGAGCGTCTTGCCCGCGTGTCCGATGACGTTGGTGTTGGCGCCGATTCCCGAGATCGCGACGTCCCCGGCCGGCACCGCCTCCCCCAGTGCGCGGGCCGCCTGCGGCCCCCGCACCCAGCGATTGCGGTACCACTCGGCGCGTCCGTCGCGGATGCGGATTCCGTGCACCATGCCGTCACCGATGAACCAGTGGTACAACGCGGGGTCGATCTCGCCGATCGGGTTCGGCCCGTTGCGCAGATAGCGCCCGTCGAGATAGCCGGGAAGGTGGCCCGTCACCTCGAGGTCGGTCAGCGTGTGCTCTTCGGCGATCGGAGCGAACACGCCGCTCAGATAGCGGTTCGTCATGCCCGCCTCCCTATAACAGCGTTATACGTGCCCTTTGTATAACACCGTTATGGCAGCATGACAACCATGAATGCGAAGGAGTCGTTGGTGGTGGCCGGCGTGCGGCTCCTCGAACGCGACGGCCTCGACGCGCTCAGCGCGCGCAACGTCGCCGCCGAAGCGGGCACCTCGACAATGGCCGTGTACACCCATTTCGGCGGCATGACCAAGCTGGTCGACGCCATCGCCGTCGACGTCTTCGTGCGCTTCACGGCGGTGCTGACCGAGGTTCCGCACACCGACGACCCGGTGGCGGATTTCCTCGCGATGGGCCTGGCGTACCACCGCTTCGCCCTGGCCAATCCGCAGCGCTACCAGCTGATGTTCGGCACCGCCGCACCGGCGTCGCTCACCCGGTTCCGGGCCGACCTGACCGTGACCGGCAGCGCGACCAGCCGCAGCGAGCTCGCCGAGTCGTTCGGCGCGCTGCGCGACGGCGTGCGCCGGATGATCGCCGCGGGCCGCATCCGGCCCGACGACGAGTTGGCTGTCGCCGGCCGGCTGTGGAGCGTCAACCACGGCGCGGTGCTGCTGGAGATGGCGGGCTTCTTCGGGCACGAAGGGCACGGGCTGACCCAGATCCTGGGCCCCCTGATCATCGACACGCTGGTCGGAATGGGCGACGAGAGAGCTGCCGCCACACAGTCGTTGGCGAGCGTGGTGACCGCGCAACCCGCGGACGCCTGAGCTCTCAGCTCGCGGGGCCCTCAGCTCGCGGGGCCCTCAGCTCGCGGGCGAGGCGTTCGACGTAGGCGTCGACGTCACCGACTGCGGATTCGGCGGCGTGGACGCTGACAGCCACGGTGTCGCCCAGTCCATGCACGCCGTGTGTCAGCCCCATCATCGGTGACAGCCCCGGGAAGCCGGTGGTGAAAAGCACCGGCGAGGTGCCGAGAACAAGGTCGTTGGCGCCACGGTCGACGCTCGACACGACCGTGTTCCCGGTAGCCGTATCGGATCGCACCGTGGGATCGAATTGTCTGACGCCCCAGCGCAACAGCGGTGCCGGCACGGCCGCAAAGGCCGCGCTCGCGGTCACCATCGCCGGATGGTTGGCTCGCCTCCGCCGCTGGTGCAACTCGGCGCTGATCGCCCGGCACCGATCGGGGAACCGCAGCCGCGGATGCAGTCCGACGCCGACGTTGCCGAAGTGGTTATGGGCGCGGCGCGGACCCGCCTTGGCCATCGGCACCTCGGCGCCGAGCTGCGCAGTGTCCTCACCCAGCTCTTCGAGGTGCCCGGACAGAGCGCCCGCCACCGCGGCCAGCACGCTCACGGTCACGGTCGGGCCCGGCAGACGACGTCGCTCGCACAGCACCGTGCGGAGGTACCGCGCGCCGTCGGGCCGTGCGTTGCTACGCAACACCGGCCGCGACTTCGCCTGCGGCGGAACGAGTCCGGCAGCGGTGTCGCGGACCAGCCCCCGGTGTGCCCGCGCCGCCGCGGCGGCCCGCTGCACCCAGGACCGTTCCGGATGTCCGGTGACGTCGCCGGGCGGGATCGGCGCGTCGCGGCCGAACAACCAGGCGGCCAGCGCCGCCGAGCGTTGTCCGTCGCCCAGTGCGTGCGACATCTGCAGCACCGCCACCGCACCGGTACCGGTGCCCGGGCCGCGAAGTTCCGTGACCGTGGGAAAGACGTGCAGACGCCATGGCGCCACCCGCGCGTCGAGCTGGTCGTCGCCGAGGTCGGCGATCGCGGTCAGACACGCCGACCACGACGCGTCGGCGGGCCGGTGCACCGTGAAGCGGTCGGCCTCGATCGCACACGGCTCCCACCGCGGGTACGTCCAGAACCCCGCGTCGGCGACCCGTACTGCCAGCGCGGCACTTTCGCCGGCGCGGCTGCGGAGCGCTTGCAGCGCCGGGCCCGGATCGGTCAGCTCGCCATCGAACGCGTAGACCAAGAACTGGTCGTTCGGGATCGCCGATGCCATCCAGTACATCTGCGCGTCGACCGCTGCCAGCCGACGCGATGTCATGACAGCAGGACCCGGCCTACACCGGGTCGAACGCCGAGATCAGCCAGCGGCCGTCGACCTTGTCCAGGGTCACCCGCACGCTGGACGCCGTGTCGGTCGGCGGCTGCTGACCCACGGTGACGGTCTGGTTGACGAACAGCAGCACCACAGCGTGATCGGGGTCCGCCGACACCGGCGCCGCGGCCGGAACCGATGCCAGGGCGGCAATCTGCTGCTCCTTGGCGCCGGGGATGACCACATCGGTCGTCAGATCCGTATAGGACTGCTGGAACTCGCCGGTCAGCAGATTGCGCGCCGCGCCGAGCTGCTGTTCGACGGTGTCCGGTGAGTACGACAGCAGCGCGATGGTGCTCTCGGTTGCGGCCTGGGTGGCGGCGTCGGCGGCGTCTTCGGCGATGCGTGCGGAATTGGCCTGCCACTTCAGGAAGCCGGCGGTCAGCGCCAGCAGCAGGGCCAGCGCGGGCAGCAGTCCGAACGCGACGACCTTCGACCAGGGCACCGATCGCTTGGGCGCCGGGATCGCGACCGGCTCGGCGGGCGTAGCGGCGTCGCTCGACTCGTCACCGGACTTGCCGGCCTCCTCGGCGGCGTCGGCCTCCTCGGTGGCGTCAACCTGATCAGTGGCTTCGGCCTCCTCGGTGGCATCGGCCTTTTCGGTGGCTTCGGCCTGCTCAGTCGCGGCCGTCGGCTCGGTGGCGTCGGCCTGGCCGGCGCCGGTCGCAGCTGTCTGCTCGGCGCCGGTCGAGGTGCCCCCGGCGTCCTCGCTCGTGTCGTCCTTCTTGTCCTTGCTGTCCCCGCTCACGGCACAAACTCCACGTTCGACACCTTGGCCTCGTCACCGACCTTCTCCACTGAAATCCGCATGCGCCAGGCCCGCGGCGCCTGATCGGGCGCGCCTGCGTTGGACGTGCGCACCGTGACCGCCACGAGCACCTGGGCCTCGTCGTCGGAGAACGACTCCAGACCGGCCTCGGCGATGGTGCCCTCCGAGGTGGATTGCGCCTGCTTGACGACCTCGACGAACGGCTCGGCGCGCCGCTGGAAGTCGTCGTAGAACGTGCCGGTCGCCGAATCGAGGATGCGCTGAACGTCGGCCTCGGCGTTCTCGTAGCCGATGGTCGTGAGGTTGAGGGCACCCTGACGTCCGACCTGCAGATAGAGGCTGCGCAGGTCCTGGGTCTGCTTGGCCTGGTACGCCTGGAAGCCGAGCCAGCCGGTCAGGCCCGCCAGGGCCACCACCGCGACGAGACCCGCGATGAGCGCGATCTTGACGTGCGACATCGGCGTGCGGGCCGGTGCGGACTCCTCGGCTTCGTCGGCGTTGGCAGCCTCGGCGGGCGCGCCAGCCTCGGCGTCGTCAGCTTTGGCGTCGTCCGCCTCGGTGGCCGCGTCAGCTTTGGTGGCAGTGGCGGCCTCGGTGGCGGCTGCCGGCTCCGGCTTCCCCGTTTCGGGCACGTCGGCAGCGGTCGACTCGGGCTCGACCGCGCCGGACGCCTCCTTGTCGGTGGTCTTTGCCGAATCCGCCCTCGACGTCGTCAATTCCCCGTCGGGGGCAGCAGCATCGTCTGCCATGTTCGCTCCTCTGCGGCACTGTCGGCCAGATTGGACTGTGTGTACACCCGTCCGTCCGGTCCAACGTACGTGCCGCTCGCCGGGTCGTACTCCGCGGCCGCTATGGGTGGCGGCGCCGGAGCCGGTGGCGGAGCTGCGTCTGCAGGTGGCGAACCCGGCGGCAATTGGGGGACGTCCTGACCGGACAGTGTCGCGTTCGGGTCGCCCTTCCAGTTCCAGCCGTCGTTGAGCGGCACGTAGTTCTCGTCGCTTTCACACATCTTGACAGTCGGGGCCCGCTTGCCGGGCACTGTCTGGCACGGCAGGTTGCGTGCGCCGCGCACGTTGAAGGGGCCGTCCTGCGGGACGCGGCAGTACACGTCGCCGGCGGGTCGGTCCGGGTAGTCCTCGAATGTCGGTGCCCGCTGCTGCTGGGCCGGCAGGAATCCGGTGGTGCACGGCGGGGGAACGTTGAGGTTCAAGTTGAACACCAGCGAATCGCCCATGTAGTCCTGCTTGGTGCCGTTCTTGGGCACGCCGATCGCCTGGGTCACCGCGGTGCCCTGCGGCAGTAGCACCAGCAACTGCTCGAGACCCGCCTGGTAGGCCACTGCGACCTCGCCGGTGCTGACCAGGTTCGCCAACACGATCGGCAGCGTGGGCTGCAGTTGGTCGAACAGCGCCCGCACCTCTTCGGCCGCGCCCGGGCCCCGGTCGAGGATGCCCGCCACCGAGGCGTCCTCCTGCTGCAGCTGGCCGGTGATGCCGGCCAGATTCCGGGCCCAGGCCTGGATCGAGTCGGAGGTGTCGGTCTGGGAGTTCAGCACGGGCTGAACATCATCGACCAGCGTCGTCAACGAGTCGAGGTTGTCCCGGGCGTCGATGGCCAGCGTCGTCGATCCGTTGACCAGCCGGCGCAGGTCGGGCCCGAGCCCACCGACCGCGATGTACGCCTCGTCGATGACGGTGCGCAAGTTGTCCTTCGGGATCGCGGCAAGACCTTCGTTGGTGAGGTCGAGCACCGTATTGACGTCGGGCGGCATCCGGACCCGGTCGACCGGGATCTCGTCGCCGTTGCGCAGTTCGGGACCGTCCCCACTTTGTGGCAGCAGCTGCACGAACTGCTCGCCCACCGCCGATTGGCTGCGCACCTCGGCGATCAGATCCGCCGGAATCGACACGCCCGAATCGAGCGACAACACCGCCGCCACACCGGTATCGGTCAGCGCCACGCTGTCGACGATGCCGACCTGCGAACCGCGGTAGGTGACGTTGGCCCGGTCGTAGAGGCCGCCGGTCTCGGGCAACTCGAGGGTGACGCGGTACTGGCCGACGCCGAGCAACTGGGGCAACCGCATGTAACCGAACACCATGATCGCCACCGCCGTGAGGGCCACCACGGAGAAGATCACCAGCTGGATCAGCATCTGTCGGGTCACTCGCATGTCAACGCCCCTGATCGAAACGGTACGGCGCGACCAGCGGGTTGCCCCCCGGCGGCGGAACGTTCTGGTTGCACGGGCTGGGCATCTGTCCGATCGTGCGGCCCCACTGCAACTCCAGCCAGGTCAGGTTGCACTCGAACCGGGTGCCGGTGAAGAAACCCTGGTCGATGCGCGACAGGGTCAGATCCACCACCAGTGTCAGGTTGGCGTAGTCGCCACGCATCCAGTTGGTCAACGTCTCCTTCGGGAACGGGAACGTCGGCAGGAAGCTCAGCGCCCGCGTCAGGGCGGGTCCGGCATCGGCGAGCGACTGCAGCACCGGGCCGATGTCCTTCAGCTCGGCGACCAGGGATTCCCTGGTCTGGTTCACCGAGTCGGCGGCCAGCGCGCTGAACCGTCCAAGCTGAACCAACGCCTCGGCGAGCGTGTCGCGTTGATCGCGCAGGACCGCCAATGCGTCCGGGATGGTCTGTAATGCCCTGTCCACCACGGGTTTCTGCTCGGCGATCTGTCCGACCAGATCGTTGAGGCTCTCCGCGGTGGCGATGATGTCGTCGGTCTGGTCGTCGAGATGTCCGATCGCGATGTCGAGCTGTTCGATCAGGCTGCGCAGATCGTTCTCCCGCCCGGTGAACGCGGTCGACAGCGCCTCGGTGATGTCCTGGATGTCGCCCAGCCCGCCGCCGTTGAGCAGCAGCGCCACCGCGGCCAGCGCCTGTTCGGTGGTCGGGTACGCCCCCGAGGACGCCAGCGGGATCAACGCGCCCTCGGTCAGGCGGCCCTGCGGAGCTTCGTCGGTGGGCGCGGACAACTCGATGTGCTGAGAACCCAGCAGGCTGGTCTGGCCGACCCGGGCGGTGGCGTTGGCAGGCAACACGACGTTGCCGTTCAGCGTCATCGTGACCAGCGCATGCCAGCCCTGCCGTTCGATCTCGGAGACCGTGCCGACGTTGACGTCACCGACGCGGACCCGCGAGTTGCGTTCGACGTTGTCGACGTCCGACATCTGGGCCTGCACGGTGAACGATCCCGGCCCGCCACCCTGGGTGCCCGGCAGCGGAATCGAATTCAGCCCCTGCCAGCCACATCCGGACAGCGCCAGCGCCATGGCCAGCGTGGCGACGCCGCCCGCGCGCCGTGTCCTCGCCGCGGTCATGAGCCACCTCCCGGCGGAACCATCATGCCCATCAATCCGTCGGTTGGGTTGGTCGGCACCGCCTCCGCCGGAAGCAGGGGCCCGCTCACGGTGTCCGGCGTCGGCCCGCTCGGTGGGGGTACCGCAGCCGGGCCCGGCCCGGCCTCCGCTGGCAGCGGGGCGACGCCCATCGGCGCCGGCTGACCGGCTGGTGGCGGACCGGCCGGCTGCGCTCCACCAGGCGGGATGTAGTCCGGCCGCAGCCAGTCTTCGCTGTAGGTCAGCTCATTGGGCCGCGTCGAGGCGCCGACGAGCTGATTGATGCCCAACGGCAGGAAGTTGTACTGCCGGTTCTTGATGATCGGCGCCAGGTACTGCACGCAGAGCTTAGCCGACTGCTCGGCGCCCAACCGGGACGCGGCCTGCACTGCGCCACACAGGAACTGGATGGGGTTGGCGAAGTTGTTGATCTGGGGCACGCTGCTGACCGAGCCCTGGGCGGGCTGCCAGATGTTCACGTAGTTCTGGAATGTGTTGGGCGCCAGATGCAGGAACTGCTTGACGTCGTCGAGGCTGTCGTTGAGCGCCTGGGTGACCCCGGCCAGTTTCTCCGACGTGGTACCCAGCGCGTCGCGATTGTCGGCGACGAAACTCTGCACCTCACCCACGGCGACGTTGAGGTCACGCACCGCGGTCGCGACCTCGTCGGGATCGTCGGCGAGCAGCCCGGTCACCGAAGCCAGGTTCTGGTTGAGCTGACGCATCAGGTCGGTGCTGTCCTGCAGCGCCGACACCAGTGTCGCGAGGTTCTTGATCGTCGAGAAGATGTCGGTGCTCTTGTCGCCCAGCGCCGAGAACGCCTGCGACAGTTTGACGACCGTATCGCGGATGTTGGCGCCCTGTCCGCGCAGGTTGTCGGCGGTGGTGTTGATCACCGACCCCAGCGGGCTGACCCCGCCAGGTTCGGTCGGCTGCAGCGTCTCGCTGAGCACCTGCAACTGCCGGCGTACCTGGTCCCACTCGACCGGCACGGCGGTGCGTTCGATCGGGATCACGGTGTCGTCTTCCATCACCGGTCCGCCCGTGTAGGCCGGAGTCAGCTGGATGGCGCGCGAGGTGACCAGCGCGGGCGACAGGATCGCTGCGTTGGCGTCCGCGGGGACGTCGTAGCGGTCGTCGTACCAGAACGAGATCTTCACCCGCTCGGGCTGCGGCTCGATCGAGACGATGCTGCCGACCGGCACCCCCAGGATGCGCACGTCGTCGCCCTCGTAGATGCCATTGCTGTTCTCGAAGTAGGCCACCACGTTCACGCGGTTGACCTTGTCGGTGGTGCGCACCAGCACCGCGACACCGGCTACCAGCAGCGCGGCGAGCACGACGGCCACCCAGGTTCTCGGGTTTCTCATGGCGTGTCCTCCACCGGAACGAGCGGCGGCGCCTCACCCGGGGCCGGAACATAGATCGGGTTCGGTGTCGGCGACGGCGTGGACGCCAGGCCCGGCGGCGCCTCGGCCGGCGGGCCGGGCGGAGGTCCGCCCGGCGGCGGTGCCGGCTCGGGCTCACGGTAGGGGTAGCAGCCCGTCGGACCGGGCAGCGGCAGACCGGGCGGGCCGCAACCCTGATCGCCCGGATTGCCGGTGATGGCGTCCGGCAACGTCAGATGCGGGTCGCCGCCCTGGCCGGTGCGCGGGTACGGCACCGGCATCGCCGGTGTTCCCGGCTGGCCCACCTGCGGGTCGCTGCGCTCCGAGGGCGCCAGCACGTTGGGGTCCAGACCCAGGTCGGAGAAGGCCACGTCGATGAACGGCTGCAGGAACTGCCCCGGCAGCAGGTTGGCGACGTAGGTCTTGAAGAAGGGTCCCGCCGACACCGACTCACCCAGCGACATCGAGTACGAGTTCAGCAGACTCAGCGACTCCTGCAGCCGCTCTTTGCGGTTGTCCAGGATCGTCAGCACGCCGTTGAGCTTGTCCAGCGCGGGCCGTAGGGTCGCGCGGTTCTCGCCGATGAAGCCCTGCAGTTGGGCGCTCAGCGCCGAGATGTTGGCCGAGATCTCATCCACGGCCGCACTCTGGGTCTGCAGCTCGGCCAGCAAGGCGTTGGTGTTGGCGACCAGACTGACGACCTGATCGCTGCGTTCGGCCAGCACCGTGGTGGCCTCGTCGGCGTTGTCCAGCAGACTGCGCAACTGCTCGTCGCGCTTGTTGAGCGTGTCGGAGAACCGCGCCACACCTTCCACCGCGATCCGCAGCTGGGGCGGGGTGTCGGCAAAGGTCGCCGACAGCACCCGCAGCGACTCGGAGAGCTGGTCGGTGTTCAAACCGCTGATGGTGGTGGCCAATTCGCCCAGCGCGTCGGGCAGCTGGTAGGGCGACCGCGTGCGGTCCAGTGGGATCGTGCCGTCCTGTTGCCCG
Source organism: Mycolicibacterium poriferae (assembly GCF_010728325.1). The sequence goes on from NZ_AP022570.1 coordinate 4,910,496, forward strand.
TCACCGCGCGCGACCACCTCGAGGATCTTGGTGCCCAACAGGCCTTTGGTCTTGATCGCGGCCTCGGTGCGTTCACCGAGTCGGATGTCGCTGTCGACGGTGAAGGTGACCAGCACGCGCGGGCCGTCGAGTTCGATGGACCTGACCTGGCCCACCCGGAAACCCGAGACCTGGACCGCTGCATCGGTGTTCAGTCCGCCGGCTTCGGCGAAGTACGCGGTGTACTCCCGGCCGGTGTCGACGAAGGGCAGCCGCTCGTAGTTGAGGGAGCCCAGCACGATCGCGGCGGTCAGACCGAGGCCGATGCCGCCGATGAGCAGCTGGTTGCGTTCAGCGAAGGGCTTCATCGTGGCGCGCACCTCCCCGAGGACTGCCCGGCAACCTTCACGTACACCGGCTGGCCGCCCTTGCCGTTGAGCTTGAGCACGAGATCGCAGAGGTAGAAGCTGAAGAAGTCACCGTAGATGCCCTGGCGCGCCAGCACCTGGTAGGCGTCGGGCAGCGTGTTCAGCAGATTGTCGAAGTACTCGTTGTCCGCGACGACGATCCCGGCGGTCCGGTCGGTCTCGTCGATCGTCTTCTTCAGCGGCGGGCGGGCTTCGGCGAGTAGGTCGGCGATAGTGCTGGCCGCGGCGTTGGTGTAGGCCAGACCGTTGGCGATATCCGTCCCGCGGGCCTCGAGGCCTTCGACCAACTCCGACAGGGCCGTCACCGCCTTGCCGAACTGCTCGCTCTGATCGCCGAGCGAACCCAGCACCGTGTTCAGGTTGACGATGACGTCGCCGATCAGCTGGTCGCGGTCGGCCAGCGTGCTCGTCAACGCCGCGGTCTGGGCCAGGAACGAGTTGATCGTGCCGCCCTGCCCCTGCAGCGCCGAGATCAGCTGCCCGGACAGCGCATTCACCTGGTCGGGGTCCAGCGCCTGAAACAGCGGCCGGAACCCGCCGATCAGCGCGTCGAGGTCCAGCGCCGGCGAGGTGCGGGCCAGCGGGATCGTCTCACCCCCGGCCAACCGCTCGGTGCCGCCGACACCCTCTTCCAGCGCCAGGTACCGACCACCGATCAGATCGTCGTAGCGGATGACCGCCCGGCTGCCCTCGGTGAGCACCACCGAGCGGTCGGCGTCGAACTCCACCAGCGCCGTCGTGTCGGGCTGGATCTCGACGTTCTTGATCTTGCCCACCTCGACGCCGGCGATACGCACGAAATCGTTGGTCTCCAAACCGGTCACGTTGACGAACTCGGCGCGATAGCTCGTGCGCTCCTCACCGAAGCGCAGCTGGCCGAAAACCGCGTAGAGCCCGAACACACCGAGCAGGCACACAGCCAGGAACACGCCGAGACGCACTGCGTCGCGTCGGATGTTGGCTGTCATCGGTTACCTCTCTCGGTCGGTGGGACGGTTCAGGGCGGGCCGGGTGCCGCCGGCACCGGTGGCGGCACATATGGATACGGCACCGCGGTGGGCTGCAACTGCATCGGATGTTCGACGATGAACGGCTCCGTGCCGGGTCGCGGTCCCGGGTCGCGCGGCGCGCCCGGCGGCGGCGCCGGCGGCAGGCCGGGCCACAGCGGCGTGCCGTCGGGTGCGTACAACTGCGCACCGTACGCGGGGGCGCCCGGATACGGGACCGGCCCGATCGCCGGACCGCCGAAGAGATTCCGGATGCTCGGCGGCTCCGGCACCGCACGGGTCACCGGCAGGTAGTTGGCGTAGGTCGGGAACGCGATGCCCGGGTTGGGCCGCCAATCCAGACCACTGCCGAACCCGGTGTGGGTCACCAGCTGACGGACCGGCCAGTTGTCGGCCACCACGGGCAGCGAGCCGCAGCCCGGCTTGCCGCCGGGACCGCCCTTGGCGCCGATGATCGGCAGGTGGTTGGGGTAGCGGTACGGGTCGTCGCCGAACGACAGTCCGGTGTCGAACACGATGCTGCGGCCGTTTCCGCCGGGCGATTCGTAGCCGCCGTTGTCGAGCAGATGCTTGGCCCCGACCAGCAGGCAGGTGTATTCGGGGTTGTACTTGTAGAGCAGCTCGGTCGTGGGCTCCAGCACGTTGATCGCCTTGACCAGGTTGGCCTGGTTGGGCGCCAACAGGTTGATGCCGCTGTTGGACAGTCCGAGCGTCGAGAGCAGCAAAGCGTCGAGCTGGTCAGACTTGCTGACCACCGTGGCGCTGGTCGTACTCGCCGCATCCAAGGTCGACAGGATGTTCTGCGCCGCGGCACTGAACGTCCGGTTGAACGAGGTGAGCGCCTGCAGGTCGGCCCGAATGGTCTCGTTGCGCGGATTGAGTTCCAGCAGAACCTGGTTGGCCGCGGTGGTGGCCTCGCCGATCCGTTCACCCTGGCCGCGCACACCGTCGGACAACGCCGACAGGGTGCTGTTGAGCTTGGCCACGTCGACCTGGTCGAGCACCTCGACGAGGTTCTCGAAGACGGTGTTGACCTCGGTGGTGACGTTGCGCGACTGCAGCACCTGTCCCGCTTCGAGGCGTTGACTGCTCGGATCGCCGGGCATCACCAGATCGACGAACTTGGCCCCGAACACCGTGGTGGCGCGGATCTGAGCCTCGACATTGGCCGGGATGTACTGCAGTTGGTCGTCGTCGATCTCCAGGCGCAGCGCCACCGGCGAGCTCGATTCACCGGTGACCCCGATGTCGGCGACCCGCCCGACCGGGACGCCCCGCAACTTGACGTCGGCGTTCTTCTCCATCACCAGACCCGCCCGGTCGGAGGTCAGGGTGACCGGTGTCGTGGACCGCAAGGACCCGGTGAACAGGGCATATGTCAACCAGATGGCGCCGGCGAGCACCGCAACCAAGATCAGTGTCCACCACCCGGGAGCCAGACCGTCGTCGTCCATCCCTCAGCCCGCCAGGTTGAAGTTGCCGGATTGTCCGTACACCGCAAGCGAAATCATCACCAGCACGAACGCGGACACGATCAGCGACGTACGCACCGCGCGGCCGACGGCCTCGCCGACGCCCGCCGGGCCGCCGCGCGCACTGAAACCGTAATAGGTGTGCACCAGCATGATCACCACCGCGAGCGCCACACACTGGATGAACGACCAGAACAGGTCGATCGGGTTCAGGAACGTCCGGAAATAGTGGTCGTAGACGCCCGTCGACTGGCCGTAGAGCACGGTGGTGCCGAAACGCGCCGCCCAGAACGACGCCAGCACACCCACGCAGTAGAGCGGGATGACCACGAGCAGGCCGGCCAGCACCCGCGTCGACGCCAGGTAGGCGATGCTGCGGATGCCCATCACCTCGAGCGCGTCGATCTCCTCATTGATCCGCATCGCGCCCAGCTGCGCGGTGGCGCCGGCGCCGATGGTGGCCGACAACGCCACCGCCGTCGTCGCCGGCGCGATCAGCCGCACGTTGAAGAACGCCGAGGCGAAACCGGTGAGCGCCTCGACACCGATCTCGGCGAAGTCGGTGTAACCCTGAACCGCCACCAGCGCACCGGTCGTCACGGTCAGGAAGCCGACGATGGCGACGGTGCCGCCGATGACGATCAACGCCCCGGCACCCAGACCCATCTGGGCGATCAGCCGGATCAGCTCGATGCGGTAGTCCTTGAGCACCAGGCCGATCGAGCGCAGCGTGCGGCCGTAGAACTTCGCCTGCACACCGACGCTGTTCCAGGGGTCGGCGACACTGCGGAACCGGGCCTTGAGCCAGGGGAACTGGGAATGGGGCCGCGAAACCGTCACATCGTCACCTTGACCGCGACGGCGGTGGCCACGATGTTGATCGCGAACAGCGCCATGAAGGTGAACACCACAGTCTCGTTGACGGCGTTGCCGACGCCCGCCGGACCGCCACCCACCGAAATGCCCTTGTAGCAGGCGATCAGGCCCGCAGAAAGCCCGAACAGGGCGGCCTTGATCAGCGCGATCGTGACGTCGAGCGCACCGATGATCAGCGTCAGCCCGGCAGCGAAGGCGCCCGGAGAGACGTTCTGGATGTACACGGTGAAGAAGTACGCGCCCGCCAGGCCGACCAGGATCACCGTCGCCGACAACGCCAGTGACACCAACATCGCGGCCAGCACCCGTGGAACGACAAGAGCCTGAATGGGATTGACCCCCATCACGCGCAGTGCGTCGAGTTCCTCGCGGATGGTCCGGGCGCCTAGGTCGGCGCACATGGCGGTCGCGCCCGCACCGGCGACCACCAGAACCGTGACGATCGGCCCGATCTGGCGGACGGTGCCCAGCGCCGCGCCGGTACCGGAGAAGTCCGCGGCACCGAATTCCCGCAGCAGGATGTTGAACGTGAAGGTCAGCAGCACCGTGTACGGGATGGTGAGCATCAGCGTCGGCAGGATCGACACGCGCGCAACGAACCAGGACTGGCTGATGAACTCGCGCCACGCGAACGGTGGCCTGAACATCGCCACGAACGTGTCCAGCGCCATCGAGTAGAACCCGCCGACTGCGCGCACGGGTTTGGCAATAGCGTCGGAAGCGACCATCTAGCAGGTCCTCCCTCGTCTACACCACAACGCCATTGGCCCTCCGACCGACCGCCGTGCCTGGCTGTGGCTGAGGCTACATCTGCGGAGACGCCGGGAAACCGTATATCAACAAATTCTGACCGAGCAACACGAGAACCGGTTGCGCGCGCTGACCAGCACCGGCCGGCGCTTCCCGGGGTTCTGGGTGTTGCCGGCAAAGTCGGCGACGTCGTGGATCGGTGGCGCGGACCGGACCGCGCGCGCGTCGACTCGGCCTACCAGTCGCCGCCTCGGCCCAGCAGGACTAGCGTGGACGGCGATGTCGATCCCGATCCGACGCTGGACCACCACCGAGGCAATGCCGCAACGCATCCTGGATGCAGCAACGGCGGCTTTCGCCGCACGCGGGTTCTCCGAGGCCACGATGGCCGACGTCGTCGACGGGTGCGGGGCCGGCATCGGCAGCATCCACCGGCAGTTCGGCGGGATGCGGGAGCTCTTCATGGCGGTCTTCGACCGGTTGGTCGCCGACGTCGACCGGTACGTCGCCGCCGCCACCGACACGAGCCACGGCGACGATGTGACGATGTTCGCGGCGACGACCCACGCCTACCTGGAGGCGCTGTGGCTGCACCGCGACGTGGCGGTGGTGTTCGGCTCAGACGACGGGCCGGCCGGTTTCGCCCGCCTGCGCGAACGCCGCTTGTGTGACGCCCTGCGGCGCTGGACTCCCGAGGTGGCGGCGGATCCGTCACCGCAGGATCAGCTGCTGCTGCGGATGCTGGGCGCGATCCTGGCAGAGGCGTCGTCGTTGGTGATCCTCTGCGACAGCGAGGCCGACGTCGCGCTGATCAGCGACGCGACGACTGAGGCGATCGACCGCCTCGTCCGGTGAGGGGACCCACCGTCATTCATCGGCGACCGCGGTCTCCAGGTCAGCGATGACGATCCTGCTCATCCCCAACATCGCCCGGGTCGCCGCGGCGGCACGAGCCGGGTCGGGGTCACGCAGCAGTTCGTCGAGCCGCTCGGGCACGACCTGCCAGCTCAGCCCGAAGCGGTCCTTGAGCCAGCCGCACTGCGACTCCTGGCCACCGCCGTCGAGCAGTCGCTGCCAGTAGTAGTCGACCTCGGCCTGATCGCGGCAGTGCACGGTGAACGACACCGCCTCGGTGAAGGGGAACTGCGGTCCGCCGTTGATGGCGATGAACTGCTGCCCGTCCACGGTGAACGTCGCCGATACCACCTCGCCGGGGGTCCCCGGCCCGGCGTCGGTGTACCGGTCGATCCGGCCGACCGAGGAGTTCGGGAAGATCGCCGTGTAGAACGCGATGGCGTCCTCGAGGTCGTTGTCGAACCACAGTGACGGTGTGATGGCGGGCATGGGGCCTCCTTGTCGCGGCCTTTCGCGGCCTTTCGCGGACTGTCCCTGTTGAGACCCCAACCGGCCGCGGTTCTCATCGCCGCGCCGCTCAGCCCGCGGTGACGGCACCTACTGCGCGCAGCGCGAAGTCCAGCACGCGCGCTTGAGCCTGCTTGAGGGCGTGCGCGTCGTCGGGGTCCTGACCGGCCAGCACCCGCGAGGCCAGCGAACTGATCGCAACCGCGTCGATGTCGGGCTCGGTCAGCGGGAAGGAGCCATCGGCACGGCCCCGGCACAGGATCGTGGTCAGCGAGCGTTCCCGGTCGGCCTGGGCCCGCGCCCGGGTTTCCCGGTAGCCCTTGGCCGCTCGCACCTCGTCGGAGTCGATCACCGTCAGTTGCAGGCGGCGCTGCGGGTCGGCGCACATGTCGAACATCTCCCCGATCCAGGCGGCCAGCTGCTCGGCGGGAGTGCCGAGAGCCGCCGCGGCGACGCGGTCCACGTCGGCGACCAACGCGTCGCACTCCTGCCGCAACAGGGCCAGGAACAGGTCGTCCTTGGATTCGAAGTGACGGTAGAACGCCCGGGTCGAGACCTGCGCCCGACGCAGGATCTCCGACATCAGGATCGGCCCGGGATGCGCATCGGACAGACACCGATACGCCGCCTCGATGATGCGGCGGCGATCGTCGTTGTGGTCGGCAGCGGGCTGCACGGAGCAGAATTCTAGGGAACCGGTGCCGTGTGGGACCCCGGATGGCCGCAAATACCCCGCTCGGTAACCTGACCGTCGGGGCAGGCCGAGAGGAACGTCGATGAACACAGGTCAGCTGGAGCCGGCGACCAGGCGGTTTCGCGGCTCCGACGGGCTCACCCTGGTCGCCGACGAGTGGAACGGCGCCGGGTCGGCGGCGCAGGGCTCTGAACCGTCGGTGCTGATGCTGCACGGCGGTGGCCAGAACCGGTTCTCCTGGAAGAAGACCGGCCAGATCCTGGCGGCGCGGGGCCTGCATGTGGTGGCGCTGGACAGCCGTGGGCACGGCGACAGCGACCGCTCCCCCGACGCTACGTACACCATCGAGGCGCTGTGCGCGGACACGCTGCAGGTGATCGAGCAGATCGGTCGGCCGGTCGTGCTGATCGGAGCCAGCATGGGCGGGCTCACCGGCATTCTGGCCGCGCGCCAGGCGGGGTCGCGACTGGTCACCAAACTCGTGCTCGTCGACGTGGTGCCGCGCTACGAGAAGGACGGCAGCGCCCGCATCCGCGAGTTCATGTTCAGCCACGTACACGGCTTCGACTCGCTGGAGCAGGCCGCCGATGCCGTCGCCGCCTATCTGCCGCACCGCACCCGGCCCAGAAGTCCGGAGGGGCTGAAGAAGAACCTGCGACACCGCAACGGACGCTGGTACTGGCACTGGGATCCCGCGTTTCTGACCAAACCGAACGAAGACCCGTTCGTGCGAGTCGAGCTGCTCGAGCAGGCCGCCGTCGAGTTGGGCATCCCGATCCTGCTGATCCGCGGCAAGCTTTCCGACGTGGTCAGCGAGGAGGCCGTGGCCGACTTCCTCGACAAGGTGCCCACCGCGGAATTCGTCGAGTTGTCCGGTGCAGGCCACACCGCTGCCGGCGACGACAACGACGCGTTCTCCGAGGCCGTCGTCGAATTCGCGCTCCGGTGAGCACATCCCGGGCCGGGGGCTTCAACTTCCTCGAACATCCCGAGCTGCCCGCTCCCGCGGTCAGCGACGCTGAAGCGCGCACGATCCTCGCCGAGCACTACGACATCCAGGCCGCCGTCCAGTCGCTGGGCAGCCAGCAGGACAAGAACTTTCTGGTTCGCGGCGCCGACGGCAGCGTTCTGGGGGTGCTCAAGATCGCCAACCCGGCATTCGGCGCCGTCGAGATCGAGGCGCAGGATCGTGCGGCCCGCCACATCGCCGAAGCCGAGCCGCAGTTGCGGGTCGCGGTGCCGCTGCCCAACTCAGCCGGCGCGGCGTGCACCGCGGTCGACGGCATGCTGGCCGGCACGGCCTACGTGCGCCTGCTGCGCCACCTCGACGGCGGAACGCTGGACACCGCCGGATATCTGACTCCCGAGCTCGTCGCCGGGCTCGGCAACGTCGCGGGCCGGGTCAGCCGGGCGCTTCGCGACTTCGACCATCCCGGTCTGGACCGGGTCCTGCAGTGGGACCTGCGCTTCGGCATGCACGTCGTCGACGCGCTGATCGGCCACGTCGGCGACACCGCGCTGCGGCAGCGGCTGCAGACCGCGGCCCGCGAAGCCTGGGACCAGCTGGCGCCGCTGGATGACGCGCTCCCCCGCCAGGCCGCGCACATCGACCTGACCGACGCCAACGTCGTGCTCTCCACCCCCCTGGGCACGGGCGACGAACCGCGGCCGGACGGGGTCATCGACTTCGGCGACCTGTGCCGCACCTGGGCTGTCTCGGAGCTGGCGATCACGGCGTCCTCGGTGCTGGGACACCCCGGCGCGACCGTCACGTCGATCCTGCCGGCGATCCGCGCCTTCCACGCCGTGCGCCCGCTCTCGCCCGTCGAGGCGGCGGCGGTGTGGCCGATGCTGGTGCTGCGCACCGTCGTCCTGATCGTCAGCGGCGCCCAACAGGTGCTCCTCGATCCCGACAACGACTACCTCACCGAACAGGCTGACGCGGAGCGGCAGATGTTCGAGCTCGCCACCTCCGTTGGGCCGCAGGTGATGAGCGCACTCATCACCGCCGATCTCGGGCTGGCGTCGGCGCCGGCACCGCTACCTGCGGCGGCGCCGCTGATCGCCGAGGACCCGGCGCAGGTGCACACGCTGGACCTGTCCACCACGTCGGATCTGTACGACGACGCCTTCGACGACAGCGGAGTACTGCGAGCCGGCGTCGAAGACGATCTCGCCACGGCCGCACTGCACGACGGTGCGCGCGTCGTCGTCAGCCGGTACGGCGAGGCCCGGTTGAGCAGGGCCCCCCGGCTGAGCCAGGACACCCCCGCGGTGGTGGCCACCGGGGTCACCCTCTGGGCGACGCCCGGCACGGTGTTGAGCGCGCCGTGGGACGGACAGGCCCGCGAAACCGGCCCGGGCTCGGTCACATTGCACACCGACAGCGTGGAGCTGACGCTGGTCGGGGTCACCGACGTCACGCTCGGCGCGGTCCGGCGCGGCGGGCAGCTAGCGCGGGTGAGCGGGCGGGTGGAGATCACCGCGCGCCCCGTCGGCGCGCCTCCGGCTCCCGCCTTCACCTCCGCCGAGTTGTGGCCCGGCTGGTCCGCGCTGACCCGCGATCCGCGGCCGCTGCTCGGGCTGCCCCCCGTCGATGGAGCCGACGGCGGCGACCTGTTGGCCCGCCGCGACGCGAGTTTTGCTCCCGTGCAGGAGTTCTACTACCGCACACCCCCGCAGATCGAACGTGGCCGGCGCCATTTCCTGATGTCGACCGCGGCCCGCAGCTATCTGGACATGGTCAACAACGTCACCGTGCTGGGGCATGCACATCCACGGATCGCCGACACCGCGGCGCGCCAGCTGCGCAAGCTCAACACCAATTCGCGGTTCAACTACTCGGCCGTCGTGGAGTTCAGCGAGCGCCTGGCCGCACTGCTGCCCGATCCGCTGGACACCGTGTTCCTGGTCAATTCAGGTTCCGAGGCAAGCGATCTGGCGATCCGGCTCGCGACCGCCGCGACCGGGCGGCGCGACGTCGTCGCGGTCCGGGAGGCCTACCACGGGTGGACCTACGGCACCGACGCCGTGTCCACGTCGACCGCGGACAACCCGAACGCGCTGGCCACGCGGCCCGACTGGGTGCACACCGTGGAATCGCCGAACAGCTTCCGTGGCACGTATCGCGGGGCCGAGGCGGCTCGGTACGCCAGCGACGCGGTGGCACAGATCCAGGCGTTGGCCACCGAGGGACGAGCGCCGGCGGCATTCATCTGCGAGAGCGTCTACGGCAACGCCGGCGGTATGGCGCTACCCGACGGGTATCTGCAGCAGGTCTACGCCGCGGTCCGCTCCGGCGGCGGGCTGGCGATCTCCGACGAGGTCCAGGTCGGTTACGGCCGGCTGGGCGAATGGTTCTGGGGATTCCAGCAGCAGGGCGCGGTGCCCGACATCGTGTCGGTGGCCAAGTCGGTCGGCAACGGTTACCCGCTGGGGGCGGTGATCACCAGCCGCGCCGTCGCCGAGGCGTTCGCCAGCCAGGGGTACTTCTTCTCCTCCACCGGCGGCAGCCCGCTGTCGTGCGCGCTCGGGATGACGGTGCTCGACGTGCTCCGCGACGAAGCGCTGCAGGACAACGCCCGTCACGTCGGGGGGCATCTGAAGACCAGGCTCGAGGCGCTGCGCGACCGGCACCCGATCATCGGTACCGTGCACGGCTTCGGCTTGTACCTCGGTGTCGAGATGATCCGCGATGCGGCGACATTGGAGCCGGCCACGCGGGAAACCCGGGCGGTCTGCGATCGCATGCTCGAACTCGGGGTCATCATCCAACCCACGGGGGACCACTCGAACATCCTCAAGACCAAGCCGCCGCTGTGCATCGACGTCGAGGCCGCCGACTTCTACGTCGACACCCTCGACCGGGCGCTGTCCGAGCTGCAGTTCGGCGTGTCGGGTTAAGCCAGCACCGGCACTCCTGGCACGGTGTCGTCGGTGCGGATCTCGCGCAGCCACAGTGCTCGCCGACCGGCGGCTGCGTCGGCGCGAAGGGAGCGACTCTCGTAGAAGGGGGCCTTGCGCACGATCACGGGTCCAGCATCCAATACTGGGGCCATGACCGTTGCGCAGATCGCAGCATGGGTGCTGGCGGTGCTCGTCGTCGGTGAGGCGATCGCGCTGGCCGTCGTAGTGCGACAGTGGAGGGCCGCCGAACACGAGGCCGACGAGCTCCGCCGCCGCCTCGACACCCGGAACATGCTTTTCACCGGGGGAAGCAAGGCCGTCAAGACCGTGTGGCAGACGGCCAACATCCTGCGACGCGACGGGTTGGGCGCGGCCGTGCGGTCGTCGATCGAGGAGCTGGCCGACTGGGCCGAGGTGGAGCGCCCGGATCTGGCCCGACTGGCACCGGGCGGCCGGGTCGCGATCATGTTCTCCGACATCGAGGACTCCACCGCGCTCAACGAGAGGATCGGTGACCGGGCCTGGGTGCGGTTGATCGGCAAGCACGACAAGGCGGTGCGACGCTACGTCGAGCGTCACGACGGGTACGTGGTCAAGAGCCAGGGGGACGGCTTCATGATGGCGTTCGCCCACCCCGATCAGGCGGTCGGCTGCGCCTGCGACATCCAGCGGTCGCTGAGCAAGCGGCCCAACGACATTCGGGTACGTATCGGGATCCACAGTGGGAAGTCGGTGCTGCGCGGCGACGACCTGTTCGGCCGCAACGTGGCGATGGCAGCCCGCGTCGCCGGGCAGGCCGAGGGTGGCGAGATCCTGGTGAGCCAGGCGGTGCACGACGCACTCGATGGCGGGGACACCACCTTCGGTGCCGGCCGGGACGTGGAGCTGAAGGGGTTCTCCGGCACGCACCGGCTCTTTCCGGTCGAGGTCTAGTCGCGCTTGTCGGCGGCCGACTCGGCCGCCTCGGCCTCGGTCAACCGCTGGTGCAGGCGCGCCCGGATGTCGTCGGGGGTGTAGGAATTCCGTCGGCGCTGGTCGCGCGCCACCAGCGCCCCACCCGCCACAACCCCCGCGACGCCTGCCAGACCGACCCACTTCCAGATCCCACGCATGCCGCCAGTCTGCATAAGCTGCGGGGGTGAAGCCAAGCACGGTGACGCTGCAGCGCGCGCTGGACGAAACCCGCACCGGTGACATCTGGCTGTTCCGCGGACGCTCCGGACCCGACCGGGCCATTCAGTCGATGACGAACAGCCCGGTCAACCATGTGGGCATGACTGTCGCGCTCGACGACCTGCCGCCGCTGATCTGGCACGCCGAACTCGGCGACAAGTTGTTGGACATGTGGACGGGCACCCATCACCGCGGGGTTCAGCTCAACGATCTGCGCGAAGCGGTCGAGCGGTGGGTGCACAGCTACGGACAACGTTGCTGGCTTCGCCAGCTCTCCCCCCACGCGACCACAGAGCAGGAGGACCGGATGCTGCGGGTCATCGCCCGCATGGACGGCACCCCGTTCCCGTCCACCGCACGGCTCACCGGCCGCTGGATGCGGGGCAGGCTGCCCACCGTCAGCGACTTCACCCGCGGAATCCCGCTCGTGCACAGGAAAGTTCGCGAGTCGGCGGAGCGGCGCAAGCAACAGCAGTCCAAGGCCGGGCTGGAGACCGCGTACTGTGCAGAGACCGTCGCCATCACCTATGAGGAGATGGGTCTGTTGCAGACCGAGAAGCACTACAACTGGTTCGACCCGGGGTCGTTCTGGAGCGGTGACGCGTTGCCGCTTCGGGAGGGCTATCGGCTGGGCGCCGAGATCGCGGTGCTGACATGAGCAATCCCGCGCCGGCCGCCTCGCGAAACGCCGCGCGAGATCACCCGATCGTGCAGGTCGTAGTGGTTTGCTGAGACGGCGCCCGCATTCGGCAGCGCAACAAGGGAGTGCAGGCATGCCGACGACCACCGATCAACCACCCGGCCAGGATGTGTCCGGGGATCTCGCGGAGCCGAAGATGCGTAGTACCAAATGGTCGGCGATCGCCATCGTCTTGGCGTCGATCGCCACGCTGGCGATCCTGTTCGTGATGCTGAACTCATCGAACGAGCAGTCCGGCGAGGTGCGTTCCGTTCCCGCCCAGCCGCAGACATTCTCTCCACAGTCACAGCCGCCGGTGCCGCAGACGCGTCTCGACATCCCTCCCCCGCAGGCAGCGCTACCGCCGGCGGCACCCAGTTCGGCACCCACCACGGCGGCCAGCCCGGCGCCGGTCATCGACGAGCTCGGCTTCGTCGATTCCGAAGCGCGCTGCACCGACGACGAGCAGGCGGTGGCGATCGCCCGCACCGAGACGTCGGCGGTGGTGATCTGCCGCGACGCGCAGGGCGACTACGTCTATCAGGGCGTGCGCCTCAGCGACGGCGCATCGCTGCGCCTGGACGACGTCCGCACCATCCCGGCCGGCTTCGAGGCGCGCAACGGCGCGACCACCTACCGGCTCTCGGCCACCGAGCTGGTCGTCATCGACGGCGAGACGCTGTACAGCCGCGACCCGATCGTGGAATACCGGGAGGCCAGACCGTAGGGTCACCGACGCTGGTTCGTGATCTCGTCGCGATCAGCACCGGGAAGGCTCGACGGCATGTCTGCGGTCGGGATCGTCGTGCTGCTGGTGGCGGCCCTCGGGGTCGGCTACCTGGCGGGCCGCCGCGCCAATCCGCGCGTCCCGACGTGGCAGCAGCGCACCAGCCGGACGGTCCTGGGGCGTCAGGCGCTGGTCCTGGCGCTGTTGATGGCCGTAAGCCAGGTCGAGCGATCGACGCACCGACGGCTGCGGCAGACGGCCCGGCGCGAGCCTGCAATGTCGGTCAACCGGCTGCGACGGCTGGCCCGCCGCTGAGCGGCGTCAACGCCGGCGCTACGCAATGTCAGCCTGACAGCTCCGTGATGGACATATCGGGCTGTTGCTATTTGTATGTGGGCGATTGTGGGTGCGCCCGATTAGCGGGTCTGCGATCTGGTGGTCGGTCCCGCCCGCTGGGGCGTTCAGGCCAGGGCGTGGCTCAGGTTGCCGGTGTTGATGGCTTTGAGCAGGTTGTGCACCATCGCGTGGAAGGTGAATTCGGCGGCGGCGCGGTGATGACCGCGGCTGGTGAACCGGCGGAAATTGAGGTTGTGCTTGGCGTGGCCGAACGGGGTTTCGGCGATGTGGCTGCGCCGACTGTAGAGAGCTGCTCCCGCGGCGGTGGCGATCCTGTGGGCGTTGCGTTGCGCCGGGCTAGCGTCGGTGGGAGGCGGCCCTGAGGTCGGCCGCTGGCGGGCGGTGTCGCGGACCTGTGTGTTCTTGCCCGGGGCGATCAAACGCTTCGGTCCCCGACAGGTCAGATTCGCCGCACTCAGGTATCCGGCATCCGCCAAGAGCAGACCGATATCGGTGGTAGCACCATCTGTGATGTCGTCGTCACCCCAGTGCTGCGGATCAGTGAATGATCCTGTGTCACCGAGGGTTGGGTCACTGTCGGAATCGCCAGTCGGGGCCAGGCGGTGACGCTCGATCATTTGAGCAGCGGCGTCGGCTTTGGCGGCCATCTCGGCGAACATCACCTTATCGCTGGGACTGTTGCCGACACCGGTAGCGATGATCACCCGTCCTCGGTGGTCGCGGCCTGACAGTTGTAGCCCTGCACCCAGCCACCGCCACGCAGCGCCATCATCCGTGACTGCGGATCGGTCATATTGCGGCGCGCCGGACCCAGATCCGCGGTCGCCCTGGCCGGCTTGTGCGCCGACGTCGCTGCTGTTGCTGCGGCTGCCTGGTCGGCTTGCTCGCGTGCCAGGCGTCGAGCCAGGGCCTTGTCCCAGCTGGCTCGGGCCTTGCGGACCCGGGCGACCTGCTCGGCCGGTCCTGGTTGAAAACCCCCGCGCACCGGGACGCCAGCGGTCCACGCGGGCTTGCTCCTCGGCCAGGGCCCGCCGGTAGATCTGCTCTCGGATTTCCACCTCGATCTCCCACGGCGGCTGCCCTTTCTGCCGGCGCCGCCGGGTGTTGTCCTGCCACTGCGCGAGCAGCTCCGCGCGCGCCTGGATGGCCTGTTCGGCGCTGTTAGCGCGCCGCCGCGCGGCCTGACGACGACGTTCACGCGCATCGTCCTCATCAGCCAGTTCAGCAATCGCTGCCAGGATTCGAGCGCCCCGCGACTGCGGATTCATCATCGCCGGCGGGGGTGCGGTCATCACCGCCCTCGGTGGGCGCCGCGTCCTCGGCGGTGTCGGTGGCGGCATGCTCAGCGGCCGCCCGGCGTGCCTGCTCGGCCAGCGCCGCCGCCAAGCCCTCGCCGGTGCGGTTAGCCGACAGCGACGCATTCGCAGCGATCTTCACTCCGTCGAGGGCGACCACCCCCAGCCGGGCCAACCCGAGCTTGGCGCACAGCATCAATACCTGCGTGAACAGGTCTGCCGCCGCATCCGCGCAGTCGGCGCGAAACCGCGAGATCGTCACATGATCAGGCACGTCCCCGGCACAGATGATCCGGAACGCCACATCCCGATGACACAACCGCTCCAACCGCCGCGAGGACCGTTGCCCTTGCGCCCATCCCCAGATCAGCAACGTCAACAGCATGTCCGGGTCATACCCCGCACGACCGACCCCGCCGGTCTTACGTCCAGCGTGCAACGCTGCGGTGTCCAACGACTCCACGACCTCGATGACCAGCCACACCGGATCGTCGGCGGGCAGCCAGTCACGCATGTCTTCAGCCAGCAGGAACCGCTGATCTCGATCCACCCGGCGATAACCCTTGGCCACCAACGAATTATCCCAGCTCAACGCATCCAACACGCCCAGACAGACCGACCGCAGCTACCTCATTTTTGAAACAGCCCGATATGTCCATGATGGCGCTCTCAGACCGACATTACGGTCGAGCAGCCGTTCAGAGTCACATAGCGAACTTGGCGCGCGCCGCATCAGTCACCGGGGTGAACAGGTTGACGAGGTTTCCGTCGGGATCCCTGAACAACAACGCACGGTTTCCCCATGGCATCGTCGTCGGCTCGGTGACCACGTCGGAGATCTGTTCGCGAAGGCGCCCGTACTCAGCATCGACGTCGTCGACGATGAACTCGACGATTGCGGTCCGGTTGGCGGCCGGCTCAGCAGATCCTTGCCCGAACAAGGCGACGGTCTTGTCGCTCCCGATGGCCAGCGCTCCGACGGCTGTCGGAATCTCCGCGAAGAGTTCGTTACCCCAGACGGCGGTGACACCCGTGACCATCTCGTAGAAGGCGACCAATCGCTTCACATCGGCAGTGATGATGCGGATCGAAACCAATCTCATCGGGACTCTCCTCGGGGTGACACCGAATAATCGGCGGGTGGTCTCAGCGAGCCGCATGGTATGTGCACACCCCGACAAGGCGGCCCCATTCTGTCGTCGACACGGAACCGGAACTCGACCGCATTCCGCTACCGATATACGTCACGGCGGTGGGCGATATGGATGACGCGGACGACAATCCGGTCGTCGAAAACCTGGTACACAACCCTGAATTCGCCGCGTCGTGCGGAGTGCCGGCCATCCAACTGGCCCCGCAGCGGCTTGCCCACCCGGTATGGACTGTCTGCCAACGGACCTCGAATGAACTCCCAACACGCGACCGCCACGGCTTCTGGAAGAACCTCGGTCAGTGCCCTCTTTGCGGCGCTGGTGAGCTCGACGCGATAGGTCACCGCGGCAGACGCCCGGTGGCGCGCATCTCCTCGGTCACCTCGTCAAGGGTGAAGATCTCGCCCCGCTCGGCCTCGGCCTCGGCTGCCCGAACGTCACGCATCAAGTCCTGGTCGCTGAGAATCGCCAGCGTCTCCATGATCGAGTCGTAGTCGTCAGCCCCGAGAATCACCGCGGCACGACGACCCTGACGGGTGACCTCGATACGCTCATGGGTGCGGACAGCTTCGTCGACGAGCTTAGACAAGTTGGCCCGCACTTCGGCCAAGGGCAGTGTCGTCATGTACAGAATTCTAGCGTGATCGCCGAGACCTGGACGTGTTCAAACGAGGGCGAGCGCGGACGCGCCACCTAGAGTCGACCTCGTGACGGAAGCCGCTGTCAGGCGACGCTATGCCGAGGTTGCTGACGACTACACACGCATGTTCGGCACCGTCGCAAGCGTTCATCCTGACGACCTCCGATTCCTGGAACGCAATTTCACGCGATGCGACGGGACGATCCTCGATGCCGGCTGCGGACCCGGCCACTTGACGGGCTACTTGACGAACCTCGGACTCAAAGCGGTGGGCTTGGATCTGGTCCCCGCTTTCGTCGAAACCGCCCGTGCACACTGGCCTGAGGTGGAGTTCGCCGTCGGCTCGATGTGTCCCCTGGATCTACCGAGCGGTTCACTCGGCGGGATTCTGGCTTGGTACTCCCTGATCCACTACGAACCCGCCGTCGTCGCAGAAGTTCTTCGATCGTTTCGTTCCCGGCTGTGCGACAACGGAATTCTCGTTATCGGCTTGTTCGACGGTGATGACGTCGAGCCCTTCGAACACAAGGTCGCTACCGCCTATCGGTGGCCCGTCGACGCAATGTCAGAGATGCTGTCGGCGACCGGGTTCGTCGAGGTGGATCGCTTACGTCGACCGGGTACGGGTCTGGTCAGACCGCACGCCGCGCTCGCTCTCCACGCCCGGTGAGATCAAGACGTTGAACGGGAATCCGTCTAGACGTTGAACCGGAACTCCACGACATCGCCGTCGGCCATCACGTAGTCCTTGCCTTCCATGCGCACCTTGCCCGCGGCCTTGGCGGCGGCCATCGAACCGGCGGCCACCAGGTCGTCGAAGGACACGATCTCGGCCTTGATGAAGCCCTTCTCGAAGTCGGAATGGATGACCCCGGCGGCTTTGGGCGCGGTGTCACCCTGGTGAATCGTCCACGCGCGGGCCTCTTTCGGGCCGGCGGTCAGGTAGGTCTGCAACTTCAGCGTGTGAAAACCGGCGCGCGCCAACGCATCCAGCCCGCGCTCGGTCTGGCCGATCGACTCCAGCAGTTCGGCGGCGGACTCGTCGTCGAGCTCCTGCAATTCCGCTTCGATCTTGGCGTCGAGAAACACCGCATCCGCCGGCGCGACCAGCTCGCGCAGTTCGGCGACGCGCGTCGCGTCGGTGAGCACCGACTCGTCGGCGTTGAACACGTACAGGAACGGCTTGGAGGTCAACAGGTTCAGTTCCCGCAGCAGCGAGACGTCCGCGCCGGCGGAGAACAGGGTCTTGCCGCTGTCGAGGACCTCCTGGGCGGCGACCGCCGCGTCGTGGACGGGCCGGCGATCCTTGTGGGTGCGCGCCTCCTTCTCCAACCGCGGCACCGCCCGCTCCAGGGTCTGCATGTCGGCCAGGATCAGCTCGGTCTCGATGATCTCGATGTCGGACTTGGGATCGACCTTGCCGTCGACGTGCACCACGTCGTCGTCGGCGAACACCCGCACCACCTGGCAGATGGCGTCGCTCTCACGGATGTTGGCCAGGAACTTGTTGCCCAGGCCGGCACCCTCGGAGGCGCCCTTGACGATCCCGGCGATGTCGACGAACGTCACCGGGGCGGGCACGATCTTCTCCGAGCCGAAGATCTTGGCCAGCTCGTCCAGGCGGGGATCGGGCAGGGCGACCACCCCCTCGTTGGGTTCGATGGTCGCGAACGGGTAGTTCGCCGCCAGCACCTCGTTACGGGTCAGCGCATTGAACAACGTCGATTTTCCGACGTTGGGTAGTCCGACGATTCCCAGATTCAAGCCCACGGAGTCCACAGTCTGCCAGATGTGATCGCCACGCCCCCGAGCGCTGGCGGCGTCTGATTGCCCGAGCCGGTACGGTCGACGTGTGTCAGGACAGCGCGCGCGGCCGTCGGTGGCGGCCGACAACCGGTCTGCGCACCCCAACATTCCCGGTGTTCCGTGGTGGGGTGCCGTCCTGATCGCTGTCGTCGCATCCGCTGCCGGCTTCGCCGTCGACGCCGGTTCCGGCAACGGGGAACTGACCGCGGTGTTCGCCACGCTGTTCGTGCTCGGTTGTCTGGCCGCGGTGCTCGCGGTGCGGCGCAACGGACTGTTCACCGCCGTCATCCAGCCGCCGCTGATCTTGTTCGTGGTGGTGCCCGGGGCCTATTTCCTGATGCACCGCGACTCGATCGAAGGGCTCAAGGACATCCTGATCAACTGCGGTTACCCGCTGATCGAGCGGTTCCCGCTGATGTTCTTCACCTCCGCCGCGGTGCTGCTGATCGGCCTCGCCCGCTGGCACCTCGGTCAGGCGTCCGGTCAGCCGACGGGCCAGTCGGCCAGCCGCGACGACACCGGTACCGCCAGCCGGCCCGCGCGTGGTGCGACGGCTAAGGCAGGTCGTCTGCCGGCGATGGTCGCCGCGGTGTTCGGCGGCCGGTCGGCCGCCACGGCCACAGCAGCCAAGGCGGCCACGACCGCCAAGGCCACCGGAGACGAGGCGCCCCCGAGGCGCCGCCGCCAGCAGGACCGCCGCTCCGCCTCAGCGCAACGCTCGGCATCCCGCTCGGCGCGCGGCGATCGCCAGCGCTCCAAACCCGCCGCCCGCCGACCCCGGCCCGACGAGACCGACATCATCGAGCAGGTGGCCACCGACCGTCCCCGCCGGCGCCGGCCGCGTCCGGAGGACGCACCGCCGCCGGATCAACGGCGCCGGACCAGGAGCACCTCGGCCCGCGAGCCCCGCCGGGCCGCGCCGGACAACGACCGTCGGGTGCCGTACGACCGCGCCGAGCGAGCCGACCGTGAGCGTCCGCCGCAACGGCGCAGCCGCTACAACGGCTACGAAGGGTACGAGACGTTCGGCGGCTACGACCGCTATGACCGCTACGACCGCCCCGACCTCGGCTACGAACCTCGCCGTGAACCTCCGCAGCAGCGGGGCAACGGCACCCATCACCCGGTGTCACGGGTGCGCTACCGGGGTGCGGAGGACGCCGACGAACGCGTCGAACACCGCCGACGTGCGCGCGGCAACGACGCCGACCGGTGGGAGTACGACATCTAGGCGACGGTCCGCAGGAACCGTCCCGCCGCGTCGACCGCGGGCGTTGAACTGCCGGCGTCGCTGACGAACACCGCGAGCGCGAGGTCGCCGGCGATGCCGACGAACCAGCCGTGCGCCCGCTGGTCGTCATTCTGGACGTTGATGTATTCCGCGGTTCCGGTCTTGCCGAGCAGCCCGGGGATGTCCTGGAGCTGACTGGCGGTGCCGTCGGTGATCGTCTCGCGCATCATCGCCTGCACCTGGTCGTCGATCTGCGCGGGCAGCGGTTCCGGGGTGCGGTCGGCGACCCCGGGTTGTCTCTCGACGATGGCCGGCGCCGGTACCGAGCCGTGCGCCAAGGTCGCGGCCACCAGCGCCATGCCGAACGGCGACGCCGTGACCTGCCCCTGACCGATGCCCTCCTCGACGCGCAGCGCCGACGACTCCGCGACGGGCACCGAACCGGTGACGGTGGTCATTCCCGGTGCCACATAGTCGATGCCCAGGCCGAGCTGCGCCGCGGCATCGGTGAGCGCGTCCGGCGGGAGGTTCACCGCGAGCCGGCCCATCGTGGTGTTGCAGGACCGGGCGAACGCGGTGTGCAGCGGCACCTGACCGAGCTCGAACTCGTCGTCGTTGGGGATCTGCCTGCCCTCGATGTTCTCGGTGCCGGGGCAGTTGACGATCGTGTCCGGCGTGACCTGCCCGGCCTGCAGCGCCGCCGAGACGGTCACCGTCTTGAACGTCGACCCGGGCGGGTACAGCCCGGTCAGGGCGATCGGCCCCTGCGCATCGGCCGGCGCGTTCTGCCCGACGGCCAGCAGGTTCCCGGTCGACGGCTGGATGGCCACGAGGGCGGCCGGGGTGCCCAGCGGCGCCAACGCGTCCTCGGCGGCCCGCTGCATGCCGATGTCGAGGGTGCTGGCGATGTCGCCGACGGGTTCGGCGTCCTGCCCGCCCACTCGCTGCGGCCCGGCGGACGTCTGGGCGGTCACTGCCCACCCGGCCGCGGCATCGGTGCGTTGCTGCCACAGATCGGCCAGCCCGGACAGCGTGGGCGAGGTCAGCGCGCGGTCGGTGGCCAGCAGCCGCAGTTGGGGCCGCAACGTCACGCCGGGCAGCGCCGTCAGCGCCGCCTCGATCGGAGTGAGGTCCTCCTCACGCAACGTGACGGCCGTGACGGGGGCACCGGCGGCGGCCCCCACATCGGCTGCCAGGGATTCGGCGGTGATGGTCGGGGCGATCGGGTTCAGCAACGCGGCAACCGCCGCGACGTCAGCGTCGGATGCCACGTCGACCAGCGTGACGACGTGCTGGGTCAGCAGCTCGGCACCGGTGCGGTCCAGCACCCGGGCGGCCGGTTGCGGCACGAGCGTCGAGTAGGCCAGCGGCCCGGCGTCCAACCCGGGCGCGACGACCGCCGGATCCCACCGGATCTTCCACTCCTGTCCGTCGGCGGTTGCCTCGCCGTCGGTGGTGTAGGTCCACTCGTGCGCGTCGTCAGGCCCGAACGTCCACGTCGCGCCGAGCGCGAACCCGCCTTCGGAGTCCACCGCGTGCACCCGATCGGGCCGGAAGGTGACGTCGCTGCCGAGACTGGCGAACAACTCGCCCAGCGTGGCCGACGCGGCGGCCGGGTCGGAAGTCAGGTCGGCGGCGGCGTCGGCGTCACCGCGGCTGAGGGCCTCGGCGAAGGAACGCACCGTCGCGTCGAGCCGGTCCTCGGCGTCGCTGCAGCCCGCGAGCACCATGGTGACCGCGAGGAGCAACGACATCGGCCAGCGCGCAGCCGCCCCGACGTGTCGCAGGCGCGCTCTTCTCGGATGTGTTCGGTGGGCGGATCTCACGTTCGACGAACGTACCCGCGCTCACTGACTAGTTACTGCGCGCCGGCCGGATCTCGCGGGGCAGAGCGAACACCAGCGTCTCGTTGGCGGTGGTCACCGGCTGCACGACGTCGTAGCCGTGTTCGGCGAGACGCTCGAGAACACCGCGGACCAGGATCTCGGGCACCGAGGCACCCGAGGTGACGCCGACGGTGGTCACGCCGTCGAACCAGCCCGGGTCGACGTCGTCGGCGTAATCCACCAGGTAGGAGGCGTCCGCGCCGGCACCGAGGGCCACCTCGACCAGCCGCACCGAGTTCGACGAATTGCGTGAGCCCACCACGATGACCAGCTCACATTCCGGGGCCATCGCCTTGACCGCCACCTGACGGTTCTGGGTGGCGTAGCAGATGTCGTCGCTGGGCGGATCCTGCAGCGTCGGGAACTTCTCCCGCAGCCGGCGCACGGTCTCCATCGTCTCGTCGACCGACAGCGTGGTCTGCGACAGCCAGATCACCTTGTCCGGATCACGCACGGTGACGCCGTCGACGGCGTCGGGGTTGTCGACCACCTGCACATGGTCGGGGGCTTCACCGGCGGTCCCGACCACTTCCTCGTGGCCCTCATGGCCGATGAGCAGGATGTCGTAGTCGTCGCGGGCGAATCGCTTGGCCTCGTTGTGAACCTTGGTGACCAGCGGGCAGGTGGCGTCGATGACCTGTAGGTCGCGTTCCTTGGCGTTGACGTGCACCGTCGGCGCGACGCCGTGCGCCGAGAACACCACGATCGCGCCCTCGGGCACCTCGTCGGTCTCGTCGACGAACACCGCACCGGCCGCGGCCAGGGTCTCGACGACGTGGCGGTTGTGCACGATCTCGTGGCGGACGTACACCGGCGCGCCGTGCTTCTCCAGCGCCCGCTCGACGGTCTCTACGGCCCGGTCCACACCGGCGCAGTATCCGCGAGGTTCGGCCAGCAGCACCCGCTTGCCCGTGACGCCACCGGCGACCGAGCCCAGCGCACTCTGGCTGGAGCCGGGGATCCCCATGTTGACAGTCGGTGGCATGGGTTCCAGGGTACTGATCGTCCCCGGTCGCCGCCCAGCCGTAGGCTGTGGCCATGGCAACTGCACCGTATGGGGTCCGGCTGCTCGTCGGGGCGGCGGCGACCGCCATCGAGGAAACCCGCAAGCTCCCCCAGACCATCTTGATGTATCCGATGACTCTGGCCAGCCAGGTGGCATCGCTGGTGATGAAGGTGCAGCAGGATGTCGCCGTCCTGGTGATCAAGGGTGACGAGACGCTGGAGACGTTCTTCCCACCCAAGGACGAGCAACCGGAGTGGGCCACGTTCGACGACGATCTGCCCGGCGGTTCGGCCGGCGGGGGCGACGTGGTGGATCTGCCGGTGCGCGAGGGCGCCCGCATGACCGAGGGCCGGTATGCGCTGTTCAGCAGCGAGCCGGAGACCCCGAGCGAGACCACGACCGAGCAGCCCGCCCCTGCGGATGTGCCCGAGATCGTCACTGAGCTCGAGTACGAATCGCTGACCCTGGCGCAGTTGCGGGCGCGGTTGACGTCGCTGCGCATCGGCGATCTGGAGGCCCTGCTGTCCTACGAGGAGGCCACCAAGGCTCGGGCGCCGTTCCAGACGCTGCTGGCCAACAGGATCACCCGCGCCTCCGCGAAGTGAGCGCGCCGGCGGGCTCGGCCCGATGACGGAGCCGCCTCAGGGGCAGTCGGCAGACAATCCGTTCCCGGTCCGTGGCGTGGCCATCCGGGTCGCGGGCTGGATCGACAAGCTCGGCGCGGTGTGGGTCGAAGGCCAGATCGCCCAGCTGACGCTGCGGCCGAACTCCAACACGGCGTTCATCACGTTGCGTGACCCGGCTGCGGACATGTCGCTGTCGTTGACCTGCCCGCGGGATCTGGTCGTCAACGCCCCGGTGCGGATGACCGACGGCACCCAGGTGATCGTGTTCGGCAAACCGAATTTCTACACCGGACGCGGCACGTTCTCCCTGCGAGTCAGCGAGATCCGGGCCGTCGGGATCGGTGAACTGCTCGCGCGCATCGAACGGCTGCGCCGGCTGCTCGATGCCGAGGGCCTGTTCGATCCGCGGCTCAAGCGCTCGTTGCCGTTCCTGCCCGACACCATCGGCCTGATCACCGGCCGCGCGTCGGCGGCCGAGCACGACATCATGGCGGTCACCACCGGGCGCTGGCCGGCGGTGCGCTTTTCGGTGCGCCACACGGTGGTGCAGGGACCCAATGCGGTGCCGCAGATCGTCGAGGCGCTCCGGGGCCTCGACGCCGACCCTGCCGTTGACGTCATCGTCCTGGCCCGTGGCGGCGGCAGCGTCGAAGATCTGCTGCCGTTCTCCGATGAGACGTTGTGTCGCGAGATCGCGCGCTGCACGACGCCGGTGGTCAGCGCGATCGGCCACGAACCGGACAACCCGCTGTGCGATCTGGTCGCCGATGTCCGGGCGGCGACGCCGACCGACGCGGCCAAGCGGATCGTCCCGGACACCGGCGCCGAGCAGGCACTGGTCAAGGATCTGCGCTCACGTAGCGCACGGGCGCTGCGCAACTGGGTCAACCGGGAACAGCACGCCGTGACGCAGCTGCGCAGCAGACCCGTGCTGGCCCGTCCACTCGAGGCGATCGACGCCCGCGGCGAGGAGATCCACCGCGCGCGGCGCACCGCCCGCCGCGACATCACCCGGCTGCTGGCAGCCGAGTCGGATCGGGTCGGGCATCTGGCTGCGCGGCTGGCCACGCTCGGCCCGGCGGCCACGCTGGCCCGCGGCTACGCGGTGGTGCAGGGACTGCCCACCGACGGGCCGCCGCATGTGCTGCACTCGGTGAACGACGCCCCCGCGGGCGCCCGGTTGCGCATCCGGGTGGCCGACGGGGCGCTCACGGCGCTCAGTAAAGGCGCAGTCGACGACGAGCAGGGAGGCGCCGATGAAGCCCATTAGTGAACTCGGATACGAAGAAGCCCGCGATGAGCTGATCGACGTCGTGCAGCGCCTCGAGCATGGCGGGCTCGACCTCGACGCTTCTCTGGCGCTTTGGGAAAGAGGCGAAGAGCTGGCCAAATGCTGCGAAGAGCACCTGGCCGGAGCGCGCAAACGGGTCGAGCAGGCACTGGCCGCCAAAGACGACGACGAAGGTTGACAGCGGAAGCACCCAGCTGCCTCGGTCTGGCAAATTGGAACACGTTTCAGTTAGGCTGCCCGGCATGGCTGATGCGACGCTGCAGACTGATCTGGGCCGGGTTCTGGTCACCGGCGGTTCGGGTTTCGTCGGTGCCAACCTGGTCACCGAGCTGCTGGAGCGGGGACTGGAGGTCCGCGCCTTCGACCGGGTCGCGTCCCGGTTGCCCGAGCATCCTCGCCTCGAGGTGCTCGAGGGCGACATCACCGACACTGACGACGTCGCCGCCGCGGTCGACGGCATCGACACGGTATTCCACACCGCCGCGATCATCGATCTGATGGGCGGCGGCTCCCCCTCCGGGGAGGCACGCAAACGCAGCTTCGCGGTCAATGTCACCGGCACCGAGAACCTCGTGCGCGCCGCCCAGAAAGCCGGTGTGCAGCGCTTCGTCTACACCGCCTCCAACAGCGTGGTCATGGGTGGCCAGGAGATCTCCGGCGGTGACGAAACCCTGCCCTACACCGACCGATTCGCCGACCTGTACACCGAGACGAAGGTGGTGGCCGAGAAGTTCGTGCTGGGCCAGAACGGGGAGCAGGGCATGCTGACCTGTTCGATCCGGCCCAGCGGCATCTGGGGCCGCGGCGATCAGACCATGTTCCGCAAGGTGTTCGAAAGCGTTCTCGCCGGCCACGTCAAGGTCCTGGTCGGCAGCAAGGAGGTCAAGCTCGACAACTCCTACGTGCACAACCTCGTTCACGGATTCATCCTCGCTGCGCAGCATCTGGTGCCCGGCGGCACCGCGCCCGGGCAGGCCTACTTCATCAACGACGGCGAGCCGATCAACATGTTCGAGTTCTCCCGGCCGGTGGTCGAGGCGTGCGGCGAGCGGCTGCCCACATTCCGGGTTCCCGGCCGGCTGGTGTGGATGGCCATGCGGGTATGGCAGTTCCTGCACTTCAAGATCGGCCTGCCCAAGCCGCTGCTGGAACCGCTTGCGGTGGAGCGGATCTACCTGGACAACTACTTCTCGATCGCGAAGGCGCAGCGTGACCTGGGTTACCAACCGCTGTACACCACCGAGCAGGCGCTCGAACACTGCCTGCCCTATTACGTCGAGCTGTTCGAGCGGATGAAGGCCGAGACGGGCGAACCCGTCGTGCACGCCGCCGCGCCGACACCGCCGAAGGGCTGATCTACTGCTTGGCCATCGCGATGTTGAACCGGTCTTCCGGCTTGATGAGATGGTTCTGGCCGTCGCCACCGAGGTCGATCTGTACCCATTCGATGGTGCCGGTGAACCGGTTGCCGGTGGGTCCGTAGTCCGGAGAGGCCGGTGAACCGGTGTCGCACCCGACGTCGCAGGCCTCGTCGGCGGAGAACGCCATCGGCTGGGTCCGCTCCACCCGCCCTCGGCCCACCTCGCGGCCGTCGTAATACAGGGTCACGTCACCACCCTTGCCCAAGCCGTCACCGTCGTAGCCGAACTCCATGCGCACCTGGTGTTTTCCCGCCGGAATCTCTTCGATTGCTGCAGTGACGAAGTAGTCGATCCCGAAGTAGTTGTAGCAATACTTCAGTGTGTTCTCGTGCGCATACAGCGTCCACCCGCCGACGCTGCCGCCTTGGGTGACGATGACCCCGGCGGCGCCGGCCTCGGGTACGTCGAGGTTCGCCGTCACCGAGTGTGACTGGTTCTTCAAGTTCAGCACGCACCACTCGCTGACCCGCATGCCGTCGAACAGCAGCTGGCTTTTTCCACGGATGAGCTGGGGGCGTCCGGCGATATCCGGGTTGATGCGTTCGAAGCCGCGGTCGTCGAGCGGGACGACGTTGTACTTGGTCGCTTCGATCAGCCAGAGCCGCTGCAGTTCCGCGAGTTTCGCCGGGTTCTCGGAGGCTACATCGTGGGCCTGGGTCCAGTCCCCGGGCTCGTAGAGCTCCCAGACGTCATCGTCGAACGGGGGTGGAACATCGGCCTTCCACGGGGTCCGATGCTTGGTGACGGCCGTCCAGCCCTGGAAGTAGATGCCCCGATTGCCCATCATCTCGAAGTACTGCACCTGGTGCGTTTCGGGGGCCGCGGCATCGCGCAGGGTTGCCATCATGCTGACACCTTCCAGGGGCGCCTGCGTGGTGCCGTTGACCGAGTGGGGCGCGGGCAGGCCGGCGGCCTCCAGGATCGTGGGCACGATGTCGATGACGTGGTGGAACTGGTCGCGCGTGGCGCCCTTGTCGGGCAACCCGTTCGGCCACGAGACGATCGTGCCGTTGCGGGTGCCGCCCCAGTGCGAAGCGACCTGCTTGGTCCACTGATAGGGCGCGCACAGCGCGTGCGCCCACCCGACCGCGTAGTGGTTGTACGCCTCCGGAGTGCCGAATGCGTCGATCTTGGACAACAGGAACTCGGTGGTCTCGATGCCGGGAAGGCCGTTGAGCGTGGTCATCTCGTTGTAGCAACCATTGACGGTGCCCTCCGCGGAGGCACCGTTGTCGCCGATGATGTAGTAGATCAACGTGTCGTCGAGCACGCCGAGATCGGAGATGGCGTCGACGACCCGTCCCACCGCGTGGTCGGTCTGCTCCAGGAATCCGGCGTAGATCTCCATCTGCTTCGCCAGCACCGGTTTGAGATCGTCGGGCATGTGCTCCCACGCCGGGATCTCGTCGTGCCGGGCGGTCAGCTCCGCATCCGGCGGCACCACGCCGAGTTCTTTCTGCCGAGCGAGAATTCGCTCGCGCAGCGCATCCCACCCGTCGTCGAACCTGCCGCGGTACTTGTCCGACCACTGCTTGGGCACGTGGTGCGGGGCGTGCGTGGCGCCCGGTGCGAAGTACATGAAGAACGGCTTGTCCGGCATCAGCGCCTTCTGCTGGCGCACCCAGGTGATCGCGTGGTCGGCAAGGTCATCGGTGAGGGTGTAACCCTGCTCCGGTGTGCGCGGCGGTTCGACAGCGGTGGTGCCCTCGTAGAGACCCGGGTAGTACTGGTTGGCCTCGCCGCCGACGAAGCCGTAGAAGTACTCGAAGCCAGAGCCGGTCGGCCACTGGTGGAAGGGGCCGACGGGAGTGACCTCCCAGCCGGGCACTTCGTGACACTTGCCGAACTGGGCGGTGGAGTAGCCGTTGAGCTTCAGCGTCTCGGCCACCGGTGCCGTGTCCTTGGGCCGGATGCTGTTGTTGCCCGGCGCCGAGGTGGCCATCTCGGTGATCGCGCCCATGCCCACCGAGTGGTGGTTGCGGCCGGTCAGCATCGCCTGCCGGGTCGGCGAGCACAGCGCGGTGGTGTGGAACCGGTTCAGCTTCACACCATTGGCGGCCAGCCTCTCGGCCACCGGGGTGTCGCAGGGGCCGCCGAACGCCGACGACGCACCGAATCCGACGTCGTCGATCAGCACGATCAACACGTTGGGCGCACCCTTCGGCGGGCGCAGCTCGGTGATCGGCGGGTACGTGGTGTTGGGGTCCTTGGCGTCATAGGTGGTCAGCCCGACATGCTTGGGGTCGGGTATCGGCAGGTGCTCGCGGGCGAGATGCGGGTGTGCGTGGGTTGAATCGGACATCTTGTGCTCCCTTCGGCTCCACAGGTCGGTGACGTGCCCGCTGGGGGCACCATCAGTCCCGGGCGAACGCTGCGGCTGCTTCCTTTTCGAGGTCGAGGTACGCCTCATCGCTGACGTCGATACCCACTCCCAGAATCGTTCCCCCGGTGAAGGTTCCGGGCGACTGGTAATGGCTGGAGACGTTGTCACCGCTGTCGTAACCGACGCACAACCCGTCACCGGAGAGGGTGAACTTCCCGACCTGCGCACGCATCGGCCCCTTGGCCGCGACCTTGTCGTCGACGTACAACGTTGTGGTGCCGTGCGATTCGCCGTACTCACCGGCACTTTCCCGAATGAACTCCATTCCGAGGGCGTGCTTGCCGGGAGGGAGCTCCTCGGAGACGAACTCCTGCTCGGGCTTGATGCCCAGGAAGTTGTACACATAATGCAGTTTGCGATCTTTGATGAACAACGCGTGGCCGCCGAAACGTGAACCGTGCGCGAAGATCACGCCTTCCGCACCGTCAGTGATGTCAGTGATGTCAATGTCGGCGATGATCTTGTACGACCGGCCGCGGATGTTGACCGCGACGCCCTCGGGCACCGGCGCAGTGCCCGGGTAGTAGACGTAGCGGTTGCGGGTCGGCTCGGACTGGGGCCGTTCGGTGGTGAGCAGTTCGGTGGCCGAGCGGTCGTCGAGGGGCAGCACGAAGTTGGCGTCGGCTTCGGCGAACCAGGTCGTGATCAGCTCCTGCAGCTTGTCGGGGTGTTCGTCGGCGAGGTTCTTCGATTCCGAACGGTCTTCGTCGACGTGGTAGAGCTCCCAACGGTCCTCGTCGAAGTGGCCCGCCCCGCTCAGCGGGGCGTGGATCGCCGAGGCCTTCCAGCCGTTCTCCCAGATCCCTCGGGTCCCCAGCATCGTGTAGTACTGGCGCTTCTTGGTGGTCGGTGCGTCGGCGTCGTCGAAGCTGTACCGCATCGACACCCCGTTCAGCGGGTACTGGTCGACCCCACGGTAGGTGGTCGGCATCTCCAGACCGACGGCGTCGAGGATGGTGGCGACCACGTCGGTGGCGTGGTGGTACTGGTGCCGCACCTCGCCCTTGGCCTTGATGCCGGCCGGCCAGTGGATCACCATCGGGTCGCAGGTGCCCCCGGAGAACTGCGAGTAGCGCTTGAACATCTGGAACGGTGTCGAGAAGGCGACTGCCCACCCGGTCGGATAGTGGTTGTAGGTGTCCGGGCCGCCGAGGGTTTCCAGATACTTCATGTTCTCGGCCAGCTCGTCGGGATAGCCGTTGAAGAACTTGTTCTCGTTGACCGACCCGTTCGGTGAGCCCTCGCCCGAGGCCCCGTTGTCGGCGCAGTAGAAGATCAGCGTGTTGTCCAGTTGGCCGGTCCGCTCGAGGTAGTCGACGACCCGACCCACCTGCGCGTCGGTGTATTCGGAGAAGCCCGCGAACACCTCTGCCATCCGCGCGAAGAGCCTTTTCTCGTCGTCGTTGAGCGAATCCCACGGCCGGACCTGGTCGGCGTCCACGGCGATGTCGTCGGGCATAGGGTTCAGCGGAGTCATCTGCGTGCCCTCCGGCAGGATGCCCTTATCGATCATGCGGGCGAGCACCCACTCGCGATAGGCCTCGTATCCGTCGTCGAACATGCCCTTGTACTTGTCGGCGTACTCGGCCGGGGAATGGTGGGGCGCATGGTTGGCGCCCGGGCAGAACCACATGTACCAGGGTTTGGACGGGTTGGTGGCCTGCTGGTCACGCAGCATCCTCAGCGCCTGGTCCGCCATGTCCTTCGACAGGTGGTAGCCATCCTCGGGGCCGTAAGGCTGCTCGATGAACCGGTTGTCCTCCACCAGGTCCGGATACCACTGGTTCGTCTCGCCGCCAAGAAAACCATAGAACCGGTCGAAGCCCTTCTGCAGCGGCCACTCCGAGCGGCTGCCACCGCTGGCCACATCCTCTTCGGGCACGTTGTGATTCTTGCCGACCCAGAAGGTGCTGTAGCCGTTGTCCTGCAGCACCTGTCCGATGGTGGCGCACTCGGCGGGCAGCCGGGCAGCCGCGCCGGGGAAGCCGTTGGAAGCTTCGGTGATCGCCGAGGAGCGGTTGACGTGGTGATTGCGACCGGTCAGGAAGCAGGACCTGGTCGGCGAGCACAGTGCGGTGGTGTGCCACTGCGAGTACGTCAGACCGTTGTCGGCCAGCCGTTGCATCACCGGCATCTCGATGCGACCGCCGTACGGCGACCAGGCCGCCAGCCCGGTGTCGTCGTAGAGCACCACGAGAATGTTGGGCGCGCCGTCGGGCGCTCGTTTCAACACGTACGGGGACCAGTCGGCCACCGAGTCGCGGACATCCAACTCGATCTTTCCGGCAAAGTCCTCGTTCACGTCGACACCCCGTCTCGCGTACCCGTGTGGGCGCAAGCCTTCCACAGCGTCTGCGCGTGCGGTGTGGCTTGCATGAACAATCGATGACGTTCGTCGGGGACTGGTCAAAAACCGTACGGTTGAACAGCTCCCGGGGCAGGCGGCCCGGCTCACGTCAGCAATGCGCAGCGTAATAGCTGATTCTCTACCGGAAGTGCAGGCACGAACAGCACGGAAAACCACAGTCGACTGTGCGCGTCGATCCGCTGCCGCACCGAGGGCCGATGGCTAGGCTTTCAGGCGATCACGACTTCAGACGACGAGGCTGGAAGCGAGGCACACTCATGCCGAACGGGAAACCCAACATCCTGGTGATCTGGGGTGACGACATCGGGATCACCAACCTCAGTTGCTACAGCGACGGACTGATGGGCTATCGCACCCCCAACATCGACCGCATCGCCGCCGAAGGCATGCGCTTCACCGACTCGTACGGCGAACAGAGCTGCACGGCGGGCCGCTCGTCGTTCATCACCGGCCAGAGCGTGTACCGCACCGGCCTGTCCAAGGTCGGTATGCCGGGCGTCGACGTGGGCATGTCACCCGAGGACCCGACGATCGCGACGCTGCTCAAGCCGCTGGGGTACGCCACCGGACAGTTCGGCAAGAACCACCTCGGCGACCTCAACAAGTATCTGCCGACTGCGCACGGTTTCGACGAGTTCTTCGGCAACCTGTACCACCTCAACGCCGAGGAGGAACCTGAGCACCCGGATTACCCCACCGAGGAGGAGGCTCCGCGGCTGCGCAAGGCGATGCTGCCGCGGGGCGTCATCAAGTCGTGGGCCACCGACGAGGCCTCCGACGAAGTCGACGAGCGGTTCGGCCCGCTGGGCAAACAGCGCATCGAGGATACTGGGCCACTGACCAAGAAGCGGATGGAAACGGTCGACGACGAGACCACCGGTGCGGCGATCGACTTCATCAAGCGCCAGACCGCGGCCGACACCCCGTTCTTCGTCTGGATGAACATGACCCACATGCACTTCCGGACCCACACCAAGCCGGAAAGTCTCGGCCAGGCCGGCCGGTGGCAGTCGCCGTACCACGACACGATGGTCGACCACGACAAGCATGTCGGCCTGCTGCTCGACTGCCTCGACGAGCTCGGCATCGCCGAGGACACCATCGTCGTGTACTCCACCGACAACGGCCCGCACGCCAACACCTGGCCGGACGGCGCGACCACACCGTTCCGCAGTGAGAAGAACACCGGGTGGGAGGGCGCCTTCCGGGTGCCCGAGATGGTGCGCTGGCCGGGG
The DNA here is from genome assembly GCF_010728325.1 of Mycolicibacterium poriferae. The sequence continues at coordinate 4,942,245 of NZ_AP022570.1, forward strand.
AAGATCGAAGCCGGGGTGGTGTCCAACGAGATCATCCAGCACCACGACTGGCTGCCGACCTTCCTAACCGCCGCCGGCGAGTCCTCGATCGTGGAGAAACTCAAGCAGGGGCACACGATCGACGACAAGACCTACCACGTGCACATCGACGGGTACGACCTGTTGCCGTACCTGACCGGCGAGGTGGACAAGAGCCCGCGCCGCGGCCTGATCTACTTCTCCGACGACTGCGACGTGCTCGGCATCCGGCTGGACAATTGGAAGGTCGTGTTCATGGAGCAGCGTTGCCAGGGCACGCTGCAGATCTGGTTCGAGCCGTTCACTGAGCTGCGCGCGCCCAAGATCTTCAACCTGCGCACCGACCCGTTCGAGCATGCCGATGTCACGTCGAACACCTACTGGGACTGGTTCCTCGACCACGACTACATCGCGTTCATGGCCAATGCCCTCGTTCTGGAGTTCCTGGAGACCTTCAAGGAGTTTCCGCCGCGTAAGGAACCGGCGTCGTTCACCATCACCAACGCCGTCGACAAACTCAACAACTACCTCGAGACCATCGGCGGCTGACATCCGGGCGAGCGAAGCGACAGGAGACAGACATCCGGGCGAGCGAAGCGGCGGGAGATTGTGTGGCGGGACTCGAGTCCTGGCACGACGGTGCGGCGAAGGCGGCGATCGTCGACTTCGTCGGTCGTGCCGTGCGCGACGTCGCACCGCAGGAGCGCGTCGCGGTGTTCGACAACGACGGCACGCTGTGGTGTGAGAAGCCGGCCTACATCCAGCTGGACTTCCTGGTCCGCCGGCTGGCCGAACAGGTCGCGGCGGACCCGACCCTGACCGACAACCCGGCCTACCGCGCAGCCGCCGCGGGCGATCTCGCGTGGTTCGGCGACGCGGTCACCCAGCATTACAACGGTGATGACTCAGCGTTGAAAGTGCTTGCCGGCGCGGTGTTGTCGGCCTACGCCGGCCTCACCGTCGAGGAGCACGCCGAACGGGTCAACGCGTTCTTCGCCGATGCGACACACCCGACGCTCGGGGTCCCCTACACCGCATGCGGTTACCGGCCGATGGTCGAGTTGCTGCAGTATCTCGAGGCCCACGGGTTCACCAATTACATCGCCTCCGGCGGCGGCCGCGACTTCATGCGTCCGATCACCACGCAGATGTACGGCGTCCCGCCCGAGCGGGTGATCGGAAGTTCGGTCGGGCTCGATTTCGTCGACGGCAACCTCAAGACCACCTCGACCCCGGAGTTCCTCAACGACGGACCCGTCAAGGCGGTGCGCATCTGGGGCCGGGTGGGACGGCGGCCGATCTTCGCGGCGGGCAACTCCAACGGTGACATCGCGATGATGGAGTACGCCACCGCCGCACCGAATCCCTCGCTGGCGCTGCTGGTGCGTCACGACGACGGCGAGCGCGAGTTCGATTACGTTGCCGGGGCTGAGAAATCGCTGCAACTCGCCGAAGCGAACGGCTGGACCGTCGCGAGCATGCGCAACGACTGGACGACCGTATTCGACGGGCGCTAGCCAGGTGACGTCGATGCCAGATTTCGTTGAGACTGCGTCCACGGTGGCATCTACTCGCACTTTCCCGCCACCAGCGCGGTCTCAACGTGTCTGACGAGCTGGTCTGGGTTCCCACCCAGACAACAATTCTCGGATCCGACCACCACTACCCGGAGGAGGCGCCGGCGCGCGAGGTCACCGTCGACTCCTTCGCGATCATGGCACACGAGGTGACCAACGCGCAGTTCGCCGAATTCGTCACGGCCACGGGCTATCTCACCGTGGCCGAGCGACCGCTGAATCCTGCCGACTATCCGGGTGCGCCGCCGGAGAACCTGCACCCTGGCTCCATGGTGTTCCATCGCACGGCAGAACCGGTCGATTTGAAGCACCTCAGCCAGTGGTGGACCTGGACACCGGGGGCGTGCTGGAACCACCCCCGCGGTCCGCGGTCCGGACTACGTAACCGCGACGACCACCCCGTCGTGCACGTCGCGTTCGACGATGCGCAGGCTTATGCCGACTGGGCCGGGCTGGCATTGCCCACCGAGTCAGAATGGGAGGTCGCGGCCCGGGGCGGCCTGCCGCATGCGACCTACACCTGGGGCGACGAGCCGGAGAAGCCCGGTCAGCGACTGGCCAACTACTGGCACGGCGAGTTCCCCTACCTTCCCGACACCGGGTACGGCCAGACGGCAGCCGTAGGCAGCTTCCCGCCCAACGGGTACGGCCTGTTCGACATGGCCGGCAACGTGTGGGAATGGACCACCGACTGGTACGGCCCGGCCCGAGACGAGCAGCCCTGCTGCGCCGAGGACACCTATGACCCCGACCAGCCGGTGCAGGTCGCCCGCCGCGTCCTCAAAGGCGGCTCATTCCTGTGCGCGGACAGCTACTGCATGCGGTACCGGCCGGCGGCCCGCCGCCCGCAGCAGGTCGACACCGGGATGAGCCACCTCGGCTTTCGCTGTGTCAAACGCAGCGCGACGAGCTGAGCGCGTGCGGTGAGATGTTCCTCCCGCCGATGCCGGTACCCGCAGCAACCAGGCCGCGTCAGCCGCGTTCCGCGGTCTTCTTGATCGCAGCGAGCGTCACCGGCATCCCCTGGCGCGCGGCGTCGCTGCGCTTGGCGATCTCGGCCTCGGCGGTGTCGCCGAACGCTTGGCGGAACCCGTCGACGCCCTTGGGCAGAAACTCCCACCACTGGGTCAACTCGGTGCCCTCGCCTGCCGGCTCGAGGGTGAAGCCCCAATACACCCAGCCGTCGTTGACCTCCCAGGCGAACTTGCGGCCGGGCTCGGCGGCGACCACCTGGCTGCGCGTCTCCCAGGTGCGACCTGCGTCCTCGTTACGGCCGGTGAACCAGGCGCCCACCTGAGGGCCGGCGCCCTCGTCCCACCAGCAGGCGCGACAGACGGGGCTGAACTCACCCATCCTCGTCACGTCGGACACCAGTGCGTAGAGCTCGTCCGGCGGCACCGCCACCGTGATCGACTCCGATCTGTTCAGTTCTGTCACGCCCCCGAGTGTGCCAGTGCCGGTCTGCCCGCGTCGGAATCGGTCACCCCTCTTGCGCATTGCCCGCCCGGATGTGAAGTTGGAACACGTTCTATTTCACTGTCGAAAGGCCGACCGGATGAGCAACAGTGGCGAGCGGCTGGCGGTGATCGTCGGCGGGGCTTCCGGCATCGGATGGGCGAGCGCCCGCGCGCTGGCGGAGCACGGGTGCCGCGTGGTGATCGCCGACGTGAACGGCGACGCCGCGCGTGAGCGTGCCGCCGAGCTCGGCGCCCCACACTCCGCCGCAGCGGTCGACGTCACCGACGAGGCCTCGGTGCAGAGCCTGTTCGAGGGGCTGTCCGATGAGCAACGCACCCTCGACATCGCCGTCAACTGCGCGGGTTTCAGCAACGTCGGCCTCATCACCGACATGCCCGCCGAGGAGTTCCGGGCCGTCATCGACGTCTGTCTCAACGGTGCGTTCATCGTGTCCAAACACGCCGGCCGGCATCTGCGTGAAGGTGGCTCGCTGATCCACATCAGCTCGCTCAACGGCAGGCAGCCGGCCGCCGGGATGAGCGCCTATTGCGCCGCGAAGGCCGGTCTGTCGATGCTGACCCAGGTCGCGGCCCTCGAGATGGGACCGCGCGGCATCCGGGTCAACGCCGTGGCGCCGGGCTTCGTGCACACTCCGCTCACCGCGGCTGCCGCCTCGGTCCCGGGCGTGGTCGAGGACTACGTCGGCAACACCGCGCTCGGACGGGCGGGCACACCCGAGGACATCGCCGAGGCGGTGCTCTATCTGTGTGCACCTGGATCGTCGTGGCTGACCGGCGAGGTACTCGACATCAACGGCGGCGCCCATCTCAAGCGCTACCCCGACGTGATGGGCCACGTCATGAAGCTGATGGAACAGGCGTGAGCGTCGCCGGCAAGCATGCTTTGGTCACCGGCGCCGGATCCGGTATCGGCGCCGCGCTGTGCCGCGCACTCGACGGCGCCGGCGCGCACGTGGTGTGCACCGACATCGACGAACACGCCGCCGAGGCCACCGCCGCCGGGTTGAGTGCGCGTGCCCGGGCGGCCCGGCTGGACGTCACCGATGCGGCCGCGGTGCAAGCCGCCGTCGACGACGTGGTGGCCCGCGTGGGTCGGTTGGACCTGATGTTCAACAACGCCGGGATCGTCTGGGGCGGTGACACCGAACGGCTCACCCTCGACCAGTGGAACGCCATCATCGATGTCAACCTGCGCGGTGTCGTCCACGGGGTCGCGGCGGCCTACCCGCAGATGCTGCGCCAGGGCCACGGCCACATCGTCAACACCGCCTCGATGGCCGGCCTGAGTGCCGCCGGCCAGATCACCAGTTATGTGGCGACCAAACACGCGGTCGTCGGGTTGTCGCTGGCGCTGCGGACGGAAGCGGTTCCCCGCGGGGTCGGCGTCACGGTCGTCTGCCCCGCCGCCGTGGAGACGCCGATCCTCGACAAAGGCGCCGTCGGCGGTTTCGTCGGTCGCGACTACTTCCTGCAGAACCAGGGCGGCAGGGCCTACGACGCCGACCGCCTGGCCCGCGACACCTTGCGAGCGATCGAGCGCAACAAGGCGATCCTCGTCAAACCGGCTGTCGCGCACGCGCAATGGCTGTTCGCACGGCTGACGCCGACGCTGATGAACCGTCTGGCCATGCGGTTTGTCGCCGGGCAGCGGTCCCGCCAGACTCTCGGAGAGGCGTCCGGGCACCCCCGCTCGGGTTAAGGTTGCGCTCGGCGGCCGACGGGAGGGCGCATGCGCGACGAATTGACGCTTACCCAGAAGCGTGCGCTGGTGGTGATGACGGTCATCGCGCTCGGCTTCGGGGCCTACTTCCTGCGGTCCTACGTCCTGCTGATCGCCATCGCGGCCGTGCTGGCGTATCTGTTCAACCCGCTGTACAGCCGGCTGCGGTCGAGGATGAACGTCGGTCTCTCGGCGACGGTGACGCTGCTGACGGCGATCCTGATCGTCGCGATCCCGCTGACCGGTGTCGGCATCCTCGCCTTCATGCAGATCAGCCAGATGGTCGACTCGGTCAGCCGCTGGGTTTCCGAAACGGATTTCACCGCACTCGCTCAGCGGCTGCTCGACTCGGCCAACGAGGTGCTGGCCCGCATCCCCTTCCTGGACGTCACGCTGACCCAGGACTCGGTGCGCGACGCGATGGCCACGCTGGGGCAGAACGGCGGCGAGTACGCGCTGAGTTTCCTGCAGGAGTCCGTCGGCAGCATCGCGTCGCTGGTGACGTCGGCAGTCATCTTCCTGTACGTGTTCGTGGCGCTGCTGACCAAGGGCGACCGCGTCCTCGATCTGTTCCGCGACCTCAACCCGTTGGGTGACAACATCTCCGACATCTACCTCGCCAAGATCGGGGCGATGGTCTCGGCGTCGGTCAAGGGGCAGTTCATCATCGCGGTCTGCCAGGGTGTGGCCGGCGCAGTGTCGATCTACCTCGGCGGCATCCACGACGCGTTCTTCATGTTCGTCATCTTCTTGACCGCGCTGGCATTCATCCCGCTCGGCAGCGGAATCCTCGCCATCCCGCTGGGCATCGGGATGGCGTTGTTCGGCAACGTGTTCGGTGGCGTCTTCGTGGTGGTGTTCCATCTCGTCGTCACCACCAACATCGACAACGTGCTGCGCCCGCTGCTGGTGCCCAAGAGCGCCCACCTGCATCCGGCGCTGATGCTGCTGGCGGTGTTCGCCGGGCTGTCCATGTTCGGGTTCTGGGGCATCGTGCTGGGCCCGGTGCTGATGATCGTCATCGTCACCACGGTCAGCGTGTACCTGGTGGTCTACCGCGGGGCGCCCGCCGAGTCGATCACCGGCACCCAGGCCGACGCCGGCGAGGACGACGAGGCCCGCTCGGTGCCGTGGTGGCGCCGGATGCTGCCCGGAAAGCCGCGCACCCCTGGCGAACCCCAGCCCGAACGCGAGTCCGAGCCCCCGCCCGAACCCGATCCTCAGGCCGCTAGGTCAACCGAGAGGTGAGGAACTCCACGACGCGTTTGCGCGCCTCATAGGCCGGGTGGCCGTCGACCTCACGGACCTGGTCGGTCAGCACGGAGTGGGCCATCCGCCCGATGCCGTCCGGGTTGCCCTTTCCGGAATCGATCTCGATGACCTCGAACGCGTCACCGAGCCGGTTCTTCAGCGTGGTGAACCGGTCGCGCGGGGACATCGCGTCTTCGCTGAACCGCAGACCCATTACGCACAGCCCCTCGGACGCGGCGCGCTGCTCGACGACTTTCAGTTCGGCGTCGGACACCCCCGGATCACGGCGCTGTTTCGGGGTCAGAGGCAGCGGCAGCGACGGTTGGCTCATCACCGGGGCGAGCACGCTGTCGTCGACGGCGGCGGCCAGCGCGAAACCACCGGTGAAGCACTGCCCGATCACGCCGACGCCCTTGCCGGGGGTCCGGTCGTTCAGGTCGCGGGCCAGCGCGCGCAGGTAGTGCGCGATCGGCCGGTCGGCGTTGGTGGCGAACGCGGCGAACTCCTTGGCCACGCACCCCTTCAGCAGCGTGGGCACCGCCTTCGGCGACAGCGCCGGCGCTCCGGGACTGCCGAACAGGGACGGCGCCGCGACGGTGAAGCCGTTGTCCACCAGATGATTCCCCAGCGCCAGCACCCCGGGATGCAGGCCCGGCATCTCCGGGATCAACACCACACCGGGTCCCTCGCCCTTGCGGTACACGTCGTAGGTGAGCCCGTTGGCCGTGAACGGGGCCGCCGTCCAGCCGCTCAGATCCGATTCAGGGGCTGTCATGGCATCTCCATCCGCCGGCTGGTCACTACGTCGCGGTCAATGGTGGCTGGGATTGCGTCGCCGCGGCAAGGGTCCGGAATTCCTCGGCGCTGCCGGCGCCGGTCACCGCAAGCTGCGCCGGCCCGGTCGGCCCGGGTACCCGCGCGGTCCACACCGGCTCGGCCGGTCGGCCACCTTCGCGCTCCCCACCCTGGTAGACCACCCAGGTGACGCCGTCGACGTCCTGCACCCCGGTGGGCACCAGCTCGGAACCGAACGTGGCCACCAGGGCGTCCTCGTCGGCGTTGCTCTGGGTCAGGCTGAGGTACATGCCGCTGGGAGCGAGATAACCCACCCTGGAGGCGACCGCGCGGACCTGCTGGCCGGTCGCCGGGTCGGTGCGGCCCGCCTCGATGCCCTCTCGACTGCCCGAGTTGGCCTGCCAGCCCTCGGGCAGCTCCGGCAGCCGGATGGGGACGTCGAGCGCACTGGCGTCGGCCTGCAGTGCAGCACGGGCGTCATAGTCGGGAGCCGGACCCGCACCGGGGCCGGACGGGGCGAACGAGCACATGCCGAGCAGACCCGCGAGCACCACGCAGGCCAGCACCAGCGGCGCCATCGACCAGAACATGTCCCGGCCGTCCTGCAGCAACCGGGGCTTCTGCGGGCGCGGCCCCGGAAGGGCATATCCGGCTTCGGCACCGGCGGAACCTGCGGGTTCGGTCTGTCCGCCGGGCTCCCCGCCGACCTGCGGTCCCGGTTCGGGCGGCGTCGTCATGTCCCCCAGTATCCCAGCTCCCTGACCCGAAGCCGCTAATGGGACAATCTGGCCATGACAACGCCCTCGCGCCGGGAGGCCCCGGACCGCAACCTCGCTCTCGAACTCGTGCGGGTCACCGAGGCCGGAGCCATGGCCGCCGGCCGATGGGTCGGCCGCGGCGACAAGGAAGGCGGCGACGGGGCCGCGGTCGACGCCATGCGGGAGCTGGTGAACTCGGTGTCGATGCGCGGCGTCGTGGTGATCGGCGAGGGTGAGAAGGACAACGCCCCGATGCTCTACAACGGGGAAGAAGTCGGCAACGGGGACGGCCCCGAGTGCGACTTCGCCGTCGACCCGATCGACGGCACCACGCTGATGAGCAAGGGCATGCCCAACGCGATCTCGGTGCTCGCGGTGGCCGAGCGCGGCGCCATGTTCGACCCGTCGGCGGTGTTCTACATGAACAAGATTGCCGCCGGACCCGACGTCGCCGACTTCATCGACATCACCTCGCCGATCGCGGCCAACATCCAGCGCATCGCCAAGGTGCGCAAGGCCTCGGTCTCCGACATCACCGTGTGCATCCTGGATCGCCCCCGTCACGAGCAGCTCATCGCCGACGTGCGTGCCGCCGGCGCCCGCATCCGGCTGATCTCCGACGGCGACGTCGCCGGGGCGATCGCGGCGTGCCGGCCGGATTCGGGAACCGACATGCTCGCCGGCGTCGGCGGCACCCCCGAGGGCATCATCACCGCTGCGGCGATCCGCTGCATGGGCGGCGAGATCCAGGCAACCCTGGCACCCAAGGACGACGAGGAGCGCCAGCAGGCGATCGATCGCGGCCACGATCTGAGCCGGGTGCTGACCACGACGGACCTGGTGGCCGGCGAGAACGTGTTCTTCTGCGCCACCGGCGTCACCGACGGCGACCTGCTCAAGGGGGTGCGTTTCTTCGGCGGCGGTTGTACGACGCAGTCGATCGTGATGCGATCGAAGTCGGGCACGGTCCGGATGGTCGAGGCCTACCACCGCCTCTCGAAGCTCAACGAATATTCTGCAGTCAACTTCACCGGCGACATGTCCGCCGCCTACCCCCTGCCCTAGACCCGCCAACTCTGGACCCTGGGACCGACCCGGTCCCCGACCCCACCGAGACGAACAGGGAGCACATGACCGACAAGGACGTCGAGTACCGGATCGAGCACGACACGATGGGCGAGGTGCGGGTGCCCAAGAACGCGTTGTGGCGCGCGCAGACCCAGCGGGCGGTGGAGAACTTCCCGATCTCGTTCCGGCCCTTGGAGCGCACGCAGATCCGCGCCCTGGGGCTGCTCAAAGGGGCGTGCGCGCAGGTGAACAAGGACCTCGGTCTGCTCGACGCGGACAAGGCCGACGCGATCATCGCCGCCGCCGCCGAGATCGCCGACGGCCAGCATGACGACCAGTTCCCGATCGACGTGTTCCAGACCGGCTCGGGCACCAGTTCGAACATGAACACCAACGAGGTCATCGCCTCGATCTGCGCGGCGAACGGGGTCACCGTGCACCCCAACGACCACGTGAACATGTCGCAGAGCTCCAACGACACCTTTCCGACGGCGACGCACATCGCAGCCACCGAAGCCGCTGTGCGTCACCTGATTCCGGCGCTGGAGACGCTGCACGAGTCGTTGACCGCCAAGGCCGGGCAGTGGCACACCGCGGTGAAGTCCGGGCGCACCCACCTGATGGATGCGGTGCCGGTGACGCTCGGCCAGGAGTTCGGCGGGTACGCCCGCCAGATCCAGGCCGGCATAGAAAGGGTGCGCGGGTGTCTCCCCCGGCTCGGCGAGCTGGCCATCGGCGGCACCGCGGTGGGCACCGGGCTCAACGCGCCCGACGGCTTCGGCGAGAAGGTCGTGGATGTGCTCAAAGAGCAGACCGGCATCGCCGAACTACGTACCGCAGTGGACTCTTTCGAGGCCCAGGCGGCGCGCGACGGTTTGGTGGAAGCCTCCGGCGCGCTGAAGACGATCGCGGTGTCGCTGACCAAGATCGCCAACGACATCCGCTGGATGGGTTCGGGGCCGCTGACCGGCCTGGGTGAACTGCAGCTGCCCGACCTGCAGCCCGGCAGCTCGATCATGCCCGGGAAGGTCAACCCCGTCATCCCCGAGGCCGTCACGCAGGTCGCCGCCCAGGTGATCGGCAACGACGCCGCCGTGACCGTGGGTGGCCTGTCGGGCGCTTTCGAGCTCAACGTCTACATCCCCATGATGGCGCGCAACGTGCTCGAGTCGTTCACACTGCTGTCCAACGTCTCGAAGCTGTTCGCCGCCAAGTGCATCGACGGGCTGGTGGCCAACGACGAGCGGCTGCGCGAGCTTGCCGAGTCCTCCCCCTCGATCGTCACGCCGCTGAACTCGGCGATCGGCTATGAGGAGGCCGCCAAGGTCGCCAAGGAGGCGCTCAAGGAGCGCAAGACGATCCGGCAGGCGGTCATCGACCGCGGCCTGATCGGCGACAAGCTCTCCGAGGAGGAGCTCGACAAACGTCTCGACGTGCTGGCGATGGCGAAGGTGAAAGACGACCGCCGCTGACGCGGATCGCCCTCGACAAATCGCGCAAAACGGCTGACGGATCGCCGGAACCGCAACAGAATTAGGGAAACACCCGATTCGACGTGGGGCCCTTGCGGCCTAGCGTCGAGTGGTCCCGATTCGCTCGAGGAGGTTCGGTGCCCGCTCCGCACGACATTGCTGCCACAACATCCACATCCGCCGCAACAGCCACTTACGGCGCAACATCCACATCCGCCGCAACAGCCATGTCTGGCGCACTGGTCACCACCGCGACCAGCCAGCCCGCGCTGCGCACGGGGTTCGTGATGCTGGGCCTGGCTTCGCTGCTCGACCTGTCCACGGGTAGACGAGGAGCAGGCGCCGACCGGGTGCTGGCGATGTCAGGCGCCGCGGCGGCGGGCTGGTACCTGGTCGAGTCTCGCCGGCGCCACTGACCGTTCCGCGCCATTGACGGTTCGGTGTCACTGACCGTTCGGCGCCACCGTCCGTTCGGCGTCATTGACGGTTCGGCGCCACTGACCGTTCGGCGCCACGGTCTGTTCGGCGTCGCGGTCCGGATCCGGTCTGAGCGTCCTGACCCGGACGCCGCGCCCCAGCCGCTACCTTGGTGCGATACCAGAGGGCGGGGGGCAGATCCATGGGTGACCAACCGGTGCACGTCGCCACCGATGACGCACAGGTGCGTCCGAGGTGGCGGTTCGTCGGCCCGGGCCTGGTGGTGGCCGCCACCGGTGTGGGGGCGGCCGACCTGGTGGCGACGCTGGTCGCCGGCGCCCGCTACGGCTACGCGCTGCTGTGGGTGGCGGTGCTGGGGGCGATCCTCAAGGTGATCCTCGTCGAGGCGGCCGGCCGTTACTCGTTGGCGACCGAGCGCAGCATCTTCGAGGGCTGGCGCAGCCTCGGCCGCTGGACCACTTGGTACTTCGCGCCCTACATCGTCATCTGGGGGTTCGTCTACGGCGCCACCGCGATGTCGTCGTCGGCGCTGCCGATCATCACGCTGTTCCCCGGTCTGGAGTTGCGCTGGGTCGCGATGATCTCGGGCCTCATCGGTCTGGCGATGGTGTGGTTCGGCAGCTACCTGGCCTTCGAGAAGGTCATCGCGGTGCTGGTCGGGGTCATGTTCGTGACCGTCGTCGGGGCGGCGATCGTCGCGGTGCCCAACGTCGGTCAGATCCTGCTGGGGCTGCGGCCGATCCTTCCGGAGGGTTCGGTGCTCTACGCGCTGGCGCTCGCCGGCGGGGTGGGCGGCACCATCACGCTCGCCGCCTACGGCTACTGGCTGCGGGAGAAGGGCTGGTATGCACCACGATTCATGAAGGTGATGCGTATCGACAACGGCGTGGCCTATCTGGTCACCGGCATCTTCGTCGTCGCGATGCTCATCGTGGGGGCCGAGCTGCTGTACTCGGCCAATGTCGCGGTCGCCACCGGTGACCGCGGTCTGCTGGACCTGGCCAACGTCCTTGACGACCGCTACGGCGACTGGTTCGGCAAGGTGTTCCTGCTGGGCTTCTGGTCGGCGTCGTTCTCGTCGCTCATCGGCGTCTGGAGCGGGGTCAGCCTGCTGTTCGCCGACTTCGTCGGGAACCTGCGCAAACTACCGTCGGGGCATCCCGATACCCGCACCGGCGGCAAGCTGTTCAAGACCTACCTGCTGTGGCTCACCTTCCCGCCGATGGTGCTGCTGTTCCTCGACGAACCGCAGGCGCTGGTGATCACCTACGGCGTTCTCGGCGCGCTGTTCATGCCGTTTCTCGCCATCACCTTGCTGGTGCTGTTGAACAAGCGCCGCGACGGCGCGTTGCCGCACACCGAGGTGCCGGCCCGCTGGCGCAACGGCTGGCTGTCGAACTCGCTGCTGGCATTGTGTGCACTGCTGTTCGTGGCGCTGTCGATCAACGAGCTCGTCAACCGGGTGAAGCCGTTGCTCCCCGGCGCAGGCTGACAGCGCTAGCCCGGGGTGTCGACGAGTTCGTCGGCCGGCGGGCCGTTGTCCCGGCCCCCGTAGAGGCTGCCCGGCGGGCGCGGACCGAGCATCTCGGTGACCGTCACCAGGTGGTAGCCGTTCGCCTCGAGAACCGGGAGGAATTCGGCCACCACATCGACCGTGGTGGCGAATGTGTCGTGCAGCAGCACCACCGAGTTGGGCCTGATCTGACGCATCAGGACTTCGCGGGTGGCCGAGACATCGGCGTCGTTGATCCAGTCGAACGGCACGACGTCCCAATTGATCACGGCCAGCCCCTGCCGCTGCGCCTCGGCCAGCACCGCGTCGTCGATCGTGCCGCCGCCGGTGCGGGCCAGCGTGGGCCGCTGCCCCGTGGTCGCCTCGATGGCGTCGCTGGTACCCGCGAACTGCGCGGCGATCTCCTGCGGCGGCAGCGTCGTCATGTCGGGGTGCGACCAGGTGTGGTTACCGATCTCCATGCCCGCCCCGGCGATCCGCGCCGCCGCGGCGGGGTCGGCGGCCACCTTGTCCCCGATCAGGAAGAACGTCGCCCGCGCGTGATGCTCGCGAAGGATCTGCAGCAACCGGTCGGTGTAGGGGCCCGGCCCGTCGTCGAACGTCAGGGCCACGCATTTGACCGCCGCGCAGTCGACCGGCTGGGCGGTGGCGGCGGGGGCCGACCCGACCGCCGCCCCGACCGCCGCCGCGAGCAACCCGTTGCGAATCCGGCGCGCCCAGGCACCCACGGTGTCGCGTCTCGCGCCCGATTCGCCGCTCAGGGCAGCCCGATCTCCTCGAGCATCTCGGTCACCAGTGCCGCGATCGGCGAACGCTCGCTGCGCAGCAGCGTGATGTGCGCGAACAGCGGATGCCCCTTGAGCTTCTCGATCACCGCGGCCACCCCGTCGTGCCGGCCCACGCGCAGGTTGTCGCGCTGCGCCACGTCGTGGGTCAGCACCACGCGTGAACCGGTCCCCAGCCGCGACAGCACCGTCAGCAGCACGTTGCGCTCCAGCGACTGCGCCTCGTCGACGATGACGAACGAGTCGTGCAGCGAGCGACCACGGATGTGGGTCAGCGGCAACACCTCGAGCATCCCGCGGGACAGGACCTCCTCCAGCACCGCCGGGCTGGCCAGACCTTCCAGGGTGTCGAACACGGCTTGGGCCCATGGACCCATCTTGTCGCTCTCACTGCCGGGCAGGTAGCCCAGGTCCTGCCCGCCCACGGCGTACAGCGGGCGGAATACGACCACCTTGCGTTGGGTGCGCCGCTCCAGCACCGCCTCGAGACCGGCGCACAAGGCCAGCGCCGACTTGCCGGTGCCGGCCTTGCCGCCCAGCGACACGATGCCCACGGATTCGTCCAGCAGCAGATCGAGCGCGACCCGCTGCTCGGCGGAGCGCCCGCGCAGGCCGAAGGCTTCGCGGTCACCGCGGACCACCTGCACGCGCTTGTCGGCGTTGACGCGGCCCAGAGCGTGAGAATTGTTGCCCAGCAACCGGACTCCGGTGTGGCACGGCAGGTCGCGGGCGGCTTCGAGGTCGACGTCGCCGTCGGCGAACAACCCGTCGATGTCCTCGCTGGCGACGTCCAGTTCGGCCATGCCGGTCCACCCGGAGGTGACGACGTCCTGAGCGTGGTACTCGTCGGCCGCCAGACCCACCGCGCCGGCCTTCACGCGCAGCGGAATGTCCTTGCTCACCAACGTGACCCGCTTGCCCTCGGCCGCCAGGTTGGCCGCACAGGTCAGGATGCGCGAGTCGTTGGTCTCGTTGCGGAAGCCGGCAGGCAACACCGAGGGGTCACTGTGGTTGAGCTCGACGTGCAGGGTGCCGCCGTCGTCGCCCACCGGGATCGGCTGGTCGAGACGGCCGTGCTCGAGACGCAGGTCGTCGAACAGCCGCAGCGCCTGCCGGGCGAACCAGCCCAGTTCGTGATGGTGCCGTTTGGCCTCGAGCTCGCTGATCACGACGAGCGGAACCACCACCTCGTGTTCGGCGAACCGCATGATTGCCCAGGGATCGGACAGCAGCACAGAGGTATCGAGCACATAGGTCCGGCGATCAGTCACGGAACGCTCCTGGGGCATCCATGTTCATGTGACCCCACACGAACTCATCCGGTGGACACACAGCGGCCTCAGGACCGGGGCCGGTCCCTTGTCGTGTCGAAGTCGTGTCGAAACGATGTGGACCGCCCGGACAGCAGAGCATTTCGCTAGCCATCGGAACCGACGCTACTCCCGGTGCGTCACCCGCGCCCGACAGGCGCGCCGAGACGAAACGGCGTGCGCGTTACGAGCTGATGAACTGTGCCAGACGCGGTTCGTCGGCCAGACCCCACGCAGCGATCCGGTCGGCGATGACGCGGGCCAGCGCCGCCTTATCGAAGATCCCCGCCTCGGCGACGACCTCGATCTTGTCGCGGTAGGCGTCGATGTCTCCGCCCACCACGTCCAACGCCGCGGCGCGCGCCGCGATGGCGTCGATCGTCTCGTCGCGGCTGTAGGTCAGGCAGTGTGCGACCAGGTTGGCGAAGAACTCCTCGTGACGTTCCTCGTCCGTGGCGATCCGCCCGACCAGCCCCGCCAGCACCGGTTCGGAGATCTGTTCCTGCAGGTTGCGGCAGAACACCGCATGGGCGCGCTCGTAGTAGGCCATGAAGGCCAGGGTCTCGATCTGGCTGTAGGAGTCGGCGCGGTAACCCTTCATCACGTGCTCCACGCGCACGTCCTCGTTGGCGGCCGGATCGACCTCGCGGGTCACCACCAGGTAGTTGCGCAGCGCGATGGCGTGGAGGTGCTCCTCGGCGGTCCAGCGGCCCAGCCAGCGGCCCCACTTGTCCTCGAGGATGAAGTGCTCGACGAGTTCGCGGTGGTAGCCGGCGAGGTTGTCCTTGGTGATGAGCAGGATCTCGAGCGCGTCGGTGACGTGCTTGGGCAGCGTGACCTGGGACGGATCCCAGTCCTTGCCGTCGAGGAACGCGAAGTTCTCGCCCTTGTCGAAGGGCACGTAGTCATGGGCGTACCAGATGTCCTCGGTGTCGAGGTGTCGCCGCAACTCCTGCAGAACGACGGGCTCGAGTTCCAGGGTCAACGCGTTAGCGACAGGTTTCTGTGCCATGCGGTTACAGTAACCCAATTCTGTGGGAATCGTAAAATTCCCACGCACGTGTCGCGGCGCGCCTCAGAGGGTCAGGCCGGGGTACAGCGGGTTGGCGTCGAGCAACTCGGCCGCCGCGGCGCGCACCCGATCGGCGGTCCCGTCGCCCAGGATGTACTTCGCCTTGGACGGGCCGTTGGGTCCGGCCGCCGGCTGGGTGTTGCTCAGCACCTCGACGACGAGCTCAGCGACCCGATCGAACTCGTCAGCGCCGAACCCGCGGGTGGTCAGCGCGGGCGAGCCGAACCGGATGCCGCTGGTGTACCAGGCGCCGTTGGGGTCGGCCGGGATGGCGTTGCGGTTGGTGACGATGCCCGAATCCAGCAGCGCCGACTCGGCCTGCCTGCCGGTGAGACCGAACGACGTGACGTCCAGCAGCACGATGTGGTTGTCGGTGCCGCCGGTGACGAGGCCGGCGTCCCGCTTGACGAATCCGTCGGCGAGGGCCTGCGCGTTGTCGGCGACGGCCTGGGCGTACTGCCGGAAGGCCGGTTGGCGGGCCTCGGCCAGCGCGACGGCCTTGGCGGCCATCACGTGCGACAGCGGGCCGCCGAGCACCATCGGGCAGCCCTTGTCGACCGCCGGGGCGTACTCCTCGGTGGCCAGCACCAGACCGCCCCGCGGACCGCGCAGCGACTTGTGCGTCGTCGTCGTCACGACGTGGGCGTGCGGCACCGGGTCCTCGTCGCCGGTGAACACCTTGCCCGCGACCAGCCCGGCGAAGTGCGCCATGTCGACCATGAAGGTGGCGCCCACCTCGTCGGCGATCTCGCGCATCTTGGCGAAGTTGACCCGTCGGGGGTAGGCCGAGTAGCCCGCCACCAGCACCAGCGGTTTGAACTCGCGCACTGCCGCGGCGACCGCGTCGTAGTCGATGAACCCTGTGGTGGGGTCGGTTCCGTACTGGCGCTGATGGAACATCTTGCCCGAGATGTTCGGCCGGAATCCGTGGGTCAGGTGGCCGCCGGTGTCCAGCGACATCCCCATCAGCCGCTGGTTGCCCATCGCGTTGCGCAGCGTCTCCCAGTCCGCTTCGGACAGGTCGTTGACGTGCTTGGCGCCCATCTCGGCCAGGCCCGGAGCCTCGATCCGGGTGGCCAGGATCGCCCAGTAGGCGACCAGGTTGGCGTCTATGCCCGAGTGCGGCTGCACATAGGCGTACGGGGCACCGAACAGCTCGCGGGCGTGCTCGGCGGCCAGCGCTTCGACGGTGTCGACGTTCTGGCAGGCCGCGTAGAAGCGGTGACCGATGGTGCCCTCGGCGTACTTGTCCGAGAACCAGGTCCCCATCGTCAGCAGCACGGCCGGTGAGGCGTAGTTCTCGCTCGCGATCAGCTTGAGTGAGTCCCGTTGATCGGCAAGCTCTTTGCGTGTCGCGTCGGCGATACGCGGTTCCACACTCTCGATGACCTGCAGCGCAGCCCGGTAGGCCTCGCTCGCGGTAGCGGCGTACTCGGCACCCAGACCGGCGGTGATGGACTCAGCACTCATGAGGTCGAGCCTAGTCGGGGCGACGATCAAGCGGCGACGGAGGAGCCGCGTTGAGAAGTCCCGACCATCGGACTAGTCAGTGCGGTGCCGCGAGAGTGCACTGACGGTAGCGACCCCGGCCTCATCACGACAGGGAATGCACGTTCGCGGTCGTCAGGCGCGCGGAAAAGCTAGGCGGCCCGCAGCGACGACGGGATCAGCGGCTCGTCGAGCAGCCGGGCGAACCGTTCGGTCAGGCCGACCCCGGCCGGCCTGTCATCCAGCCACCCCCGCAGCAGGCGGTAACCCTCGACGTAGGTGCTGGTGTAGGCCCGCCACAGCGGCGAGGACAGAAAACGCAACATCTGCCGGGCGCGTTCGTCGTTGACCAGCAGCCACTTCTTGAGGAACGCGACCACTTCGTCGACGTCGCGGTGCTCGTCGTGCAGCATCAGCGCGGCGTCCTGGCGCACATCGGCCAGCGCGGCCGTCGCCTCCGAGATCGCTTCGGCGCGCTGCCCGTCGAAACGCAGCCCCAGATCGGCGTAGATCTCGCTCGCCCACGCGCCCCAGCCCGGCCCCACGGCGGCGTACAGCGCCAGGTCGGCCAGCCCTTCGGCCATCAGGCACTGCGGGGTGTTGACCAGAAAGATGGTCTGTTCGGCCTGCCCCTTGCCCTCGACCAGCCCGGCTTCCTTGCGGCAGTGCTCGGTGTGGTGGCCGGGGTAGGACTCGTGGGCCACCAACCGCGGCAGGTTCGACATCTGCTGTTTGAGGTCGGCGTTGACGGCGACGGTGGATCGGTAGTCGCCGAGGTAGTAGTTGAACCCCGACCACGGCTTGTCGGTGACCACCTCGTAGGTGATGGTCTCGCGGGCCGGCAGCGGGAAGGTCGCCCGGACCCGGTCGCGCAGCGCGCTGGAGAACGCGTGGATGCACTCTTCGAGCCGCGCCGGCGGGATCTCCTCGGCAGACCGGTGGGCCTGGATCCGCTCGGCGAGCGGTCCGCTGCCGCCGAGCGCCTCGTCGAGCCGGGCGTGGGCGTGGGCGTAGCGATCCGGGTCGCCCTTGCCGATCCGCACGTCGAAATACGCCTCCACCTCGTCGACGAACCCGACCTGCTCCCCGGCGAACTTGCGTGCGGCGCAGGCCAGCGCGCGCAGGTGCGCCCCGACGAACGCTGCCCGCGACTCGTCGAGTCCGGCGGGCAGCTCGGCCTGCAGACGTTCGGCGTGACGAACCAGCTCGGCCGGCTCGGGTCGCGGCTCGGCAGCCACACTGCGCCGCAGGGCGGGGTCACCGGTGAACGCGTCGACGTAGCCTTCCTCGATCCGGTCGAAGCGCAATCCGAGCTTCAGGTACTCCTCGATCAGGCCGGTCGGAGCTGGCGAAGGGATACCGGGGTCCATGCCGCCCCACGGTAGCTGCAAGACTGTGCGCATGGCGCGGCTGAGCGAACCCAGCCCCTACGTGGAATTCGACCGAACGCAATGGCGTGCACTCCGAATGTCCACCCCGCTGAAACTGACCGAGGACGAACTGGTCAAGCTGCGGGGCCTCGGCGAGAAGATCGATCTGCTCGAGGTCGAGGAGGTATACCTGCCGCTCGCGCGTCTGATCCACCTGCAGGTCGCGGCGCGCCAGGCGCTGTTCGCCGCGACCGCCGAATTCCTCGGCGAGCCGGTGCAGAACCCGGACCGGCCGGTGCCGTTCGTCATCGGTGTCGCCGGCAGCGTCGCGGTCGGCAAGTCCACCACCGCACGTGTGCTGCAGGCGCTGCTGGCCCGCTGGGAGCATCACCCCCGAGTCGATCTGGTGACCACCGACGGCTTCCTCTACTCCAACGCCGAGCTGCAACGCCGCAACCTCATGCATCGCAAAGGTTTTCCGGAAAGCTACGACCGGCGGGCGCTGATGCGCTTCGTCACCGCCGTCAAGTCCGGTGCCGACGCGGTGTGCGCGCCCGTCTACTCCCACTTGCTGTACGACATAGTCCCCGGCGAGAAACAGATCATCGAGCGCTCCGACATCGTCATCCTCGAGGGTCTCAACGTGCTGCAGACCGGGCCCGCGCTGATGGTTTCGGACCTGTTCGACTTCTCGGTCTACGTCGACGCGCGCATCGAGGACATCGAGGAGTGGTACATCTCCCGGTTCCTGTCGATGCGCGCCGGCGCGTTCGCCGACCCGGCCTCGCACTTCCACCATTACTCGACGCTGTCGGATGAGCAGGCGATGTTCGCCGCACGTGACATCTGGCACTCGATCAACCGGCCCAATCTGATCGAGAACATTCTGCCGACCCGGCCCCGCGCCACGCTGGTGCTGCGCAAGGACGCCGACCACTCGATCAACCGGTTACGCCTGCGCAAGCTGTAGTCGGGCCCCGCCGACCTGTTGGTCAGGCGCCGGCCATCTGTGCTCGGGCCCGGCGTTCTGCGGTCAGCCCTTGGCGATCCGCCGCACGCCCTGGTACTGCAGTTCCGCCATGACCAGCGTGTAGACACCGGTGCCGAGTACCAGCACCACACCGGTCGTGGTCAGCGGCCACACATCGGCGAGCACCACGACGACGGTGAGCACGCTGAACAATGCGTTTCCGACGGCCAGCACCAGGCCTGACGTCCGGACGGCCGGGCGCGCCGCCAGAGCCAGCACGGCGATGCCGAAGACCACGAAGAAGGCGCCCGTCGCGTATTCGACGGCCGGCGTGGTGCCAGACCACTCGGCGACCCGAGGAGCCAGGAGCAGCAGCGCGACGCCGGTCAGGCCGCTGATGACGGCGTCGGCGCGCATGGCGAAGCGCAGCAGCGAATCGGTGGACTGCGGGGTGCGGGTGGTGGCGGTCATGCGGGTGGTTCCTTTCGGGATGTGAGTTGCGGGGTGCGATCTTTTGGTGAACCGGTACCGGGGCCGACGCCGTAACCTCTTGCGGGCCGGCCCCGGACCAGTCATGAGGGGGTCACGCCAGACGGCGCACCCCGAGGTACTGCAGCCCGGCGAAGCCGAGCGTGAGCGCGACGAACACCACTGCAACGGCGACGCCGAATCCGGTCAGCGGTAGCCAGCCGGCGCCGAGCACGAGCGCGGCCGCACCGGCGAACGTGACGTTGCCGGCGAGTACGGCCTGCCCGACACGGCGCACGGCGCGCACCCGGGCCACGGTGTAGAGCACCGCGCCGTAGCCGACGAGGGCGGCGCCGAAGAGCCACTCGGCGGTCGTGGTCAGCCCCGTCAACGGGGCCAGCACGTCGGCGGCCATCGCGACGAACAGGCCCAGCCCGGCGCACAGTGTGGCGTCGGCGCGCAGCGCGAATCGCAGGAGTTGGTCATCGGCGCCCGAGGAGACCGGGACGGTGCCGGTGGTGAAGGCGGTCATGTCTACGATGGTTCGCCCAGACCGCTGCCAGATCGACACCGTCTGCTGCCAGTTGCTGCCAACCGCAGGTCAGCGGCACGGCTGCCGCGCTCAGCGGGCGGAGACGAGGTTGCTGCGCAGATCCGTGGCGATGACCCGCGCCGCCGCGTTCTGCCAGTTGTGCAGCGACCGCTGCGGCACGTCGGTGACCAACCACTGCCACGCCTGGCGGGCCACCGGGTCCAGCCCGGCCGCTGTCGCGTTCTGCGCGTAGGCCCGCACGCCGACGACGTACGGGAAGTACAGCGAGTTGTAGTGCCGCCACTGCTCGGTGGTGCCGAACTCACCGCCGTCGCGCGGCTTGAGACCGGCGATCCGCTCGGCCAGCAGAGCCCTGAGTTCGTTGGCCCGTTCCAGCGGCTGATCGGGCGCGCCGCGACGGGCCAACCGTTCGTCGATCACCGGCAGGGCGGTCAACGGGCTGGCGACCAGCTTGGACAGATCGCCGTAGTGCCCGAGAGCGCGCCGGGTGACCCGGACGAAGGTCTCAGAGTCCATGTCGTCCAGTGGGCTGGCTGAGCGCCGCGGCAGAGCCGCCTCGGTGCCACGCAACGCGGCCCGGTCGGCGCGCAGCTCCGGTGACCGGGAGAAGGCGAGTCGGTCGAGCAGCCCGGCCAGCGGATCGGCCAGCACGTTGATCGCGATCGCCACCCCGAGGCTGGTGAACAGCAGCACCGTCAGCGTCGTGCTGTTCCCGGCCACCGCGATCCCGATCAGCACCTGCCCGCCGAACAACACCGCGGCCAGCGTCGTCCCGGCGAACGACCGCAGCATGTCCTTGCGCAGCGCATGTCCCTCGTCGAAGGCGTCCCCGATGGCCACCGCCACCCCGAGCAGTGCGATGTCGACGCCGGTCGAGGCCAACGCCAGCCAGCTGGGTACCAGCCCGAGCGGGATGATCAGGATCGCGTTGCCCAGCGCGAAGAACAACGTCGCGACGACGACGAAGCCCACCACCGGGCGGGGTTGCGCGCGCCGGGCCACGGCGTGGATCAGCGCGGCCAGCACCGGCACCGACAGTGCGGCGAACATCACCCAGTGCCCGAGCCGCAACGGGCCGTCGACGTCGCCGGCGAGCGTGGCACCCGTCACCGCCGCGGCGGCCACGGCAGCGACGAGCCCGGCCGGTCCGGCCCGGCTCCGCCAGCTGTCACGCGGGCGCGACAGTTCGAGCAGCACCGCCAGCCACGCGATGCCCGGCAGTGCGACCAGATAGATCTCGATACGACTCAGCAGCGCAGACTGGCTCACCAGCCGGACCGCATCCAGTGCCACCACGAGCGCAAAGCTGGTCAGCCCGACCGCGGCGAGCACCAGTACCGGCTTGCGGGGGTCGCGCGCGAGCAGATACAGCCCCAGCCACCAGCTCAGCGCGAAGACCAATCCGGAGAGCGCGACCACGACCGCCGTCCTCAGCGCCCGTAGCGTCGATGCCTGGCGCTGTAGTCGCGCAGCGCACGCAGGAAATCCACCCGGCGGAACTCCGGCCAGTACGCCTCGGTGAACCACATCTCCGAGTAGGCGCTCTGCCACAGCAGGAAGCCCGACAGCCGCTGCTCCCCCGACGTGCGGATGACCAGGTCCGGGTCGGGCTGGCCCGAGGTGTAGAGGTTCTCCGAGATGGCCTCGGCGGTAACGGCTTCGATCAGCTTCTCCCCGGAGACGCCGTTGGCCAGCTCCTTGGCCAGCAGCCCTCGGACCGCGTCGACGATCTCCTGCCGGCCGCCGTACCCGACGGCGACGTTGACATGGAAAGACCGAGCAAGCCCGCCATCTCCGGTGGACTGCACCGCGTCGCGCAGCCGGCGGGCCGGTTCCTCTCCGAGCAGCTCGAGGTCACCCATGGTTCGCACACTCCACTGGTTCGCCGGGGCGCAGATCTCCTCGACGACCTCGGTGATGATCTCGATCAGCGATGCCAGTTCCTGCGCGTCGCGCTGCAGGTTCTCGGTGGACAGCAGATAGACGGTGGCCATCTCGATGCCCGCCTCGTGGCACCACCGCAGCATCTCGGCGATCTTGTGTGCACCGGCCCGGTAGCCGTAGCTGACGTCGTTGTGGCCGAGCTCACGCGCCCAGCGCCGGTTGCCGTCACACAGCACCGCAATGTGGCGGGGCAGCTCGGATTTCGCTGGTGCCAGCCCCTGACGCAGCCGCATCTCGTAGAGCCGGTACATCGGCTCCTTGAGTCGCCGCGGAATGAGGTCCACGATGGTCCAGACTACTGTGAGGCGGGGAAACCCAATGCCAGTCAGCGGAGGTGACGTGCCGACATCTGTCGATCCACGGGGTACCGCCGATACCCCGCGAGAGCCGGAGGATCTGCCCGAGGCGGTCGTCGAAGGCGTCGCTCAGTTCCTGGGCAAACCTCGGCTGCGGGGCTGGATTCACGTGTACGCCGCGGTCATCTCGGTCATCTGCGGCGCCACGCTGGTCGCGGTGTCCTGGTCGCTGGAGTCGTTCCGCGCCGGCATCGCCACGCTGATCTACACGCTGACCATTGTGGCGATGTTCACCGTCAGCGGCACCTATCACCGGGTGCATTGGACGTCGACGACGGCGCGCACCTGGATGAAGCGCGCCGACCACTCGATGATCTTCGTGTTCATCGCGGGCAGCTACACCCCGTTCGCGTTGCTGGCGCTGCCCGAGAACGACGGCATGGTGCTGTTCTGGATCGTCTGGGGCGGCGCGCTGGCCGGGGTGGCACTCAAGATGCTGTGGCCGTCGTCGCCGCGCTGGCTGGGGGTGCCGCTGTACATCCTGCTGGGCTGGGTTGCGGTGTGGTTCATCGGTCCGATCACCCACGGCGCCGGCGTGGCCGCGGTGGTGCTGCTGATCGTCGGCGGAGCGCTGTACAGCATCGGCGGCGTGCTCTATGCCCTGAAATGGCCCAACCCGTGGCCGACCACGTTCGGGCATCACGAGTTCTTCCACGCGTGCACCGCGGTCGCGGCGATCTGCCACTACATCGCGATGTGGTTCGCGGTCTTCTAGCGAATCGGGCGCGCTGAAGCACCGCAGGTGGCGCGAAACGCGCCGAATTCGCTAGAGCTGGGTGACGTTCTGCGGGCCCCAGTAGGCCTTCATCGACGTGATCATGCCGTCGCCGTCGAACGTCATCACCTCGATCGGCTCGATGCGCATCGCGCCGCCCACCGTGATGGCGAAGACGAACGCCGCCTCGTGCCCGCCGGCGCGGAACGACAGGAGCTCGGTCTTGATCTCGCCGCCCTCCATCACCTTGTAGAACCCGGCGATGGCCTGCCGCCCGATGTGCACCTCGCCGCCACCCACCGGATCTTCGAGGGTGGCGTCCTCGGCGTAGAGCGCGGCGACGTCGTCGGCCTTGCCGCCGGCGACGGTGTCGAGGTAGCGCTGGACGAAA
The DNA here is from genome assembly GCF_010728325.1 of Mycolicibacterium poriferae. The sequence continues at coordinate 4,965,755 of NZ_AP022570.1, forward strand.
CCTTGCAGGACGTCGGGCTCGAAACTCATGTGCCGCAGGCTACACGGAGGGTGCGAGAGTGGCAGCCAGATCCTCGGCGGTGGTGACCGGGAGGTCACAGGTCCGTCCCCGGCAGACGTAGGCCGCGTCCGTGTCGCCGATGCGAGGGCGCTCCCGCAGCAGTTCGGTGGACCCCGTCGGGCCGCCGAGCACCACAGCCCCACCGGGGGCAACCGCCCGGGCGACCGCCAGCAACGCCGAGTCGGCCGAGTCGCACGCGACGGCGATCTGGATCGGCCCGCGCACTGCTGCCTCGGCGACAGCCAGCCAGTGCCCGCCCGAGCGCGGCGCGCGGTCGAGCACCACCGCCGCGCCGGCCACTGTGGCCTCCGCTGCCGCGGCGTACCTATCGGCTCGCCCGCCCGGGGCCAGGTGTGCAGCCATCTGCAGCGCCTCGGCCATCAGCGACGCCCCCGCGGGGGTGGCGCCGTCGAGCGGGTCGGCGGGCCGCGACACCAGCTGCTCGGCGTCGTCGGCGACGTCGAACCAGCGACCGTCCCGGGCGGGATCGGCGAAGTGGTCGAGCGCGACGTCGAGCAGCGCCATCGCCTCGTCGAGCCAATGGGGTTCGGGCTGCGCCTGATAGAGCGTCATCAGCCCGGTGGCCAGCGCGGCGTGGTCTTCGAGGATGGCCGCGCTCGCGCCCACCACGCCGCCCAGGCTGGCGCGGCGCAGCCGCCCACCGACGACATGCAGATCCAGCACCGAGCGCGCGCACTCGGCGGCCGCTGCCAGCAGAGCAGGGCGCCGCAACGCGAACCCCGCCTCCACCAGAGCCGTGATCGCCAGGCCGTTCCACGCGGTCACCACCTTGTCGTCGCGGCCGGGTTGCGGCCGCTGCGCCCGCGCCGCCAGCAGCGCCGTGCGCACCCGGTCGAATCGGACCGGATCCGCGGGCTCGCCGCGCAACTGCAGCACCGACGCGCCGCGCTCGAACGTGCCCGTGGATGTCACACCGAAAAGTGTTGCCGCCCAGTCTCCGTCGCCGACGCCCAGAATCTCGCGGAGCTGATCGACGGTCCAGCTGTACGTCAGGCCCTCGACCCCTGCGGCGTCGGCGTCCAGCGACGACACGAACATGCCGTCGGCGCGCAGCTCGTCGAGCATGAAACGTGCTGTCTCCCTGGCGATCCGGTGCGCGAACGGGTCACCGCTGCGACGCGCCCAGTGCGCGTAGACCCGCAACAGCTGGGCGTTGTCGTAGAGCATCTTCTCGAAGTGCGGCACCACCCAGGCGGCGTCGACGCTGTAGCGGGCGAAGCCGCCGGCCAACTGGTCGTAGAGACCACCGCGGGCCATCGCCGAACAGGTGCGCTGCACCGCGGCCAGCGGGGCGGGGTCGCCGGTGCGTTCGTGGTTGCGCAGCAACGCTTCCAGCAGGGCCGACGGTGGAAACTTGGGGGCCGCGCCGAAGCCACCATGGACGGTGTCCTCGTCGGCGAGCACCGCCGCGACGGCCCGGTCACACAGCTGCGGCTCGACCGGCGGACCCCCGCCCGGAAGTCCGGAGGCCATGGCCCGCAGTTCGCCGCTGATGTGGTCGCCGGCCTGTTCGACCTCGGACCGGCGGGTGCGCCACGTCTGCGCCACCGCGGCCAGCAACTCCAGGAAGGCCGGCTTCGGGTAGTAGGTGCCGCAGAAGAAGGGACGGCCATCCGGGGTGAGGAAGCAGGTCATCGGCCAGCCGCCCTGACCGGTCAACGCCACCGTGGCGTTCATGTACACCGCGTCGAGGTCGGGGCGCTCCTCGCGATCGACCTTGATGCAGACGAAGTCCGAATTCATCGCGTCGGCCACCTCGACGTCCTCGAACGACTCATGCGCCATCACATGGCACCAGTGGCATGCCGCGTAGCCGACGGACAGCAGGATCGGCACGTCGCGCCGGGTCGCCTCGGCCAGCGCCGCAGCGGACCACTCCTGCCAATGCACCGGGTTCTCGGCGTGTTGGCGCAGGTAGGGACTGGTCGCCGAAGCCAGGGCGTTGGACATCGCCTCAGCGCGGGTCGCGGTTGGAGTCCTCAGCCGACCCGGTGTTCTGCGGATCATCGTCACCGAAGGACTTCGGCAGCCGGCGCAGGTGCTTGTTCATCGACCACACCAACAGGAAGACACTGATCAGCAGCAGTATCACCACGATGAGGCCGACCGGGCTGGCCTTGCCGAAATCCGGCCCGGTCTGGCGCGGTCCGTCCTGGGCCAGCAGCCCGGTCGTCAGCTCGACGCCCAGCGTCAGCAGGTCACTCACAGCTCTTCGTCACCGTCCCTCGATTCCGGCGAACAGATCGGTCTCGGGCAGCCGTACCGGCACCCGCGACCGCGCCAACTCGAACTCCTCGGTCGGCCACAGTCGATGCTGCCACTCCAGCGGGGTGGTGAAGAAGAAGCTGTTCGGGTCGATCTGGGTGGCATGAGCCAGCAGCGCTTCATCACGCTGGGCGAAGTACTTGGCACATTCGATGCGAGTGGTCACCCGCTTGCCGAGCAGATCGTCGTCCGGGTCCCACTTCTCCAGCCACTTGGCGAACGGTCCCTCCTGCCCGTGCCGGACGAACTCGTCCTGCAGCACCTGCATGCGCTGACGCAGGAACCCGTGGTTGTAGTACAGCTTCTGCACGTTCCACGGCTCCCCGGCAGTGGGATAGAGCCGGTGGTCGGCGGCCGCCTCGTAGGCGGCGACCGAGACCTGGTGGCACCGGATGTGGTCGGGGTGGGGGTAGCCGCCGTTCTCGTCGTAGGTGGTCATCACGTGCGGCTTGAAGTCCCGGATCACCTGAACGAGGGCCTCGGTCGGCACCTCCAGCGGCTCGAGAGCGAAACAGCCCTCCGGCAGCGGTGGCAGCGGGTCCCCCTCGGGCAACCCCGAGTCGACGAAACCGAGCCAGTGATGCTCCACCCCGAGGATGCTGGCGGCTTTGGCCATCTCGTCCCGACGGATCTGCGGCATCCGGCCATGCACCTCGGGGATGTCCATCGCCTTGTTGAGGATGTCGCCACGCTCGCCGCCGGTCAGTGTGACGACCATGACGCGCACGCCCTCGTCCACGTAGCGCGCCATCGTCGCCGCGCCCTTGCTGGACTCGTCGTCCGGGTGCGCGTGTACGGCCATCAACCGCAGTTCGGTCAACCTGTTCCCTCTTAGCTGTTCACCTGGCAGAGCAGTCGCGCTGGAAATCACGCTACGGTGCAACCGCGCCAACTGGATTTATAGTTCCAGTCCTAGTACACCCATCCGACCGACGGGCATGCAAAACGAGATGATCGAACGTCCCGAAGCCCGCTACGGGCGTCAGCGCCTCGACCGGCGCACCCGGCGCTGGATCGCCATCGGGCTGACCGTGCTCGTCGTGGTCCTCGGGGTGGCGATCGCGGCGGTGGCGTTCACCCGGTTGGGGTCCGCCGAAGTGGAAGGCGAACTCGGTGGATACCGCGTTCTGGACGATCAGACCATCGAGGTCACGATGAGCGTCACGCGCGAGGACCCGTCCCGGCCGGTGGTGTGCATCGTGCGGGCCCGCTCCTACGACGGCACCGAGACCGGACGACGGGAACTGCTCGTCCCGCCTGCCGAGCAGACGACGGTGCAGGTGACGAGCCTGGTCAAAACCAGCGCTCCGGCCGTCGTCGGGGACGTCTACGGGTGCGGCACCGAGGTGCCGTCCTACCTGGTCGGAGGCTGACGCGGGAGATACCCGGCCAACTGCCGACAGCGAAATCATGACGACCGGGTATCCCCCCGGTGCTATCATGGATCGATACACGGTTCCTGCTGGAGCCGTGTATTGCTGCATATTGGGTCCTCAGCCGGAGCCTGAGCTCTGGTTGAACGCGACTGTGGCGGCAATACACGTACGACAGCTCCCGGTGCCGTGTCACGACCTTCTTACGCGACAGGCGCGGAAGCAACAACGACAGGAGCGCGACGACATGACCGACACCCAGGTGACCTGGCTGACCGAAGAGTCCTACGACCGCCTCAAGGCCGAGCTGGACCAGCTGATCGCCAACCGCCCGGTCATCGCCGCCGAGATCAACGACCGGCGCGAGGAGGGTGACCTGCGCGAGAACGGCGGTTACCACGCCGCCCGCGAAGAGCAGGGCCAGCAGGAGGCCCGCATCCGCCAGCTGCAGGAGCTACTCAACAACGCCAAGGTCGGCGAGGCACCGAGCCAGTCCGGCGTCGCGCTGCCCGGTTCGGTGGTCAAGGTCTACTACGACGACGACGAGTCCGACACCGAAACGTTCCTGATCGCCACCCGCCAGGAAGGTGTCAGTGACGGCAAGCTCGAGGTCTACTCCCCCAACTCGCCGCTCGGTGGCGCCCTGATCGACGCGAAGGTCGGCGAATCGCGGTCCTACACCGTCCCCAACGGCAACACCGTCAAGGTGACGCTGGTCAGCGCCGAGCCCTACCACGGCTGATCCGGACTGGCTGATCCGGACTGGCTGATGCGGGCAGGCTGATCCGGCTCTCCCGGGCCGGCGGCGCCGGTCTGCTCAGCGACTGACCTACACGTCATGGGGCACATCGCCGAAGATCTCTTCCTTCTGCTGCTGGACAACGCGTCGGCGCAGCCGAATCTGGATCGGCCGCGCCGTGACCATGCGCTCGGCGCGGCCGTCCTGCTCGATCTCGCGTATGCCGGACATGTCCGCCCAGCTGTCCCCGGTGATCCGGTTCCGGACGGCCGGCTGGTCGCGCTGGCCTCGGCGACGCCGCTCGACCCGGTGACCGGGCCGGGACGCGAGGTGCTGGCCGCCCGGGCGCTGCGCCCGGACACCGCGATCAAGAAGCTGGGCCGACACAGCGAGAACCGGCTGGTCACCCGCCTCGAGCAGCTGGGCCAGATCCGCCGCGTCGACACCGGAAGCGCGCTGCGACGGGGTCACGCGCTGCCGTTGACCACCCGCGACCGGGTGGGCCCGGCGCGCACGGCGGTACTGAGCGCGCTGTTCGACCGCACCCCGCCTGCCCCGGTGACCGCGGCGGTCATCACGCTGTTGCACGCCGTGGACGGGCTGGGCGCGCTGCTCAGCCTCAACGACCGCGGCTGGCGCTGGGTGCACGCCCGCGCCGGGGAGATCGCCGGGGGCAGCTGGGTCGATGAATCCCCGACGACGGTCGCGGAGATCAACCTGGCGGTGACCGCGGCGGCCGTCCGCCAGGGGCTGGCCCGGCTGACCTGAGAAATTAGGTCGACGCGGCCAGCGCCTGCTCGATGTCACCGAGCAGGTCGGCGACGTCCTCGATGCCGACCGACAGCCGCACCAGGTTGTCGGGTACCTCCAGCTGCGAGCCGGCGGTGGAGGCGTGTGTCATGGCGCCGGGGTACTCGATGAGCGATTCCACCCCGCCCAGCGACTCGGCGAGGATGAAGATCTCGGTGTGGGCACAGAAGTCGCGCGCCGCCTGCGGACCACCGCGCAGACGGACCGACACCATGCCGCCGAATCCGCTCATCTGCCGGGCGGCCACCTCATGGTTCGGGTGCGATGCCAGCCCGGGGTAGAGCACGGTGTCGATGGCGGCGTGGCCCTGCAGGAATTCGACGATGGCCGCGGCGTTGTCGCTGTGCCGCTGCATCCGCAGCGGCAGCGTCTTGAGCCCCCGCATGGTCAGGTAGGCGTCGAAGGGACCGGGCACCGCGCCCGCGCCGTTCTGCAGGAAGGCGAACGCGTCGTCGAGCGCCTCGTCGTTGGTCAGCAGGGCTCCGCCCACCACATCGGAGTGCCCGCCGATGTACTTTGTGGTCGAGTGCAACACGATGTCGGCACCCAGGGGCAACGGCTGCTGCAGCGCGGGTGAGGCGAAGGTGTTGTCCACCAACACTTTCACCTCACCCTTACCGGCCTCCGAGGCCACCGAGCAGATGCCCGCGATATCGGCGATCGTCAGCAGCGGGTTGGTCGGGGTCTCCACCCAGATCAGCTTCGTGCTGGGGGTGACGGCCTGACGCACCGCGTCGAGGTCCGACAGCGCCACCGCGGTGTAGCTGATCCCCCACTGGGTGAACACCTTGTCGATCAGCCGGAATGTGCCGCCGTACGCGTCGTCGGGGATGACGACGTGGTCGCCCGGCCGCAGCACCGCTCGCAGTGCGCAGTCGGTGGCCGCCATGCCGGAACTGAACGCCCGGGCGTAGTCGGCGAATTCGACCGCGGCCAGCGACGTCTCCAGCGCGGCGCGGGTGGGGTTGCCGGTGCGCGCGTACTCGAAGCCACCGCGCAGTCCGCCCACGCCGTCCTGGGCGAACGTCGAACTTGCGTAGATCGGGGCGTTGACGACACCGGTGGCGGGGTCCGGCCGATACCCGGCGTGGATGGCCTTGGTGGCCGGACCGTAGGCGCGGTAGTGGTCGGCTGCACTGCGCTTCTCACTCATGGTGGATCAGGGTAGCCGGGTCGGCCCGGCGCGGAACCGGGCGGCGGTGGGCAACCTCGGCACCCACACCGGGCCGGGCCGGATCACCGGCGATCCGCCGCCTGCGGTGCGACCGGCACACACACTGTGGACATCACCTTGTCCGCCAGCGTCTGGCGCCTCGTGTCGACCAGCGGCAGCGCGTAGCCCGCGAAACAGGGGACGGCGTCGACGACGTGAACCAGCTGGCGGAGCACCGAGCGTCCGACGCCGATGGGCTGCGACGTCCGCTCACCCACCACCTTGAACTTCATCAGCGACTTGCCGATGCTCGACCCGCCCGTGCCCTGACGGACACCGAAGTTCCACACCAGATAGCCCACGGTGAGCACCGCGACCGCCCCGAGGAGCATGTCGGCCGCGCGCGAACTGGTCGCCGAACAACTCAGGCCGCCACCGTCGAAGGACACACAGTCCCGGCCGGCGGTGCCCAGCGCCACGACCTCCCACAGCGTCCAGGCGATCACCACCGGGACCACGTCGATGAACCAGGCGACCGCGCGCACCGTCCAGGACGTGTAGGCGTCTCTCGACGAACTCATCACGTGGCCTCCTGCGCACGGCGACGGCACCCCACCGATGTGCGACGCCCGGTCGACCGGGCCCGGGTCAGGTACCCCGTGCAGAAGACCGCCCGCCCGCTGCTACGGCGTGGCCGGCGCGACGAGGCCGCCGTTCATCACCCGGTATGCGTACACCAGCAGCAGCGCCGTCACCGGCACGGTCACCAGGAGTCCGACACCGCACAGCACCGCGCCGACGAGCACCAGGACGACGGCCGCCAACCAGGTGAGCAGCACACCTCCGAAGTTCGCTTTGCCGGTCTGGAAACTGGACTTCAACCCGTCCACCGGCGACATGTTGCGGTCGAGCACGGCGATGACGGTGAACATCAGGAAGATGCTCGCAGCGATCCCGGGCAGGATGCACAGCACGAAGCCGATCGTGGTGATGATGCCGACGAGCAGACCCGCGATGATGACGTTCCCGATGTTGCGGGGGCGGAAGAACGACCCGATGGACACCTCTTGCCCGTTGGCGATGTCGAGGATGCCGCCCAGGAACGCCGACTGGATCGCCGCCGTCACGATCAGCGAGAGGAACCATCCGATGATCGCGACCAGAACACCGGCCGGTCCGGTTGCGGTGTAAGAGAACGAGAAGCCGTTGCTGTCGGACACATAGCTGGTGTCGCCGGGTGATACCAACGCCTGAACGACGTTGATGAGTGCCTGCAGGCCGATCACGATGATCCCGAGCACCAGGGCGGCGACAATCAGCGGCACCGCGTTCTTCGTGAACTTGTTCCATGCCCAGCTGAGGCCGTCGCCGACGTTGTAGGACGGCGACTGGGGCGGATAGCCCTGCGGTGAGGGCCCGAAGCCGCCCGGTTGCTGAGGCGCGAAGCCACCCGATTGCGGAGGCGCGTAACCACTCCCGGGCGGAGGAGGCGGTGGGTAGCCGCCCGGCGGAGGGGGTGGTGGGTAGCCGCCCGGAGGGGGCGGCGGGTATCCGCCCTGGTTGGGCTGCGATCCCGGCGGCGGCGGATAACCGCCCTGCGGCGGCTGCGAACCCGAAGGCGGAGGGGGGTAACCGCCCGGAGGTGGAGGCGGGTATCCGCCCTGCGGCGGCTGCGACGCCCCTTCAGGCGGGTATCCGCCCTGCGGCGGCTGTGACGCCCCTTCAGGCGGGTATCCGCCGGGCTGTGATGGGTTGTCCGACATCGGATCTCCTTCGCTCAGTGGGCGGTGGAAAGCGGTACACACACAGTTGACATGATCTTGTCCGCCACGGTCTGGCGCTTAGCATCCCACAGGGGATACAGCACTGCGACGAACCAGAGCAGTCCGCATGCCGCCAGCAGGAGCAGGTAACCGAACTCCCGAAGCAGCGACACGGCGAAACCAATTGGCCGGCCGTCCTTCTCGCCGATCAGCTGGAAACCCATGATCGACTTGCCGATGCTGCAACCGGTGACACCCTGCCGGTAGCCGAGGTTCCAGATCAGATAGGTCAGCGCCAGCAGGGGAAACACCGCAAGCGCCGAGACGGTGCCGACGGTCGACGCATCGGCCCGGCAGAACTCGCCCAGATCGTATTCGGAGATGTCGGCGACGCAGGTCGTCTCGCGGGTGGCCGCCAGCACCGCCCAGCCGATCCCGATCAGCAGAGAGACGGGCAGGTAGTCGAGCAGCCAGGCGCAGACGCGGGTCCGCCACGGGGTGAACGAGTCGGCGGATGGACCCGCCGGCATGCCGGGCGAGGTCATGAAGCCAACCGACGCCGGCACGGGCCGGAGACCGCCGGGTGGCGGCGGCGGAGCGGTCATCGACGCCTTCCGTACGGGAACGAGCCTGCTCACACTACCTGAGAAAAACCTTAGAACCGGCGTTTCCCGGCCACGACCCGATCAGCGCCGGCGGGCGGGGCTTGCCCTATCCGGTCAACGACGCACGTTGCCGTCGGACAGGAATCCCAGCAGGTCGTGCCGGGTCAGGACGCCCACCGGCTTTCCGTCCTCGACCACCATCACCGCATCGCAGTCCCGCAGCGTCTTGGCGGCGTTGCTGACCAGTTCTCCCGCACCGACCAACGGCAGCGGTGGGCCCATGTGCTCGGCCACTGCGTCGGCGAGCTTGGCGCGGCCTTCGAACACGGCCGAGAGCAGCTCACGTTCGGAGACGCTGCCGGCGACCTCCCCGGCCATCACCGGGGGCTCTGCGCCGACTACCGGCATCTGCGACACGCCGTACTCGCGCAGAATGCCGATCGCGTCGCGCACCGTCTCGGACGGATGGGTGTGCACCAGGTCGGGCAGCGCCCCGGACTTGCGCCGCAGCACGTCCCCGACGGTGGACTCCTCGACGGTGCCGTCCAGGCGGCTGCGCAGGAAGCCGTAGGACGACATCCACCCGTCGCTGAAGATCTTCGACATGTAGCCCCGACCGCCATCCGGCAGCAACACCACCACCAGCGAATCCGGCCCGGCCCGCTCGGCGACCTGGACGGCGGCGACCACGGCCATCCCGCATGAGCCGCCCACCAGCAGCGCCTCTTCGCGGGCCAAGCGCCGCGTCATGTCGAACGAGTCCGCGTCGGACACCGCGATGATCTCGTCGGGTACCGACGGGTCGTAGGCCGAGGGCCAGAAATCCTCGCCGACACCTTCGACCAGGTAGGGCCGCCCGGTGCCGCCGGAGTACACCGACCCCTCCGGATCCACGCCGATGACCTTCACCCGACCGCCGGACACCTCCTTGAGGTAGCGCCCGGCACCGGTGATCGTGCCTCCCGTGCCCACGCCGGCGACGAAGTGGGTGACCTTCCCGTCGGTGTCCTCCCAGATCTCGGGGCCGGTGGTCTCGTAGTGGCTGGCCGGACCCATCGGGTTGGAGTACTGGTCGGGCTTCCACGCCCCGTCGATCTCCTCGACCAGCCGGTTGGACACGCTGTAGTAGCTGTCCGGGTGGTCCGGCGGTACCGCGGTGGGGCACACCACGACGTCGGCCCCGTAGGCGCGCAGCACGTTCTGCTTGTCACCGCTGACCTTGTCCGGGCACACGAAGATGCACTTGTAGCCGCGCTGTTGGGCGACCAGCGCCAGACCGACTCCGGTGTTGCCCGAGGTGGGCTCGATGATGGTGCCGCCCGGCCGCAGCTCTCCGCTGGCCTCGGCGGCATCGATCATCTTGATCGCGATGCGGTCCTTGGAACTGCCGCCCGGGTTGAGGTACTCGATCTTGGCCGCCACGGTGCCCGCCCCCGGTGTGACGACCGAGTTCAACTGCACGAGCGGGGTGTGGCCGATGAGCTCACTGATGTGCCGGGCGATGCGCATGGCTCTATCGTCCCAGGCCGGCTCCGCAGCTACCAGGTGGCCTCACGGATGTACTCGCCGATCTGCCGAATCGAGCGGGTCGCTTCGGACACCGCCGGCGCTCCCAGCTGGAAGACGTGCATCTGACCTGGCCAGATCCGGATCTCGACGGGGACACCGGCCGCGGCGAGCAGACGCGCCGCTTTGCGCGCGTCACTGAGCAGCACCTCCGATCCCGACACGTGGATCAGCGTGCGCGGCAGACCCGGTTCGATGTGGTCGAGCGGTTCGTAGATCTGCTCGGGCTCACCGTCGACGACGCGCTTGGAGGCAGCCTCTTCGATCAGCTCGACCAGCGCATGGAACGCCTTGTGCGGGAACATGGCGTCGCTGCGCACGTTGGGGTGGTCTGCCCGGCCCTCGTTGTCGATCTCGAACAGCGGCGACATCGTGACCACGGCAGCCGGGCTTTCACCTTCGTAGCCGTCGAGACCCTCGACGAGTAGGCGTTCGGCCAGCGCCAGCGACAGGTAGCCGCCCGCCGAATCGCCGGCCAGCACGATCTGGTCGGGCTCGTAGCCGGTTTCCCGCAACCACCGGTAGGCGTCGAAGCAGTCGTCGAGCGCCGTTCCAACCGAATGGTTCGGAATCATGCGGTAGTTGACCACCAGGACCGGGCTGTCGGCGAACTTCGACAACGCCGCCACCAGCCGGCCGTGCGTGTTGACACCGCAGGTCAGGAACGCACCACCGTGCATGTACAAGATGACGCTGCGCTTGCCGTCGGCGGGCAGCACTCCGGCGGCCCGGACCAGCTGCGCCGTGCAGTGCGGAAGACCGATGGTGGCGCGCACCGTCCCGGCCGGCGGCCGCATGATGCGGGCGGCGAAGTCAACCAATCCCCACGGCCACGGCAGTCGGGGAGCGTAGCTGCCGACCATCAAGGTGGGCTTGATGGTCATCATCGCCGCCAGGCTCATCAATCGACCGGCAAGACTGGGGCCGTCCTCGACCACCTCGACGGGAGCGCCGTCGCTGACCGGAAAGCGACGCGTTTTACGCGCCCCAGCTGGCCCAACGCCAACTCGGGCAGAGCTGGGAACCTTACTCGGTGCCGTCATCGCGACCACTTCCTACAGCGTTGTAGTGCCGGGATAAGCCGGGTTACTCAGACTAGCTCGTTACTTAGCTTGCCATTTGTAACCAGTATCACAATCGGTTAAACGCTTTTGTTGCCGGACTCGATACCGCACTGTGATCGGCCACCTCCCTCACGGAACGATTTTCCGTCGCGTCGGGCCCTAAACTTGCGGTGTGGGCAGCACAGGAAATGCTCCTCGCTCAGGTCTTCGCAGGCCGCGACGGTCCGCCATCGCGCTGGCGGCCGCGGCGACCCTGGCGTCGACGGGTTCGGCGTATCTCGGGGCCCGCAATCTGCTCAGCGGGCAGGCCGACCAGGCCCGACAGGTCATCCCGAAATCGTGGGACATCCCGCCCCGGGCGGACGGTGTCTACCGCCCCGGCGGCGGGCCGGTCGAGCGGTGGCATCGCGGTGTGCCCTTCGACCTGCATCTGATGATCTTCGGCGACTCCACCGCCACCGGCTACGGGTGCACCAGTGCCGATGAGGTGCCCGGGGTGCTGCTGGCACGCGGCCTGGCCGAGGAGTCCGGCCGGCGCATCAGGCTGAGCACCAAGGCGATCGTCGGCGCCACGTCGAAGGGACTGTCCGGACAGATCGACGCGATGTTCGTCGCCGGCCCGCCGCCCGACGCGGCGGTGATCATGATCGGCGCCAACGACATCACCAAACCCAACGGCATCAGCCCGTCGGCGCGTCGCGTCGGACGCGCGGTACGCCGGTTACGTGACAGCGGCGCGGTCGTCGTGGTCGGAACGTGCCCCGATTTCGGCGTCATCAAGGCCATCCCGCAGCCGCTTCGCTGGGTGGCGCGCAGCCGCGGCCTGCGACTGGCCCGGGCCCAGGCCGGCGCGGTGCGAGCCGCCGGCGGGGTGGCGGTGCCGTTCTCCGACCTGCTCGCCCCGCACTTCTATCAGGCCCCTGAGGTGCTGTTCTCGTCGGACATGTTCCATCCGTCGGCGGCGGGCTACGCGCTGGCCGCCAAGCAGCTGCTACCGGCGCTGTGCCGCTCGGTGAAACCTCGCCGAGTCTGCGGGCAGATCGTCAGTTCACGAGATTCGACGATCTCCCCGCAGACTCGTTGCAGTCCAGGCGCGGGCGACGCGTGCCAACACCTCGACGGAACGGTGACGCTTCACTACCCGCACGCGCGTCCACCCAAGTTCGAGAATGTCCTCGGAACGTTGGATGTCGTAGGCGTACTGGGTGGGGTCGACACGGTGGTGCTCGCCGTCGTACTCCACCGTGAGCAGCCTGTCCTGCCAGCCCATATCCAGGAAGTAGCGTCGCCGACCATCCGGGCTGACCACCGGTATCTGGGTCTGCGGTCGCGGGTAGCCAGCCTCGAGCAGCAGTAGCCTCAGCCAGGTTTCCCTCGGGGACGCCGCGCCGGGGTCGTAAAGCGCAAGGGCCTGCTCGAGCTGCCTGAGCCCCCGTACGCCGCGATGACGACGTGCGATTCCGAGCACGTCTGAGGAGGTGAGTCCGGTGGCATTGCCCAGCGCATCAAGCCGCGCGACCGCCTCATGGAGTGTGCCGCGACGGCCCAGATCGAACGCCGTCCGCGGCACCGTCGTCAACCGCATGTCGCCATGCAGCTCGGACTCGTCGGGTCCGAGCATGAAGTCGTAGGTCCGGATGCCCACTGGCCGACGGGCGTTCGGCCAGATGAGTTCCAAGGGCGACGTCGCATCGATCCACTTGGCGCCGTGCAGGGCCGATGCCGTCAGACCTGCCAGCACACCCTGACGGTGGGACCACAGCCACGCCGCCCGCGCGCGCTGGTCCACATCGAGAACTGCATCCCGCGGTACGTACACATCAGGGAGAACCGCGCGATACGAGGCCCGCAGGTGATGCTTGCGCAGCAGACCCCGCTGGAGAACTTCGCTGCCCACGAAGGGCCACTGCGGAACCGTCACCGATCCACTGTCGCCCGCCGCTCCGCACAACAAAACGCCGAGCCTGCGGCCAGATCACAATCTGTGGACAGATCGCGATCTGTGAGCAGACTCGGCGTCTTGGGTAGGGCTGCTAGTCCTGGTTGAAGTAACTCAGCAGGCGCAGGATCTCGACGTAGAGCCAGACCAGGGTGACGGTCAGGCCCAGCGCGATGCCCCAGGCCGCCTTCTCCGGCGCGCCGGCGCGGACCATCTGGTCGGCGGCGTCGAAGTCGATCAGGAACGAGAACGCGGCGATGCCGATGACCACCAGCGAGAAGATGATCGCCAGCGGGCCGCCGCTGCGCAGACCGAAGCCTTCACCGCCACCGACGCCGAAGAGCGCGAGCACGAGGTTGAGCAGCATCAGAGCCAGGGCGCCGAACATGGCCGCCACGATGAAGCGGGTGAACTTCGGCGTGACCCGGATGGCGCCAGTCTTGTAGACGACGAGCATGCCGAAGAACACGCCGATGGTGCCGACGATCGCCTGAGCGATCATCCCGGGTCCACCGGTGGAGATCATGTTGGCGAACACGAACGAGATCGCGCCGACGAACAGACCTTCGAGGGCCGCGTAGCTCAGCACGATGGCCGGGTTGTCCTGCTTGCGGCCGAAGGTGGCGACCAGCACCAGCGCAAGGCCGCCGAAGGCGCCGACCAGCGTGAACGGCATGGCCAGTCCCAAGTTCTGGGACACCAGGAAGTAGGAGACGACCGCGACGGCGCTCAGCACGGCCAGCGTCATGCCGGTCTTGGTGACGACGTCGTCGATGGTCAGCGGGCGGGAGACACCGGCCTGCCGCTGGTCGGGGTACTGCTGGGTCGTGTAGGGATCAGCCTGTACCGCTTGAGCACCGTAGCCGGCGGCTCCGGTACCGAACTGCGCGTATCCGCCCTGCCGCCCCTGGGGCAACGAACGGAATACCGGGTTGCTGCTCTCGCGCACCGTCGGTTCCTTTCCTGTGAATCCGAGTCGTGACGAACACTCAACGATCGAGTTTCCCGGTAGGTTCCCGCCGCGACCGAAGACCGCGCGATCACTTCCCAGGTTCTTCCCAGGAAACCTTACCTGGGCCTGACCTGAGGCGGCAGACGATCTAGATTGCATGACGTGGACGAAAACGAGGATGTCCTAGTAAAGATCGACGGTTCGGTCGGGCGCATCACGCTGAATCGGCCCAAGGCGATCAACTCGCTGACCCATCCGATGGTCACCCGTATCGGAGCGGCCTTGACGGCCTGGCAGGACGACGACGCGGTGGCGTGCGTGATCGTCGACGGCGCCGGCGAACGCGGGCTGTGCGCCGGCGGTGACGTGGTGGCCATCTATCACAGTGCCAAAGCCGACGGCGCCGAGGCCCGCCAGTTCTGGCACGACGAATATCTGGTCAACGCCCAGATCGGTCGCTACCCGAAGCCGTATGTGGCGATCATGGACGGCATCACGATGGGCGGTGGCGTCGGCATCAGCGCCCACGGCAGCGTCCGGATCGCCACCGACACCACGAAGATGGCGATGCCCGAGGTGGGCATCGGCTTCATCCCCGACGTCGGCGGCACTTACCTACTGGCGCGCACCCCCGGCCTGCTCGGCCTGCATGCGGCACTCAGCGGCGCCCCGTTCACCGGCGCCGACGCCATCGCCATGGGCTTCGCCGACCACTTCGTGCCCCACGACCTACTGCAGGAGTTCCTCGCCACGGCAACCGCCGACGGACCAGCGGCCGCGGTGGCCGCGCACGCACAGGAGCCACCACCCAGCACCCTGCTGGCCCAGCGGGACTGGATCGACGAGTGCTACGCCGGCGACACCGTCTCCGACATCCTGGCGGCATTGCGCGACCGCGGCGGCGAGCAGGCCACCAAAGCCGCCGAGCTGATCTCGTCGCGCTCCCCCGTCGCGCTCGCCGTCACGCTGCAGGCCGTCCGCAGGGCGGGCACGCTCACCAGTTTGGAAGACGTGCTGCGCCAAGAGTTCCGCACCTCCTGTGCATCTCTGCGATCTCATGATCTGGTGGAGGGCATCCGTGCACAGTTGATCGATAAGGATCGCAACCCGAAGTGGTCACCTCCGTCGCCTGAGGCGGTCACCACTGCCGACGTCGAGGCGTACTTCGCCCCGGCAGACCCAGACCTGAGCTTCGACTGACCCCTGAGAGGACGCCCATGACATCTTTCGAGACCATCCTGGTCACCCGCACCGACCGGGTCGCCACGATCACCTTGAACCGCCCCAAGGCGCTCAACGCCCTCAACACCCAGGTGATGAACGAAGTGACCGGCGCCGCAGCCGAACTCGACGCCGACCCGGGTGTCGGCGCCATCATCCTGACCGGCAACGAGAAGGCCTTCGCCGCGGGCGCCGACATCAAGGAGATGGCCGAGCTGTCGTTCGCCGACGTGTTCGCCGCGGACTTCTTCGCCGCCTGGGGCAAGTTCGCCGCCACCCGGACCCCGACGATCGCCGCGGTCGCCGGCTACGCGCTGGGCGGCGGCTGCGAGCTGGCCATGATGTGCGACATCCTGATCGCCGCGGACACCGCGAAGTTCGGGCAGCCGGAGATCAAGCTCGGTGTGCTCCCCGGCATGGGCGGCTCGCAGCGGTTGACCCGCGCGATCGGCAAGGCCAAGGCGATGGATTTGATTCTGACCGGGCGCAACATGGACGCCGAGGAAGCCGAGCGCGCCGGGCTGGTGTCTCGGGTGGTGCCCGCCGACGCCCTGCTCGACGAGGCCAACAAGGTGGCGGCCACCATCGCCGGGATGTCGCTGTCGGCGGCGCGGATGGCCAAGGAGGCGGTCGACCGCTCGTTCGAGACCACGCTGTCCGAGGGCCTGCTCTACGAACGCCGCCTGTTCCACTCGGCGTTCGCCACCGACGATCAGACCGAAGGGATGGCCGCGTTCACGGAGAAACGCGCCGCGAACTTCACACACCGTTAAAGTGCCCTCGTGAGCGAACCAGGGACGGAGCAGACCGCGCAGCAGCAGCCCGCGACGGCGTCCGACAGCGAGTCGTCCCGGGTCGCCACAGCGGGTTCGACCGACGCCTCCCCTGGAGCGCCATCCAGCTCAGCTGCTACCCCGGCAACGTCATCGACCGTCAGCGACGCCCCGACGCCGTCATCCACGTCCGGCCATCCCGAGTCCGGGCCGTCGACATCCGACGAGCAGCGCACGCTGCCGTGGTGGCAGCGCCACTACACGTTCACCGGCAGCGCGGTCGGCCTGGTGTTCGTCTGGTTGTCACTGACCCCGTCCCTGCTGCCGCGCGGCCCGCTGTTCCAGGGCCTCGTCAGCGGTGGCGCCGGCGCCGCGGGCTACCTGCTCGGGGTGTTCGGCGTGTGGCTGGTCCGCTACATGCGGGGCAAGGACAGCAGCCCCCCTGCCCCGCACTGGGCCTGGCTGGCGCTGCTGGTGGCCGGCCTCGCCAGCCTGGTGGGGATGGAGTTCTTCTTCCAGGTCTGGCAGAACGACGTGCGCGACCTGATGGGTGTTCCGCATCTGCGTTGGTACAACTATCCCCAGGCCGCGGTGCTGGCGTTGATCGTGATGTTCGTGCTCGTGGAGCTCGGCCAGCTGATCCGCAAGTTGGTGCTGTTTCTGGTCCGCCAGCTCGAGCGGGTGGCGCCGCGGCGGGTTTCCGGGGTGGTGGCCGTCGGCCTGGTCCTCGCCCTGACCGTGGCTCTGCTCAACGGTGTGGTCGCCCGCGTCGCGATGGACTGGCTCAACAGCACCTTCGCCGCGGTCAACGACGAGGACTCGCCCGACTCCCCGACCCCGACGACGACGTTGCGGTCCGGCGGCCCTGGGTCGCTGGTGTCGTGGGCGTCGCTGGGGCACCAGGGACGGATCTTCGTCGCCGGCGGGCCGACGGTGGAGGAGATGACCGAGTTCAACGGTGCGCCCGCGACCGAGCCGATCCGCGCTTACGCGGGCAAAGACGCCGGCGACGACATCCGCGAGACCGCACAGATCGCCGCCCAGGAGTTACTGCGCACCGGTGGGCTCGACCGCGAGGTCGTCGCCGTGGCCACCACCACCGGCACCGGCTGGATCAACGAGGCCGAGGCTTCGGCGCTGGAGTACATGTTCAACGGCGACACCGCGATCGTGTCGATGCAGTACTCGTTCCTGCCGAGCTGGATCTCGTTCCTCGTCGACAAGGAGAACGCCCGCCAGGCAGGTCAGGCCCTGTTCGAGGCGGTGGACGAACTCGTCCGTGCCAGGCCCGAGGCGGACCGGCCCAGGCTGGTGGTGTTCGGCGAGAGCCTGGGTTCCTTCGGAGGCGAGGCGCCGTTCCTGAGCCTGGACAACCTGGTCGCCAGGACCGACGGGGCGCTGTTCTCGGGGCCGACGTTCAACAACACCATCTGGACCGACCTCACCGCCAACCGCGACCCCGGGTCACCGATGTGGCTCCCGATCTACGACAAGGGTGAGAACGCGCGCTTCGTGGCGCGCCCCGACAATCTGGGCCGGCCCGCCGACCCGTGGGGCGAACCGCGGGTGGTCTATTTGCAGCACGCCTCCGATCCCATCGCCTGGTGGACACCGGATCTGTTGTTCCGCGAACCGGATTGGCTCAAGGAGCGGCGTGGCTACGACGTCTCGCCACGGATGGACTGGATGCCCGTCGTCACGTTTTTGCAGGTATCCGCCGACATGGCGGTGGCGGTCAACGTCCCCGATGGGCACGGCCACGTGTACGTCCGCGACGTGGTCAACGGCTGGGCCGCGGTGCTACAGCCGCCGGGCTGGACGCCCGAGAAGACCGAACGCCTGCGCCCGCTCATGCACAGCGGCGAGAATTCCTAGTCCACAATCTTTTTGAGGGTGTGGTAGCCGCCGATCACATCGGTGGCCCGGTGCAGGCCGAGATCCTGCAACGCCGCGGCGGCCAGGCTGGAGGTATAGCCCTCCGAGCACAGCACCACCCATTCGACGTCGTCGTCGACCGCCTGGGGCAGTCGCGCGTCGCTGGTCGGGTCGCAGCGCCATTCCAGGACGTTGCGTTCGACGACCAGCGCGGCAGCCACCTCGCCTTCGGCGGCACGCTGGGCGGCGGGGCGGATGTCCACCAGCACTGCGCCGCGGGCCAGGGCGGCCGGCACCTCCTCGGCCGCCATCCTGGTCAGTCGCGAGCGAGCGGCGTCGAGCACGGCATCGATTCGGCTGCTCATCAGCTGTCCTCCGGCACGTCGGTCAGCGTGGTCCGGGTGCGCCGCAACGTGTCCTGCTCGGTGAGGTCGTAGTAGGACATCACCGTCAACGGCGGCGAATAGGCGTGCACGCTGAGGGTCGGTCGTCCCTCCGCGTCGTCTTCGACATCGTGCACCCAGCCGAGTGGGAAGCCGGCCTGATCGCCGGCGACCAACGAACGCTCCCGCAACCCTTCTCCGTCCCAGCGGGTTTCGCGTAATGCACCGGACAGCACGGTGAGTGCGCCCAGTGACCCGCCGTGGTCGTGCAGCTCGGTCGAGCGCTGGGGAACCCAGCTGATCAGCCAGACATCCAGTTCGTCGTCGCCGTGGAGCCGGACGAACCAGCGCTCGTCACGAGGCAGGCCGGCGGCCGGGAAGAGATGGTCGTGGAGACCGCGCAGAACCTCGTCGGCGAACCGGTCGGTGGTGTGCAGCAGATCGGCCAACCGCAGACGGGTGGGCAGCACGGAGGTGGCAGACATTGGGGGAACTCCAGGAACGGGACGAGGGGAATCGGGGTCGGCATCAGAGCCGACAACACTCCATCCACCAGGCCATGTCGTTCACGCCGACCAGTGTTGCATAGATTGACGGCATGCGCAGGTACCCCCAGTTCGCCGTGGGCGCTGTCGCGGTCACCGTGATATCGGTCAGCGGCTGTTCTCCGGACAGCGGTTCGGACCAGACGTCTCCTTCGCCCGATTCCCCGGCATCGTCACCACCGGGCGCGACCACTGAGCAGGTCGCACCGGCCCCGCCGCCACCCGGCGAAGTCGCGATATCCCCAGGTGGGGTGACGACGGCGGTCGGCGCGCCGGCGGAATCCACCGAGGACGACTACTTCCAGGCATGTATGGCGGCACGCACCTGGATGGAGCAGCGCGGCGATGACCTGCGGGTCCAGATCGAGCCCTACCTGGCGATGGTGCAGAGCACCCAGAGTGCGGGTCCGGCGACATTCGGCGCACCGTGGTCGGAATTGTCTGCCGGCCAGCAATCCGCGGTGATCGTCGCGGTCGAAGCGGCCGCCGACAGGATGTGCGGCTAGCCCGGATGGGCCGCGCACAATGAGTCCCATGCGGGTGGCATTGGCGTTGGGCTCCGGCGGTGCGCGTGGTTACGCCCACATCGGCGTGATCAACGAGCTGCACGAGCGGGGACACGAGATCGTCGGCATCGCCGGCTCGTCGATGGGCGCGCTGGTCGGCGGCTTGGAGGCGGCCGGCAAGCTCGACGAATACGCGGTGTGGGCAGGCTCGTTGACTCAGCGAGCGGTGCTGCGACTGCTCGATCCGTCGATCGCGGCGGCGGGTGTGCTGCGGGCGGAGAAGATCCTCGAGGCGGTGCGGGAGATCCTCGGTGAGGTGACGATCGAAGAGCTGCCGATCCCGTTCACCTCGGTGGCCACCGACCTGATCACGGGCAGGTCGGTGTGGATGCAGCGCGGACCGGTCGACGACGCTATCCGGGCATCGATCGCCATCCCCGGCGTGATCACACCGCATGTCCTCGACGGCCGGCTGCTCGCCGACGGCGGGATTCTCGACCCGATCCCGATGGCACCGATCGCCGCAGCCCCGGCCGACGCGACGATCGCGGTGAGCCTGGGCGGTGACGACCCGGAGGTGTCACGAGGCGAGCGGGAGACACGGCCCTCCACCGACTGGCTGAACCGGATGTGGCGCAGCACGTCGTCGCTGTTGGACACCAAGACCGCGCGCAGCCTGCTCGACACCCCCACCGGCCGTTCGGTTCTGGGCCGCTTCGTCGACGCTGACGATCCCGAGGATGCCGAAATCGTGGCGGCCACGAGTCTGCCGGTGGTGCCGCGGCTGGGCGGTTTCGAGGTGATGAACCGCACCATCGACATCGCGCAGGCCGCGCTGGCCCGCCACACGTTGGCGGCCTACCCGCCCGATCTGCTGATCGAGGTCCCGCGAACCGTATGCCGCAGCTTGGATTTCCACCGCGCCGACGAGGTCATCGAGATCGGGCAGGAACTCGCCAGCGTGGCGCTGAACAACCTCGACTCCGGAGAAACGACGAGTTAGCCCAGCCGGCTGCGGCACGCGCGAAACTCTCTACCGCACCGTCGGTTTCGGCGCCGACACACGTGGTGTTCGACAGCACGAACAAGCGTTTCACACGCCGAGGAACGCGGCCACCCGCTGCGCCTCCCTGCGCCCCTGCTCCCGGCCGGCCCGCGCCGACGGTGCCCGGCAGGCCGGGTCGAGGGGATTGGGGCCGAAGGCCTGCAACGAGTCGGCGTCGGTGAAGATCGCCAGTGCCGCACCGGGAAACGCATCGATCTCGTCGACCGCACCGCTGCCCCACGGAGACGGCGAATCGATACCCGACGGGACGAGAGCGACGGCCGCGGCGCAGTCGCGAACGGCAACCATGTTCACGGTGCTGCCGACACCGCCGTCCATGAAGCGGCGATCACCGATCGTCACCGTCGGCCAGACGCCGGGCACCGCACAGCTCGCCGCCACGGCATCCACGAGATCCACCCCGGATCCGTTGTCGAACACCACGAGTTCGCCGGTTTCGATGTCGATTCCGGTGACCCGCAGGACGCGGGAGGGCCAGTCGTGCGACGGCAGCCGGCGGGCGATGACCTCGCGGCGCACCGACTCGGCCACGGTGTCGGTCTGCGCGGCGACCGCGCCGATCCTCTGCAGCTTCTGCCCAGCGGTGGTGTCCGGAGCCAGCATCGCGCTCAGGAACAGCTCGGTGATGGACTCCACCGAGACACCGGGATGGAGCTCGTGCGCACCACCGGCTTCGGAGGTCTGCCGGTCGAAGAGCTCCTCGAGGCCCACGCCGCTGCTGAGCTGGGCGGCGACCGTCGAACCCGCCGAGGTGCCGAGCAGCACATCGCTGGCAAGCAGCGCCTCCCCCGCGTCGGGCCGCTCGTCACAGATGCCCTGCAACACCCCCGTCTCCCAGGCGATGCCGGCCAGACCTCCGCCGGCGAGCACCAGGGCACGGCCGAAGGTGGTCATCGGTCGGCCGCCAGGTGTGCGCCGAAGAAGTCGAACACCCTGCGGTAGGCGTCGTCGGTGGCCGCTGCGTCGTGGCCGAAACCCACGATGCGCAGCAGCGATTGGGCCGCAAGCTCGTTGGCGAACGAGTGCCCGACGTCGGGATAGACCTTGACGTCGTTGTCCACCCCGGCGCGGTCGAGCGTCTCCTTGAGTCGTGGGGCGGTTCCGATGTTGAGGATGTCGCGGCGGCCGTAGCTGGCGACCACCGGACAGGTGCCGGCCGTCAGGAAGCCGTACTCCCGCATGGGGGACGGATAGAACGGCGCGGACGCGTCGAACCCCTTCGTGCCCATCACCAGCGCGAAGCCCCCACCCATGCAGAAGCCGGCGACTCCGATCCTGCCGGTGCAGTCCGCCCGCTCGGCCAACATCGCCCGGGCGGCGTCGAGGTCGTCGACCGCCTCACCGGTGCGCCGCGCCAGCGCCCGCATCACCGCACGCACGCACCGCACGTAACTGCCCCGGGAGAACAGGTCAGGCGCCAGCGCCAGGAAACCGTTGTCGGCGAACCGCGCGGTGTTGCGGCGGATGTCCTCGGACAGACCGAAGGCATCATGGATGACGACGACGCCTGGCCAGGGCCCACCTTCCGACGGCACCGCCAGCGCCGCGGAAATGGGTCCGGTCGGGGTGCTCACCTCGGTGGTGGTCAGGCTGCTCTGCCCCACGGCAATCCTCTCGTCGTGTCGACGGCCCGGCCGCCGATCGAGCGCTTCAGTTCAGCAGTTCCTCGGAGAGCTGTTCGAGAGCCTGCCGGGCGTAGCCGCGCCACAGCGCGGAGAACGCCGGCATCAGGGCCGTCGCGGCGCGCGTCTTCGGGTGGACCACCCAGTGCCAGGTCACCCGTGTGCCGGTGCCGACGGGAGCGAAGCGCCACTGGCCCTCGATGTGGTCGACCAGAGGTGCCAGCGGACCGGTGATGCCGGAAAGCGTGTAGCCGAACCGGTGGGGCGGGTCGAGCAGCGTGAGTTCTTCGCGCATGCTGCCGCCGCCGACCTGCACGACGGTGCGGGTCTGTCCGACGCTGTTCCACTCCCCGGTCTGGTCGCGGACCGCCTTGATCGGCGCGATCGGCCCGTACCAGCGTCGGAACAGCGTAGGCAGTGCAATCGGCAAGGTGCGGTCGAACGCGGTGGCGACGTCGACGGGGATCGCGCGCGAGTGCTCCATGACCACGGGCATGGCAGCGATGCTAGATCAGCCCAGCCGGGGAGCGGCCCTGCCGCCGAGCAAAGGCAGGTCCAGGTAGGTGGCGATGCCCGGCGCGGCGGCACACACCGCGGGCACCGAGTTGACGCAGTGCGCGGCGGTCGCCACGATTCCGGACTCCGGGCCCTCGTCACCGAACTCCGACTGGAAGCCCTTGACCGACACGGTGAAGCTCGGGTCGCCGCGGACCTCCATCTCGTAGCGCTGACCTTCGGGCCCGAAGTCCCAGGCGGGGTCGAGATCCTGTTCACCCATGAGCCAGTTGACCGTCACGCGCACGACGACGTCGTCGCCGACGAGCGCCTCCCAGTGGAACTTGCGGGCGGCGACCTGGCCCGGCTCGATGACGCCCATCGGAGAGTCGATCGGCGCGGTGGCGACCGCGAGTTCCTGCGAGGAGCGCACCATCGGGTCGGCGGCGAATCCGATCTTGTCGACGATCATGCGCACCGACTGGATGAATCCGCCGTCGAGCAGCTTCTGCATCGGGCCGGTGAGCGCCTTCTCCGGGGTGTCGCCGAAGCCCATCACGTAGCGCAGCACATCGGGCGCCTCGTACGTGCGCAGGTCGGAGAATTCCTCGGCCCGGACGAACGTCACACCGGTCGACATCGCGGACAGCATCAGCGGAAACTTCTCGCTGATTCCGCCCGGGGCGATGCCGGTGCCGTGCAGCGTCGCGTTGCCCTCGATCGCCGCGGCACGCAACGGCGCCGCCTCCTTGTCCGACGGATAGAACCAGCCGACGGGGCTGACCACGTTCTTGCCCGAACGCAGCAGGGCGGCCACCTCGTCGGGGTTGGGCAGCAGGGGGGTGTAGACCACGGCGTCGGCGTCGAGGGCGAGGATCTCCTCGACGCTGTCGGTGGCGGCCACACCCACCGGGTCGACGCCGGCGATCTCCCCGACGTCGCGGCCCGCCTTGTCCGGCGAGTGCACCCAGCAGCCGACCAACTCCAGCTCGGGGTGCTCGAGGACGCCTCTGATCGCGGCGACGCCGACTCCACCGGTGGCCCACTGCACGACCCGCAACGCCATGTCATCCTCCTGGTAGCCGCAAAACTAGAACACGTTCTACTAGTGGTCTACACCGATACTCGTCCAGGAGCACGCGAAACGGGCAACTGCGCATTAAGGTGACGGGGCTGGCACCACACACCGGAGGGAACCTCGATGAGCGACCCGAACCAGGGACCCCCCGGCGGCTCCGGGAACGACCGGGGCCAACCCGACGACCAGGGCGCCACGCCCGGGCAGGGCTGGTCGCCGCCGACCCCGCAGCCGAGTTCGGCTTACCCGCCCCCGCCCCCGGGTCCGTCGTATCCCCCGCCGGGCGCACCGCAATATCCCGGCGCGTCCTATCCGCCGCCGGGTGGTGCGCACTACGGCGGCAACCCGGCGTATCCGCCACCGCAGGGGCCGCCACCGGGCTGGCCCCAGCAGGGTCCGCCGCCCGGCGGGGGTCAGAGCAAGGGCCCCATCATCGCGCTGATCGCCGCGGCCGTGGTGGGCCTGCTCGTCCTCGCTGGGGTCGGTATCTGGCTGATCACGCGCTCGGACGACTCGGGGTCGGGGACCGCGGCCACGACGTCGCCCACCGCCGCACCGACCACCTCGGCGCGCGAGCCGACCCGGCGACCCAGAACCACCACCGCCGCGCCGACGCCCGACGAGTCGCTCAACGCGCAGCTGATGGGACTGCTGTCGGCGGGACACGACCCGTCGAACTGCGAGCCGGTTTCGCCGGCGGGCACCGCTCTCGCCACGGTCGACTGCGGGCCGTCGAACTCGCCGGGCGGGCCGGCGAGCACGCGGTATTCACTGTTCGGCGACCGGGCGACGCTCGACGCCGGGTTCGACCAGGCGATCGGCGTCAACGACGAACTGCTCGAATGCCCGGGCAGCGGTCTCGAATCGCCGACCACCTGGCACTACACCGACACCCCTGACGACGTGGCCGGCAAGGTCGCGTGCGGCACCTACAACGGCAACCCGGACCTGGTGTGGACCAACGACGAGGAACTGCTGCTGGTCGACGCGCAGGGACCCGACCTCGCCGAACTGCACGAGTGGTGGATCGAATTCGGCTGAGCGCGCTAAGTTCCCTTCGAGAACGCAATGCCGCGAAGGGAGGACGCTCATGAACCGCGTGTTCGTGGTGGGTGTCGGGATGACGAAGTTCGAGAAGCCGGGCGGACGCGTAGCTCGCGGAGCGGACCATGAGGCGCGCAAGGAGGGGTGGGACTACCCCCAGATGGCCCATGAGTCGGGCAGCAAGGCGCTGGCCGACGCCGGAATCGACTACACCGAGGTCGAGCAGGGCTACGTCGGCTACGTAGCCGGGGATTCCACATGCGGCCAGCGCGCGCTCTACGAACTCGGCATGACCGGCATCCCGATCGTCAACGTGAACAACAACTGTTCGACGGGGTCGACAGCGCTGTACCTGGGCGCCCAGGCGATCCGCGGCGGGCTGGCCGACTGCGTGCTGGCGCTGGGCTTCGAGAAGATGCAGCCGGGCTCGCTGGGCGGCGGCGCCGATGACCGCGAGTCGCCGATGAAGCGGCACATCCTGGCGCTCAATGAGATCGACGACATGCAGTTTCCGGTGGCGCCGTGGATGTTCGGCGCCGCGGGCCGTGAGCACATGCGCAAATACGGCACCACCGCCGAACATTTCGCCAAGATCGGATTCAAGAACCACAAGCATTCGGTCAACAATCCCTACGCGCAATTCCAGGACGAGTACAGCCTCGACGACATCCTCGGCGCCAAGATGATCTCCGACCCGCTGACCAAGCTGCAATGCTCGCCGACCTCGGACGGGTCGGCTGCGGTGGTGCTCGCCAGTGAGGAGTTCGTCGCGCGTCACGAACTGTCCGGTCAGGCCGTCGAGATCGTCGGTCAGGCGATGACCACCGATTTCGCATCCACCTTCGACGGCAGCGCGGCCAACATCATCGGCTACGACATGAACGTGCAGGCCGCGCAGAAGGTGTACCAGCAGTCGGGCCTCGGCCCGGAGGACTTCCAGGTCATCGAACTGCACGACTGCTTCTCGGCCAACGAACTGCTGCTCTACGAGGCCCTCGGGCTGTGCGCACCGGGGGAAGCGCCCAAGCTGGTCGACGACGAGCAGACCACCTACGGCGGACGGTGGGTGGTCAACCCGTCAGGTGGCCTGATCTCCAAGGGGCACCCGCTGGGCGCCACCGGGCTGGCGCAGTGCAGCGAACTGACCTGGCAGCTGCGCGGCACCGCGGATCGGCGCCAGGTCGACGACGTCACCGCCGCGCTGCAGCACAACATCGGGCTGGGTGGGGCCGCGGTCGTCACCGCCTACCAGCGCGCGGAGCGCTGAAACGGCGGGCTCCGCGTCAGCGATGTGGTGGTGCGACAGTCGATCTCGGTCTCACTGAACTGCGCGCGATGACCCCGGGCGCGGGCTCAGCTTCGCGCGAACGTACGCATTCTGATGGATCCGAGCCTGATTCCCTCAGAATGCGTACTCCCGCGAGACACCATCGGGCCCGACGTGCACGCGCGAAAAGGCCCGGCCGTCGGGGCCGGCCGGGCCTTCCCTCCGCGCGCCCTACACCGCCGCAGGGACTTTCGCCTGCGCCGGCTCGTCGACGTGCGAGGTCTGGGTGGTGTGGGAGTCGTCGAGCATGCTGACCTCGTCGAACGGATCACGGCCCGCCAGAACAGCATCCACCTTGGCCGTGTCGACGGTCTTGGTCCACGAGCCGACCAGCAGGGTCGCCACCGCGTTGCCCGAGAAGTTGGTCAGCGCGCGTGCCTCGGACATGAATCGGTCGATCCCCACGATCAGCCCGACGCCGTCGAGCAGGTCGGGTCGGTGGGCCTGCAGCCCCCCGGCCAGCGTCGCCAGGCCGGCGCCGGTCACCCCTGCCGCGCCCTTGGACGCCACGATCATGAACACCAGCAGACCGATCTGCTCACCGACGGTCAACGGATCGCCGAGCGCGCCGGCGATGAACAACGACGCCATGGTCAGGTAAATCGCCGTGCCGTCGAGGTTGAACGAGTAGCCGGTGGGCACCACGACGCCGACGGTGGAGCGGTTCACGCCGAGATGCTCCATCTTCGCGATCAGCCGCGGCAGTGCGGATTCCGACGACGACGTCGACACGATGAGCAGGTATTCGCGGGCCAGGTAGCGCACCAGCTTGAAGATCGACACCCCGGAGACCACGCGCAGCAGCGAGCCGAGCACGCCGAACACGAAGATCATGCAGGTCAGGTAGAAGCCGAGCATCAGTGCCATCAGCTGGCCGACCGCGGCCCAGCCGGTCTGCCCGACCACGTTGGCGATCGCGCCGAACGCGCCGATGGGAGCCAGCCACAGGATCATCACCAACACCTTGAACACCAGCTTCTGGAGGTGTTCGATCCCGCGCAGGATCGGTTGGCCCGCAGCGCCCAGGCCCTGCAGCGCAAAGCCGACCAGCAGCGCGACGAACAACGCCTGCAGCACGCTGCCTTCGGTCAGTGACGAGAACAACGACGTCGGGATGATGCCCTGGACGAACTCCATCAGCCCGCCGGCTTCGTGCGCCTTGTCGGCGAGTTCGGCTCCCTTGCCGGCGTTCTCGGTCAGGTTCATGCCCGCACCCGGGTGCAGGAGGTTGCCGACGACCAGGCCGATGCCCAGCGCGAAGGTGGACATCACCAGGAAGTAGACGAATGCCAGCCCGCCGACCTTGCCGACCGTGGCGGCCTTGCGGACCGAGCCGATGCCCAACACGATCGTGCAGAAGATCACCGGCGCGATCATCATCTTGATCAGCGCGACGAACATGGTGCCGAGCACGCCGACGCTCTTGCCGACATCGGGGGCCATGATCCCGACCCCGACCCCGGCCAGCACGGCGACGATGACGGCGATGTAGAGCCAGTGCGTCCGGTCGCGCCGTTTGGGTGGCTGCGACGGCTCCGGCACCGTCGGCCGATCTGTCGTGGTCGTCATGATGGTGTCCTCCGGGCTCGGGTCGACAATGGGGTCTGCAAGGATGGTCGGCCAGAGCGTGAGCCAGGTCACGTTTTAGTTCATTTCGTTCACGGTGGAAGGCGGTGCGGACGATGGCACCGACACCGCTCACCACGGGTCGGCGTGGGTGGCCACGGTCGTTGGCGGGACAGGCGATCGCGCTGCAGGTCGTAGTGATCGCGCTGATCGTGGTGGCCGGCAGCGCGCTGGCGCTGGTCGACGCCCGCGGCGACGGTGACGCCGCGGCGCGTCAGCAGGTGCTCGGCATCGCCACCGCGCTGGCCGACGCGCCGTCGACCGCCGAAGCGATCGAGTCCGGCCGCGCCACCGAGGTGCTCCAACCGGTGACCGAAGCGGTCCGCACCCACACCGACATCGCCTTCATCACGATCATGGCGCCGGACCGCACCCGGTTCACCCACACCGATCCCGACCAGATCGGTGGTGACTACATCGGGACCATCGCGCCGGCTCTGCGCGGCGAGACGTTCACCGAGGTCTACACCGGCACGTTGGGGCCGTCCATCCGCGCGGTGGCCCCGGTACGAAATGCGGCCGGTGACATCGTCGGCCTGGTCTCGGCGGGGATTCTGCAGCAGAGTCTGGCCGACCGCTGGCGCGCACAGTGGCCCGGCATCGCCGCCGTTGTCCTTGGCGCCGTGGCGGTTTCAGCCGTCGGGCTGTGGGCGATCCGGCGCCGACTGCTCCGGCAGACCCACGGGTTGCGTCCCGATGAGCTGCGCGTGATGTACGAACACCACGACGCGATCCTGCACTCGGTGTCCGAGGGGCTGATCGTGCTGGACGCAGACGGGGTGGCCTTGGTCAACGACGAGGCCCGGCGCCTGCTGGCGCTTCCGTCGGGAGCTGTGCGACAGGAGGACCTGCCCGAGTTTCTGCGATCGTTCAACCCGGGTGCCCGCGATGAGATCCACGTGACCGACGAGCGCGTGCTGGTGGTGAACCGGTCCCCTGTGCGGCTGCCCCGCCACCCCGAATCGAGTCACGCCGAAGTGGTGACGATTCGCGACCGCACCGAATTGCAGGGAGCGCTGGGCGAACTCAACTCGTTGAAGGTGTTGACCGACTCGCTGCGATCGCAGGCGCACGAAGCGGCCAACAAACTGCACACCGTCGTGACGATGGTCGAGATGGGACGCCCGGATGAGGCCGTCACCTTCGCCACCGACGAGCTCGAGCTGTCCCAACGTCTCGTCGACCGCCTCTCCGAGGCGGTGAGTGAACCGGCGTTGGTGGCGCTGTTGCTGGGCAAGGCGGCTCAGGCCGACGAGCGGGGCATCGAGTTCACCGTGACCGAGGACACGCAGCTTCCCGCCGCCGCCGACGAGCTGCTGCTGACGGGACAGGAGATGGTCACGGTGTTGGGCAACCTGATCGACAACGCCATGGATGCCTGCGACCGGGCCGAGCCGTGGGTGGAGGTGACCGTCCACCAGGACGCACACCGACTGCTGATCAGGGTGGCTGACAGCGGAGAAGGCATGGACGTCAACACTTTTGCCCAGGCGATGACGCGCGGCTACTCGACGAAGGTGAGTGACGATGCCGACCGGCACGGGCTCGGGCTGGCGCTGGTGGCCCAGGTGGTCAACCGCCACGGCGGAACGCTGTCCACCGACGTGACGTACGGCTCGGTGGTGACAGTGACGGTGCCCCGCCGATGATCTCGGTGCTGATCGTCGAGGACGAAGAGCTGATCGCGGAGGCGCACCGTTCGTATCTGGCCCGTCTGGAAGGGTTTTCGGTGCATACGGTGGCGCACACGGCGCGCGACGCGATGCGCGCGGCAGGCGAGGCCGCTGCGGACGGGCATGCCATCGACCTGGTACTGCTCGACCTGGGCCTTCCCGACGCGAGCGGAATCGCGCTGGCTTCAGCACTGTCGGGCCTGCGACCGGCGCCGGACATCATCGCGATCACTTCGGAGCGCGACCTCGAAATGGTGCGGGCGGCGGTCGGGCACGGGGCGCTGGCCTACCTGCTCAAGCCGTTCACATTCGCCGCTTTCCGGGACCGCCTGGAGCGGTATCAGCGCTACCGGGAGGCGCTGCCCGCGGGCACCGACGCGGCCAGCCAGGCGGAGGTCGACCGTGCGTTGGCCGAATTACGCGTGAGCTCGGACCGGTCGACCGCGCCCAGATCGGGGGCGGCGTCGACGAACGACGACATCGCGCGCGC
Organism: Mycolicibacterium poriferae; assembly: GCF_010728325.1. The sequence continues at coordinate 4,995,789 of NZ_AP022570.1, forward strand.
TGTCCGCGACAGCGGCGAAGGCGGAATCACCGCCGACGAGGTGGCCAAACATGTCGGGGTGTCGCGCGTGACGGCGTGGCGCTACCTCGAGCGCCTCGCCGAGGAGGGAACGGTGTCGCGCGCTACCGATTACGGGAGAGCCGGCCGCCCCAAGACCCGCTATCAGTGGCGCTGACCGCACGCCCGAAGAGCGCGAGGTGCAGCGGGACGGGTCAGGCCGGGGCGGGCTGGAGTTCGCGGCGGGGGGCGCGCACGATGATCGGGTCGGTCGCGACGAACTGGGTGTACAGCTCCTCGATGGTCGACGACACCGCGAAGACGCTCACACCGCCGGCGTAATCGGCGGCATAGAGCCGAGAACCGTCGGCGGCCAACGCGACGCAGGACGGCCGCCCGCCGAGCGTCAACGATTCGACGATCTCGAGCCGCAGCGTGCACAGGACCGTCACGCGGTCGAAGTCGACGATGTAGGCGCGCGCCAGATCGGGACTCATGGCCAGCTGGGTGGGGGCTCCCCCCAGCTTCACCGTGTCGGTGACGGTGTAGGTCGACAGGTCGATGACCTGCACGGCACCTCCGACCGCGCGATCGGAGGTCAACACGTAGACCGCGCTGCCGACATGGGCGATGTCGCGGATCGGCGAACCGACCGGCACGACCCGGCGCACCCGCGCCGTCTCGGCGTCGACGATGATCAGCTGGCTGCCACGCTCGTCGGTGACGGCGGCGACCAGCCGCTTGCCGGTGGGATCGACACGCAGCGCGTCGATGCCGGCGCCGGGACCGCTGCCGAGCTCGATGGTGCTGACCCGCTCGGTCGCGGTGTCGATCACCGCGACCGCGACACGTCCTTCGTCATCGTGGCCGGCGTACACGCGCTGGCCGTCCGGGCTGACGGCGAGTGCGGTGGCCGGCCCGGCGAGAGGGAACGTGGCGGTGACGGTGCCGGTGGAGATCTCGATCACCGACAACCGATCGTCGTCTTCCGACGTCGTGGCCACGAACGCCCGATCGTCGGATGCGACCGCGGCGACCGGCTCCCCGGCCACCAGGTGCGTGGCGAAGGACAGCGTGCCCGGATCGAGAATCGACACGGTGTCGTCGCCGGGGTTGGTCATGAGAACCCCGGCGTCACCCACGGCGATATCGCCGATGGGGCCGCGGCCGACTGTCAGCTCGCGCTCGCGCACGGCAGGGTTCTGCCCAGCAGCCCCCAGCACCGCGCCAGTCACACCAGACGCAGATCTGCCATCGAGCACCATGTGCCCCTTGGGCATCAAAATGTTTGCCATGTGTCGTGGTACCTCCGCCGGCTGACCCAACGCCGGCCCTAGATTCCCTGTCGTTACGCCCGGATCGGGCGCGACCTGCACCGAGTGTAGCCACGGAAACCGACACTCCAATCAGGCGAATTCGTGGGCCGGTCCCGAAATCTCAACCCTTCTCAGGCCGCGCTTAGAAACTTCTTGGTTATGAATTTGTTATTTTTCGACAGGAATGGCGAAACACGGCGTGAACAGCGCGGAAAGTTTGGTGTGTATCGCGCCCGGCGGGACGGTCGGTCAATCGTCAGATCACAGATTCTTAGCTTTCCCGCAAAAACTGAGTGCCAAATCACAAGGCGACATGCCGTGGTTGTCAGCAACGGACGCCCGACCCGACGCCACCGCACGTCAGCGGCCGACCACGACCCGCGGGGGTTCGTCCCCCGATTAGCTGACATCGGGTCGGGTGGGCGGATCTGGCCGGCCTCCGCCCTGCTGCTAGGCGATCTCTGCCCCTCGCAGCGACGCGATGCGCGCCGAGGGAATCAGCCCCTCTGGGTCGCACAACCCGAGGACGCGGGCGACCGCCGGGCTGGCCACCACGCACCATTCGACTCCGCCGCGGAGCACTTGCGCGTTGATGGCGTGTAGAGCCGACATCCCGTCGACGGCCATGAAATCCACCTCGGTGAGGTCGAGAACCAGACCGGAGCAGCCGCAGGCGGCGTCCCGCACCGTCGCGGCGAACTCGGCGGCATTGACGGTGTCGATGTCACCGGACACCGACACCGTGGTGTGCGCGGTACGGCCCCGCCCCCGGGTGCGCGAATCGACCCGCAGCGCCGTCGAACCGATCGAGAACCGACGCCGGTCGGCGGACCTGCTGCGAATGGAAGTGACAGTCATCCGCGTCCCAACGCGCCTTGACCGCGCCGGTCTGTGCGGCGCTGCATGATGCGCACGCCCAGTGGGTACCGATCGAACTTCACATTGTCCACGTCGGCGCTCCGCTCCACACCCTCACTAAGCCGAAGCGGATGTTCCCCGACGGAACGAAACTCAAACCTGCCGAAGCCGGCGAATTTATTCCGAAAAGCTCGTCAGCGCGACATCCAGCGACGAGAACAGTTCGATGTAGTCGGCGATCCCGGTGATCTTGAGCGGTCGGCTGGTCGCCGGGCCATCGGCGACCACCGCGAATCGGGTGCTCTCGCCGAGGCGGTTGTGGGTCACCATCAGGACCTGCATCCCCGCCGAGGCCAGAAACTCCACTTCGGTCATGTCGACGATCAGTCCGGCGGGCTTCTTCGCGGCGGCAGTGTCGATGACGTCCTGGAGCTGCGGTGCGGTCAACATATCCACGGCACCGGTCGCGGTGACGACGACGGTGGAGTCGGTGTCGCCGACTCGGCGTTCGCTGAATTGCTGCACGTGGCAAGCCTCATCTCTGGGTGCGCATCCGGAGGGGCAGGCCCCGGACGTGACGAGTGATCAAGACGATCTAGTGAGGCTTAACGGCTAAACCTGGCACACAACCGCCTCCAGGTTATCGGAGACGCCGATCACGCGTGAGCGCTCGGCGGACGAAGTCGTCGCCCGGCCTGAATGCGTGAAGGCTACCGCAGATACATGGGCTGTCTCCACCACCTTCCGGGGCACAGCCATGCAGGGTGGCGGGCCGGGCGCGCCGCTCCCGGATTCGGGGTATGGAGACGGATAGCATCCCCACAGACACTGCACAGGGAGGTCACATGCACGCCCGCTTCGTCCGTTTGTCGAGTGCGGCCGCGGCAGTCGCGGCGACGACCTTCGTGTTCGGTTCGCCGGTCGCACAGGCCGCCGACGGCGACGCCGAGTTCCTGGCGACTCTGGCCGGCCTGGGCATCGAGTTCGCGACGCCCGATGAGGCCGTCGCCGCCGGCAACAACATCTGCGACATCGTCTCCGAGGGCAACGCCAACGGCATCGCACCGACCGAGATCCGCTCGGTGGTCGTCAACTCGATGGTCGGTGAGAGCCTCACCAGCGCCGAGGCCACTCAGGTGATGCTCAGCGCGGTGTCCGCCTACTGTCCCGAGTTCGCCACCGTCGTCGGCAGCTGACGGCGGCTGAGGGCGAGAATCGTCCAGCGATCTCCATCCAATCTCCAGACAACCTCCAAGCACGGGCCTGGCCCGGTCGAGACCATGGGTCCAGACACATAACCCGTGGTCACGCCGGTGGCCCACCGATGCAAGGAGTTCTGTCATGAAAAAGTTCATCGCCGCCACGATCCTGCCGGCCGGCGCCCTGCTGGCCCTGGCCGCTCCGGCGGCCGCTCAGCCCGGTTCGGCGGCCACCACCATCAACGGCCTGGAAGCCCAGGGGTTCGACGTGCGCATCACCCGGGTGGGAAGCGCACCGCTGGACGCCTGCACAGTCACCGATGTGCGCAACTCCGGGCGCCCGGCCCAACTCATTCCGTTCGACGACGACGACATCAACGTGTTCACCGTCCTGCCCAAACCGAAGGTCACCGTGTCGCTGAACTGCCAGGGCTGAGCGCGGCGACGTTCTTCGGTGACGGTTCTTCGGTGACGGTTCTTCGGCGACGCCGACCACGGACTCACAGCGGGCACCCACCTTCGCCACACGGGGAGCCCATCAGGGCTTCCTACCGTCTGGGGCGCGGGGATTCGCCCGCGCACATCAGCGGACAAGGAGAACACATGAACGTCACCGGCCTCGCGGCGAATGCGTCGACCTTGGTGGGCGGTTTCGCGCTCGCCGGACTGTTGGGACTCGGACTCGGCAGCGCCGCCGCGGCCCCCGGGCAGCCGTGCGGCGCGCCGAACACACCTGCGTGCCAGGGCGCGCCTGGACCGGGCGGTTCTGGCAACCCCGGTCAGGGTGGATGGCAGAACCGCAGCATGGACCAGGGGCGTGCCGACCACCAGCCGTTCAACTACAACGGCCAGCAGGTCCATCCGCTGCCCGCCGGGAACGGCGACGGGTGGGGGTTCTGGTTCCTGGGACGTTGGATCCGGCTGTAGCAATCGGCGAGTTCTGAGGCGTGTGGCCCGGCGCTCGACGGGCGCCGGCCCACCGCGCGCGCATCATTGGCGGCTCACCTCAGCCGACACGGCCGCCTCCCGCGGGCGCATCGGCGCCTCACCGCGGGCGCATCGGCGCCTCACCGCGGGCGCATCGCCCGCGCGCGCCTCCCCCATGAGTCTCGACCTTGACTTTAGCCTTAGGGGCCGTGACCACTTTGCTCGAGCCTTCGCTGGCTGACCTGGACTTCGACCCGGAAATCCTGTGCAGCTGCCACAGGTTCTGCGGCCCACTCGCCCATCCGGCGACCTTCTGGGTCACCCTGTCCTGCGGATGCCCGTACCCGATGTGCCAACGTGCGTTACGGATGGCCAACGTGCGACTCAAGGTTCGAACCCTGACCTGCCGGTTGTGCCAGACGGAGGAGATCGCCATCCGCTCGGTCGTCCGTATCTGACATTTACGTAAGGTTGCGCACAACCAAATCGTGGTAAGCACGTGTGGTGGCTTCTCTTCGCATCGACGACCAGATGTGCTTTGCGCTGTACACCGCGTCGCGGACGATGACGGCGGCATACCGGCCACTGCTTGCCGACCTCGGCATCACCTATCCGCAGTACCTGGTCATGCTGGCGCTCTGGGAGGACGGTCCGAGCAGCGTGGGCCAACTCTGCGAGCGGTTGAGCCTGGATTCGGGAACGTTGTCCCCACTTTTGAAGCGTCTCGAAGCGACGGGCTACATCACGCGCCAGCGATCGATGGCCGACGAGCGACGCGTCGACATCGCGCTGACTTCTACCGGTAGCCGGCTACGCGAGCGGGCGGTCTGCATCCCCGAGCAGATGTTCGCCTCGATCGACATGTCGATGGAGGACGCGATGGGACTCAAAGAAGCCCTGCAACGGTTGACCACGGCGATTCTCGCCCATCAAAACAGCAACCCCCCGGCCGAGGGAGCGCACTGATGAAAACCCTGTACACCGCCGAGGCGCTGGCCACCGGCGAGGGGCGCGACGGTCACGGGCGCACCTCGGACGGTAAAGTCGATGTGGCACTGAGCATCCCGAAGGAGATGGGCGGCGCGGGCACCGGCACGAACCCCGAGCAGTTGTTCGCCGTCGGCTACGCGGCGTGCTTTCATTCCGCGCTGCGACTGGTCGCCAGACAGGACGGAGCCGATGTCTCCGACTCCACCGTCGGCTCCCGGGTGTCGTTGAGCAGCAACGACGCCGGCGGTTTCGTGCTGGCCGTCGAGCTGGAGATCACATTGCCGAACGTCGATCACGGCACCGCCCAGGCACTGGCCGAGAAAGCCCACCAGGTGTGTCCCTACTCCAATGCCACCCGCGGCAACATCGACGTCGTGCTCACCGTCACCGACGACTGAAGGTCCGGCGTCACGCGAAGTGCGACTTGTAGACCTGCCCGTGCACGCCGACAGTCTTGTCGACGACCTGTGACACCGAGAAGTCGGCTGCGGCCGACAGATACGCGTACGCGGTCGGGCGGTCCATACCGCGGTCGGTCTCCAAGAAGTCGAGGGCGTTGACGACCGCGCGCCGCATCGCGACGTCGAGGTCCGTGCCGTTGCCGTTCAGCGCACCATCAGGATCGGACAACCCGATCGGCACCCAGGCGTCCGCGGTTTCGGCGAACGGGTACCGGTAGGCCACCGACGGGGCATCACCGGAGCCCGGTTTGCAGACCGACAGCCGGTAGCTGCCGCGCAGCGAACCCTCCATGGCGGTCAAGGCAACCTCACCGTCACCCATCGCCATGTGCGGATCGCCGACGTAGAACAGCGCGCCTTCGGCGAACACCGGCAGGTAGAACGTCGCACCTTCACCGAGGAGCCGGATGTCGATGTTGCCGCCACCGACAGTCGGCGGCACCGAATGCGCGGTCGCCGCAGTCGGGTCGGGATCCTGGGAGAACGCCACCCCCATCATCCCCATGAAGGGGTTGAGCGGGAAGCGGACCTGCGCGTCGCCGTACTTCATGATGCCGTGGCCGTCGACGACGGTGGTGAAGGTCGAAACATTGCCGTAGAGCGCCGGATTCGAGTGGGACCGACCATCGGTGCCGACCGGGGGCATCACCTCGCTCAGGGCAACCCCCTCCGGCGCGCCACCGTCGGACTGGCGGGCCAGCGCGCCTTTGCCGTGCCGGCTCGACACGACGCCGTAGGGAACCCGCGGGATCGCCTCCAGGATCTCGATCTTGAGCACGTCGCCGGGTTGCGCCCCCTCCACGAAAACCGGTCCGGTCACCACATGAGGCCCGTCCTTGTCGAAGTTCCGCGGTGTGCGGGTGTAGTCCGCGGCGACACCGATCGCATCAGCGAGTACGTCTGAGCCGTCGACGCCGTGAGCACCGAAGAACTCGACCGGGTCGCGGCCCTGGTCTTCGAGGACACCTTCGTGACTGACGGTGTCGATGGTGACCGTCTCGCCCGACGCCATCTGCATCGCCGGCGCGGTGTGCACATTCGGCACGTAGCCCCACAACACCTGATCCGGTGTGGACTGTAGGTAGTGATCACCGCTGGGCTCGCCGTGCCCGGGCTGCAGGATCGTGAAACTCGAGGACGTGGCCGACGGCGTCGACGTCGAACCACCCGACGAGCAGGCCGACGCCACACCGGCCACGCCGGCGCCTGCGCTGAGTGCCGCGACCGCACGGACGAAGTCGCGTCGACCGAGCCCGGTCCACAACGATTCCGCCGCCTCGCGGGCTGTCTCGCTCATCGCGGCCTCACCACCGGTAATCCAGGAACTTGCCGTCGAAGGTGACCACCACGCGGTCTCCGTCGGGATGTTCGCGGCGGGCGATGTCGACCTTGAAGTTGATGGCACTCATGATGCCGTCACCGAACTCCTCGTGGATGAGCTCCTTGAGTGCCGGGCCGTAGACCGCCAGCGCCTCCTGGAAGCGGTAGATGGTCGGGTCGGCCAGCAGGGCCGGGTCGATACCTCGGGACGGCTGGCTCTGCAGGCTCTCGGCGACCGCGGAGTCGAGATCCAGCAGGGCACAGACTCGTTCGGCCTGCCCGGCCGGCATGGGGTGCTGGCCCAGCAGGGCCGCGACACACCACACCAGCGGCGCGTCGATCTCACCGGCAATGTCGGCCCAGCCCAGCTTCTTGCGCACCCGGGCTGCGGTGATCAACTCAGCGGCTTCGGATTTGGCCATGATCGGGGTCATGCGTTCGCTCCTTCGCGTTCCTTGGGCGTGGCGTCGAGGCCGTCGGGAACGAACAGCCGCGGCTTGCCGGTCCGGGCGTGGGTGGCGAACAGCGTCAGACCGACGAAGGCCAGTCCGCCCACCAGATTGCCTACCACGGTGGGGATTTCGTTCCAGATCAGGTAGTCGCCGATGGAGAAGTCGCCACCGAGCATCAGCCCCGACGGGAACAGGAACATGTTGACGATCGAGTGCTCGAAACCCATGTAGAAGAACAGCATGATGGGCATCCACATCGCGATCACCTTGCCCGACACGCTCGTCGACATCATGGCCGCGACCACCCCGGTGGATACCATCCAGTTGCACAGCACGCCGCGGATGAAGAGGGTGAGCATGCCGGCCGCGCCGTGCTCGGCGTAGCCGACGGTACGGCTGTGGCCGATTTCGCCGATGCGCTGGCCGACCTCGTTCGGATCGACGCTGAACCCGTAGGTGAAGACGATCGCCATCATGACGGCCACGGTGATCGCGCCGAGGAAATTACCCAGGAACACCCAACCCCAGTTACGCAGCATCGAGCGGACCGTGACGCCGCGGCGTTTGTCCAACAACGCCAGCGGCACGAGCGTGAAGACGCCGGTGAGCAGGTCGAAGCCGAGTAGATAGAGCAGGCAGAACCCGACCGGGAACAGCACCGCACCGACCAGCGCGTTGCCGGTCTGCACCGTGATGGTCACGGCGAACGCGGCGGCCAACGCCAGGATCGCCCCGGCCATGTACGCGCGGATCAGGGTGTCTCGGGTGGACATCGTGGCTTTGGCTGCGCCGGCATCGATCATCTTGCCGACGAAGTCCGAGGGACTCAGATAGGACATCAGGGCACCTTCCGGGGAGTGGTCCCCTCAGGTATTCCCTGGCCGTATTGCCGATCAGCAACGCCACTTATACGTCCGTGTTGCCCCGTGTTGCCTGGTTATCACAGCGCCTGTTCTGCACGTGTGAGGGTGGCACGTTTCACGCGCGCCCGATTTGACAACACTGCAGGCGTGGAACAGATCAACGACCCGCCGGAAACGCCGAAGGACGCCACTCAGGCCACCGAGGGCCAGCGCGAGGAGCAGGACAAACTGGATCGCCAGGGCGAAGACCCGGAGGGCCCGGCGCACGATCAGACCTACCGCGACATCCCCGACGAGAACTAGGGCGCGGTGGTGATTCAGGTCTTCTCGGCGATCGGTTCCTCAGGCGGCATCCGCTCGCGCAGGCTGTCGTAGATCGGCGGAGAGCCGACGAGGTACGCGGTCAGTACCGCGGCCGCGGTGCCTGCCAGCATCGGTATCGCGGCCTCCGTCGTGGCCGTCATCTCGATGACGAGCACGATGGCGGTCACCGGGGCGCGCACCGTTGCACCGAAGAACGCCGCCATGCCGACCAGCGCCATGGGTATCTGCAGACCGGTCAGGTCGTGCGGCCACACAGCGTCGACGACGCCGACGAACAGCACCCCCCACAACGCGCCGAGCGCCAACAGCGGGGCGAACAGACCGCCGGGCACGGCGGCGGAGTAGGACAGCGGGCCGGCGACGAACCGCACGAGGAGATAGCCGATCACGACCGGCAGCACGAAAGTCTGCCCGCCGAGGATCATCTCGGTGAGCGTGTCACCACCGCCGACGGCCAGCGGATAGACGAACATCGCCAGCCCGACCAACGCCCCGATAGCCGCCGCCTTGGCCGGCGCGGGCACCCGGCGGATCGCGCCGACGCGGTCCAGGAACCACAGCACCAGCCGGTTGTACGCCGCGCCGAGAAGTCCGCACAGCACACCGAACACCGCGAACAACCACAACCAGCGCAGCTGCGGAGTCGCCATCGGTTCGACCAGGAAATCGGGCCGGTTCCCCAGCATCCAGCGCACCACGCCCACCGCGGTGGCCGCCGCGCACAACGTCGCCAGCACGGTTTTGACGCGGAAGGACTTGGTGACCTCCTCGAGGGTGAAGAGAGTGCCGCCGATGGGCGCGTTGAACGCGACGGCCAGCCCGGCACCGCCGAGTGCGGTCTGCATCATCCTGATCTCCGGGGCGGGCAACCGGGCCCGGCGTGCCGCCTCGGCCCCCACCGCGGCACCCATGTGCACCGTCGGCCCCTCACGTCCCAGCACCAACCCCGAGCCGATGCCGAGCACACCTCCGACGAACTTCGCCGGCACGAGCTTGATCAGCGGCGGGCGCGCCTCACCCCAGTAGACGGCCTCGACGTGCTGGATGCCGCTGCCGGCCGCCAGCGGCATCCACTTCACGATCAGCGAGGCGAGAGTGGCCCCGAGGGCCGCGGCGGCGATCGGTATCAACCAGTTGGGTCCGGCCAGCCCGTGCGCCCAGTCGACCATGTCGAGACGCAGCCGCTCAGCCTGGTCCAGGCACCAGCGGAACGCGCCTCCGACAACGCCGATGACGACGCCGGCCAGCACGGCGGTCAGGCAGATCAGGACCGCGCCGCGCATCGAGTCGTCGTACTCGTGGGGACCGGGCCTCGACGTCGATTCGGTCATCGTGGAGTGTGAGTCCGTCCGTGGTGCTGCGGGATTCGCGGGTCGGTGCGCTGGGCCGCATCAGTGTCGCACACCGCCGGTGTCGCGGCGATCGGCTCAGAGCACCGGCGCCGTGTCGCGGCGATCGGCTCAGAGCACCGGCAGGAGCCGGCGCAGAATGGCGGCTGAGCCGGCGGCGACCTCGTCGACGAACGCGGTGAAGTCGAACCGGGACTCCCGACCAGCCAGGTCGGACAGGGCCCGGATGAGAAGCCACGGGATACCGAACGCTTCGCACACCTGCGCGACCGCGGCACCCTCCATGTCCACCGCCGAGCCGCCGAGTTCGGCGTGCAGCCGCCGACGGGCGGATTCGTCGTGCAGGAACTGGTCGCCGGTGAGCACGGTGCCGTAGGTGATGCGGGGTGGCTCGTCGCGCCCGCCTGCGCGGCGCGAGATCGCAGGAAGCGCAAAACCGTCGAGACGGTCGTGGACCCGCGCGCGCAGCGCGGGGTCGAGGTCGTGGCCGAAGCGGTCGGTGGGGTTGATGAACGGCACGTGGCCGGCCTGATAGTGCGTCAGCCCGTCGGATTCGATCACCCCGGCGTCATGCTGGACCGCCCGGTCGCCGATCACGATGTCACCGATCCCCAGCGCGGGGTCCAGCCCACCGGCGACCCCGGAGAACGCGATTGCGCGGCAACCGAACCGGTCGGCCAGCACGGTCGCGACGACGGAGGCGTTGACTTTGCCCATACCCGCACCGACCAAGACCACCTCGTGGCCGTCGAGCAGACCCGCGTCGAAACGGGCGTGCGCCACCACGTCGCTTCGCGCCTGGTTCAGTTCGCGGGCCAGATGCGCACGCTCCGGTTCGATCGCGCAGATCAATCCCACTGTCACCGCTACATCATCTCCCCCGCCAGTACGGGCATTCAGGTTGTCGGCAGCATTTTCCCAGGATCGGTGACGGACGCCCCCGCCGCGTTCGATAATCACCTGGTGACCGAACCGTCCCGCTCTCCTCGTTCACGCCGGCGCTTCCTGCGCCACCCTGCGACGATCGTCGGCCTCGTCGTGGTGGTCGTCGCCGCCGGATTCGCCGCTTACTGGTTTCAGCCCTGGAAGTTGTTCACCAGCACAACGGTCGACGAGGCCCCGCCCGCCGCCACCGCCGGGCAGGACCCCGGCCCGCAGGTCACCGCGACCGGGGCCGCGGTCACCCACGTGGTGGCTCAGGGTGATCTAATCAGCCACGAACACCCCACCAGCGGCACGGTGCAACTGTTGCGGTTGCCGGACGACTCACTGGTGGTGCGGATCGAGGATCTCGACACCAGCGACGGACCCGATCTGAAGGTCTGGCTGACCGACGCTGCGGTGTCGCCGGGCCTGGACAACGCGGGGGTTTTCGACGACGGCCGCTGGGTCGATCTCGGATCGCTCAAAGGCAACCGGGGCAGCGCCAACTACCCGGTGCCGTCGGACGCCGACATCGACGGTCTGGACAGTGTCAGCATCTGGTGCGACCGGTTCAACGTGTCGTTCGGCGCCGCGGAGTTGAGTCCGCGCACCTGAACCGCACAGCCAGCAAACTTGGCGTCGTTCGACAACGACTCGTTCCTGGGAGTTTCCCCCAAACACGCTGAAGGTCACGATCAGGTAACGCGCTGGGAAAACACCGGTGCGCTGGACACCATTCACCGGCCGTTCACCAGCCCTCGATCTCCGTTACACCTCTGCGGCTATGGGCATTGCAGCCGAGCACAGGCTCGGCAAATCACCCATCCAGAGGAGGACGACCATGGGACAGCGGCAGAGCCCGCGAACGGTAGCAATGAGCGTGGTGGCGAGCTCCGCCCTCCTGCTCGCTGCATGCGGTTCGGGCGAGGACAACGCCGGCGGCAGCGGCGACAACCTGTCCGGTGACATCATCATCGACGGGTCCAGCACGGTCGCCCCGCTCACCGAACCGGTCGCGGCCATGTTCCAGCAGGAGAACCCCGACGTGCGGGTCTCGGTCGGAACTTCCGGCACCGGCGGCGGGTTCGAGAAGTTCTGCAACGGCGAGACCGCAATCTCGGATGCCTCGCGACAGATCAGTGACGAAGAGAAGCAGGCGTGTGAACAGGCCGGAATCCAGTGGGACGAGATCACCGTCGCCAACGATGCGCTGTCGGTGGTGGTGAACCCGAACAACCCGGTCAACTGCGTATCGGTCGAGCAGCTGCAGGCGATCTACGGGCCCGAAGCCACCGCGACATCGTGGGCCGACGTGCCCGGGTTGGAACAACCGTTCAACGAGCAGCTGCAGATCTTCAGCCCGGGCGCGGACTCGGGTACGTTCGACTACTTCACCGAGGCGGTCAACGGCGAAGAGGGCGCGGCGCGGTCCCAGGGCGTGAACATCGTCGGTGAAGACGACAACGCCACGGTCACCGGTGTCGCCGGCTCGCCGGGTGGCGTCGGATACTTCGGCTACTCCTACTTCCAGGAGAACGAGGACCGGCTCAAGGCACTCGAGATCCGCAACGACGCCGGTGAATGCACCGCGCCGACCGTGGATTCCACGCAGAGCGGGGCCTACAACCCGCTGGGCCGCCAGCTCTACATCTATCCGTCGGCGGAAGCGCTGCAGCGGCCCGAGGTCGCGGCGTTCGTGAACTACTTCCTCGACAACGTCAACGAGGTCGCGCCGAAGGCCGGCTTCATCCCGCTCACCGATGAGCAGCTCCAGGAAGCCAAGGACAAGGTCGCCAGCCTGACCTCGGGCTGATCGCGGCACGTCTTTTCCTGAGGTCATCGCCCGACCCGGTCGGCGGCTGCTCGACCGAGCCGGCCTACCGGGACCCGGGCGGTGCCGACAACTGAGGAAAGCAGGTAGACACGTGGTTTCACGAGACACTCTCACCGCCGCGGACCTGGCCAGGCGGGACCGACCGCCCCAGCTTCAAGGCAAACCTCGCTACGGCGAGAAGATCATCAAGGCCATGCTGGCCGTCTGCGCGGCGCTCTCGGTGGCGACCACGGTCGCGATCGTCGTGTCGTTGGTCGGACCGGCGCTGCAGTTCTTCCAGACCGTTGCGCCACTGGACTTCCTGTTCGGGACACGGTGGTCACCGTCCTTCGTGCCCGAAAGCTTCGGGGTACTGCCGCTGATCGCGGGCACCCTCAGCGTGGTGCTGTGGGGACTGCTCGCCGCGATACCGCTCGGTCTCGGGGCAGCGATCTACCTCAGCGAGTACGCGCCGGACTGGGTCCGCAAGATCGTCAAGCCCATCCTCGAGGTGCTCGAGGGCGTCCCGACGGTGGCGTTCGGCTTCTTCGCGTTCTCCTTCATCACCCCGCTGCTGCAGGACCACTGGCCCGAGTTCCTGGGGCAGGGCCCGAACGTCTTCAACGCCGGAGCGGCGGGACTGGCGATCGGGTTGCTGATCGTGCCCATCATCGCGTCCATCTCGCACGACGCCATGTCAGCGGTGCCGCAGGGACTGCGCAACGGCGCCTACGCGCTGGGCGCCAGCCGAGCCCGGGTGTCGGTGCGCGTGGTGTTCCCGGCCGCGCTGTCGGGCATCGTGGCCGCGATTGTGCTGGGGGTTTCGCGTGCGATCGGCGAAACCATGGTGGTCCTGATGGCGGCGGGCAACAGCCCGAACCTCGACATCACCTTCACCGAGTCCATACAGGCGATGACGGCCTACATCGGTGTCACCGCCACCGGCGACATCGCCACCGGCACAATCGAATACGACACGATCTTCGCCGTCGGCCTGCTGCTGTTCGTGATGACGCTGGCGATGAACGCGATCAGTATCCGACTGGTGCGCAAGTACAGGCAGGTGTACGAATGAGCACGAAGACCTACAATCCGCGGACCCGGCTGGCCACCTCCGGCGCGCGGGCCGCCACCGAAGCCCACCTGGGCCGTCGCCCGACCGGGGAACGGGTGAGCGGAAACCTGTTCTACGCCTTTCTGCTGCTGATGATCTCGCTGTCGATGGCCGGTCTGGCGGCCCTGATCATCGATGCGTTCGTCGAAGGCTTCCCGCGGCTGGGCATCGAGCTGTTCACCGAACCGACCGCACCGTTCCCGGAGGACTCCGGGTTCCTCAACGCGATCGTCGGTTCCCTCTTCGTGATCGGCGGGGTGATCGCTCTGGTCGTACCGCTCGGAGTGGGCGCGGCGATCTACCTCGAGGAGTACGCCGACCGGGAGCGTTGGTGGAATCGCCTGATCGAGTTGAACATTCAGAACCTGGCGGCGGTCCCGTCGATCGTGTACGGGATTCTGGGTCTGGCGTTCATCGTCCGCGGGCCGTTGAGCCTGGGTTTCGTCGTCGCCGCGGGTTCCATCACGTTGGCCCTGCTGGTGCTGCCGACGGTCATCCTCGCCGCGCGCGAAGCCATCCGAGCCGTGCCACCGTCGATCCGGCAGGCATCGCTGGCGGTCGGGGCGACACAGTGGGAGACGATCCGGCACCAGGTCCTGCCGGCGTCGATCCCCGGTATCGCCACCGGGGTGATTCTCGCGGTGGGGCGGGCCATCGGGGAGACGGCGCCGCTGCTGCTGGTCGGGGCGGCGACGTTCGTCACGTTCGTCCCGGAAGGGTTCTTCGACAGGTACACGGTTCTGCCCGTGCAGATCTTCAACTATTTCGCCAGGGCGCAACAGGAATACATCATTCTGGCCGCGGCGGGGATCATCGTGATGCTGGTGCTGCTGCTGGCGATGAACTCGTTCGCCATCTGGCTGCGCAATCGATACGAACAGCGTTGGTGAGGAAGCCATGACAGACAAGACCACAGCCCCAGCCACTCATCAGACCGAAGAGGAGGAGCGGCCCGCCGTCCAGGCACTGCCCTCGGTCGAAGAGACCGCGCGCGAATCACGCGAACAGCGCGGCGAGCCGCAGAGCGAGACCGAGCGCGAAACACTCTTCGCGGTCGATGATCTCACCGTTCGCTACGGTAAGAAACCGGCGGTCGAGGATGTCACCTTCGACATCTACAAGAACAACATCACCGCGCTGATCGGGCCGTCGGGATGCGGCAAGAGCACGCTGATCCGGTGCTTCAACCGGATGAACGACCTCATCCCGGCCGCGAGCATCGAGGGCCACATCCGCTATCACGGTCAGGATCTCTACGACCCCGCTGTCGACGCCGTCGAGGTCCGCAAGCGCATCGGCATGGTGTTCCAGGCGCCCAACCCGTTCCCCAAGTCGATCTTCGAGAACATCGCCTTCGGCCCACGGGTGCTGGGGACCAAGAAGAAAAGCGACCTCGACGACATCGTCGAGGAGGCCCTCACCCGGGCCGCGCTGTGGGACGACGTCAAGGACCGGTTGGACGACAACGCGTACGGCATGTCCGGCGGCCAGCAGCAGCGGTTGTGCATCGCGCGGTCGATCGCCACCAAGCCCGACGTGGTGCTGATGGACGAACCCTGCTCGGCGTTGGACCCGATCTCCACCGGCAAGATCGAAGATCTGATGATGGAGCTGAAGAAGGACTACTCGATCATCGTCGTGACGCACAACATGCAGCAGGCTGCGCGGGTTTCGGACATGACCGCGTTCCTGATGGTTCAGCTCGACGATGACGAGGAAAACCCTCGGGGGCGCCTTGTCGAGTACAACCAGACGGACAAGATCTTCACCAACCCCGCCGACGAACGCACCGAGCAGTACGTCTCCGGTCGGGTGGGCTGACCTCGGCGGTCAATGCTTTTGCGGTGCAGCGGTTTCCGTGGTGCGGTCGTTGTGGCTGGCCAGCCACTTGCTCAGGGGTACAGTCGACAGACCGTGCAGCACCACGGATACCGCGATCGCAAACGAGACGTAGACGAAGACCCGCTCGTCACCCAATCGACTCGAGGCGTCCATCGCGTAGTACAGCGCTGACACACCGATAGGTCCGAACCAGCTCATGAACGCGAGCTCCTGGCGGGTGTGCAGGTTGCGGTAGGCGGGGCTGACCAGCCACACCGCAACGACGCGGCGCACGAACACCGCGGCGGCGAGCCCGAGCAGCAACACCGGACTCATATGGGCCCACTCCCCGAGCGGGAGGAACACCCCCAGCAGCAGGAACAGCGGGATCATCAGCAGCCGCGTCAATGCGTCGGCGACGGTGTCCTGCACCTCCTCGGCCGACTGCTGCACCACCTGTCCGAACACCGCCGCAGTGATGAACACCCCGAGGATGCCGTCGGTTCCGATCAGTTTGAGCAGACCCAGCATGAACAGCCCGATCGGGATGGCGATGATGAGCAGGCTGCCCTGGTCGATGTAGCCGCGGTCCCGGCAGACGATGTAGGCCTTCCCGAACAGATACCCGGCCAGCGCCGCCAGCACCGCGGCGCCGAGCACCTTCCACAGCACCACATCGACCAGCCACTGCGTCCACGCCTGGCCGGTGGGTGCCACCGTCAACAGCAGCAACGGCAGCATCACGAACAGGAAGCCGAGGCCGTCGTTGACGCCACTCTCACCGGACAGGTTGAAGCGAACCCGGTCCGGCACATATTTTTCGGCGTTGACGCCGGTGACGACCGGCGTGGTGGTGATCGGATCGGTCGGGGTCAGCATCGCACCGACCAGCAGCGCAAGGGTCAACGGCACTCCCACCGCGAGCAGGAGACCGGCCGCCGTCAACCACATCACCGCCATGCCGGCGCCGATGATGCCGGCGATCCAGCGCCAGTTCCGTCTCCAGTATCCGTGCGGGAGCCGTAACGCCACGCCGACCAGTCCCACTCCGAGCGCAATGCGCGATCCTTCGGTCAGCAGCGGGTCGCGGTATTCGGCGAGCCGGTCGAAGGGAAGCGCGTCGAGGGCGTGCGGACCGATGGCCGCGCCGATCACGACCGCCAGCAGCGGGGCGGGCAGGCTCCATGAGCTCAGCCGCTCCGAGAGCAGCACCAGGACCAACACCACGCCGGCGCCCACCACGAGGGCGACATTCACCAAGTTCACGACTGCCTCAACTCGTCGTCTGCTCACACATCCGTGTTCGCGTTTCCCGCTGGCTGTGGCCGCCTAAACGCTACGGCGATCACACCAGCAGCCGGGACGCGGCGGGCTGCTCGACGTCGTCCGCTGTTTGACTGCGCTGGTCAGTGGATAGACCGCTAGCAGCATGGATGAGAAAGCCGCGACTCGGGACGAGCTCCACCACACCGCCAAGGCGTTGGGGCTCGATCTTCCGGCGAAAGCCACCAAAGGCGAGATTCTCGAAGTACTGGCAAGTCCGTCGGCGCGGCAGGAGCCCGACGGTCACCGGGAGGACGGGCACGACGGCGCGGACGATGGCGCCGAAGAGACGGACGCCGGAGGGCGGGTCTCAGCTCGCCCGGACGATGTGTCCAGCCGCGACGGTCAGCCGCGGATCGCCTCGCAGATGGAGGCTTTTCGCGTCCTCGCGCAGGCGCGCGCCGAGGGCCAGATGGTGCCGCTGCCGCGCATGCTGACGGGAAATGACCGGCGAATGCACGTGCGGCAGACGATCCGTGAAGACCATCAGCTGCGCATCGCCCGACACAACGAGGAAGCGTTCGGCAAGTTCGACAAGCTCGCGTCGTCGCGGTTCTCGTTCTTCCGTGGGACCGCCCTGTTGTTCTACCGGGATATGGCGGGTGACGACTCGTGGATGCCGACGGTGCTGGCAGCCGGCGATGTCCATCCGGAGAATTTCGGCGTCATGCCCAACGCCGACAACGTCCCGATCTTCGGCATCAACGACTACGACGAGGTCTTCTACGCCCCCTTCACCTGGGACCTCAAACGCGGCGCGACAGGCTTCCTGATCGCGGCCGACGAGATCGGCGACCACGGCAGCGGCAAGCGCCGCAAGATCGCGCGGTCGTTCGTGCGCGGCTACGCCGACAAGGTCAATGTCTATGCCGCTGACAACACCGAGGAGTCGGCCGACCTCCGCCGCGACAACGCCCCGAAGCTCATCGCCGACCTGTTCGACGACGCCACCTCGGGCGGCCGGGCCAAGTGGCTGACGAAGAAGTACTACAACGAGAACAAGACCGGCTTCCGCGCCAGCAAGAAGCTGGTGCCCATCACCAGCCGTCGCGACGAATTCCAAGAGCTGATCGACCGGTACGTCGCCGAATCCGAGCTGGTGGTGCCCCCACGTGCTGGGACGATGCGCGTCAAAGACGTCGCCGAGCGACGCGGCCAGGGCACAGCGTCGCTGGGGCTCGTGCGCTATTACGTGATGATCGAAGGGCCCCACGCCGACGCCTCCGATGATCTGCTGCTGGAGTTCAAGCAGGCCCGCCGTTCCGCGCTGGACGGCCTCGTACCGCACTCCGAGCACGTCGTCGACGGCAACGCCGACCGCGTCGTGCACGGTCAGCGCGTCCAGTTGGTCAGCGGGGACGTGTTCTACGGCAGCATCAAGCACCGCGGTATCAGCTTCCTGGTGCGGGAGCGGTCGTGGTTCCGCGACGACATCGACCTCGATGATCTGTCGTTCACGAAGTGGTGCGAGTACGCCCGGATCTGCGGCGAGGTGCTCGCCCAGGCGCACGCACTGTCCGACGAGTCCGGCCTGCTGGACCACGACGTCGAACCGGACATCGTCGACGCCATGGGGGTCCCCGACCTTTTCGTCGACGACATCGTGCGCTACGCCGAGGAAGCCGACGAGCGATGCCGGCGTGACCACGATGGTTTCCGTGCCGATCACGAGCTGGGCGCCTTCCGCCGCATCGATCTGGTCTACCGCTGAGGGTGGTGTTTGGGCCTCCGATGTCGGGGCACGCGCAGCGACATGACGCGGAGAACCGATCGTGGTTGAGTCGTTGACCACCAACCTGCTCGTCTTCGTCGTCGCGGCAGGGCTGATCGGCGGCGGCGGCGTGCTGCTGACCCGACGGGCTGAGGAGATCGCCAAGATCACCGGCCTGGGTGACCTGCTCACGGGGGCGATCTTGATCGGCGCGGTCACATCACTGTCGGGTTCGATCATGTCGGTATCGGCCACGTGGAACGGCGACGCTTCGCTGGCGGTGAGCAATGCCGTCGGCGGGATCGCCGTGCAGACCACGTTCCTGGCGATCGCCGACATGACGTACCGCCGGGCCAACCTGGAGCATGCCGCTGCGTCCGAGCCGAACCTGCTGCAGGGTGTGGTCTTGGTCGGTCTGCTCGCGCTGCCGCTGTTCGCCATGGCGTTGCCGGGGCTGGGAAGCCACGGCATCCATCCGGTGTCAGTGCTGATCGTGGCGGGATACGTGCTTGGCCTGCGGCTGACGCGCGGCGCCGAACGAGCGCCGATGTGGCAACCGCGACTGACGTCGGAGACACCCCCGGAGAAGGCCGCGGACGAAACGCCGCCGCTGAGTGTCGTGCAGACCTGGCTCAGCTTCATCGCCCTCGCAGCGTTGGTCTCGGTGTGCGGCTGGGTGCTGTCCCAGGTCGCGCCGACGTTGTCGGCGCAGGTCGGTATGGATCAGTCCCTGATGGGCGGGATCTTCACCGCCACTGCGACATCGCTGCCCGAACTGGTGGTCGCCGTCACGGCTGTGCGCCGTGGGTCGCTGTCATTGGCGGTCGGCGACATCCTCGGCGGCAACTCCTACGACCTGCTGATCTTGGTGGTTTTGGACGCCGTATACCGGGACGGCACAATCTATTCAGCGGTCGGGCCTGCGGAAATGGCCTGGGTGGTGCTGTCGATCGTGCTGGTGTCGACGCTGATGCTGGGATTGCTCCGCCGCCAGAAGCACGGGGTGGGCAACGTCGGCTTCGAAACGGTCCTGATGCTCGCTCTGTACGCCGGCGGCGTCGCGGCCATCACGCTGTCCTGATCTCGCCGCGCGCATTGTCTGCACCGAATTCCACCATGTGGCGGCGTCGGCATGCCATGGTGGCAATCGTGCGTCCACCGAGTTTGCCCTCTCCTCCACTGATGGCCCCGTTGTTCGGAGGCCTCTATGCCGCGGCGTACGGGGTCGGCGGTCAGCCGCTGGTGCGCCGACTGGTGCAGAACTACGGCCCGGTGATCGCACTGCCCGTCCTCGGCTACGGCCGCGTCGTCGCCGTCGCAGACCCCGCCCTCGCCAAGCAGGTGTTCACCGCCAAACCCGATGTGCTGCTGGGCGGTGAAGGGGTAGGACCGGCCGCTGCGATCTACGGTCGCCGGTCGATGTTCGTGCTGGAGGAACCGGAACATCTGCGGCGGCGCAAGCTGCTCACCCCGCCGCTGCACGGAGACATCCTGCGGAGCTACGTCCCGGCCATCGAGGCCGCAACCCAGGCGGCGATGGCGTCCTGGCCGTCGGACTCACCGGTCCGGATGCTCGACGCCGGTCGCGACCTGACGCTCGATGTGATCGTGCAGGTGATCTTCGGGGTGCATGCGGCCGAGGACATCGAACGGCTCGGAAAACCGTTCGCAGACCTGCTGGACTTGGCACTGTCCACCGAGACCCCGATTCGTTACGCGGCGCGCCGGCTCGGAACCCTGCGTTCCTGGGGCACGCTGAGGGACGTCAATCGCAGGATCGACGACATTGTGCTGCCACTCATCGCCCGTCGGCGCGCGAACGCGGAGCGCGGTCGCGCCACCGACGTGCTGAGCATGCTGGTCGATGCGCGCGGAGAGGACGGCGATCAGCTGTCGGACAACGAGATTCGAGCTGATGTCATCACGCTCATGCTCGCTGGACACGAGACGACGGCCACCACCCTGGCGTGGCTGGTGGACCTGCTGGCGCATCACCCCGACGTGCAGCGGCGTGTACGCGCCGAGATCGGCACCGGAGGTACCGATTACACCGAGGCGGTGATCAACGAGACGCTGCGCTTGCGGCCGCCGGCACCGATCACCGGCAGGATGACCGCCGAGAAATATCGATTGGGCGACTACACGCTGCCGGCCGGAACACGGATCGTCCTGCTGCTCGACGCCATCAACCGTGACCCGGAGACTTACCCCGACCCAGACACGTTCGATCCCGAGCGTTTCGTCGGGACCCGTCCTAACCCCTACGGCTGGGTGCCCTTCGGCGGAGGAATCAAGCGCTGCATCGGCGCCAGCTTCTCGATGTGTGAGCTGACCACGATCCTGCACACCATGCTCGCCCAGGCCGAACTCCGGCCCGCGAGCCGCCGACTGGAGTCGCCGGCCACGCACGCCGCCCCAGTCATCGTCCCGCGCCACGGTGCCCAGGTGTACGTCAGTCCGCTGTCGCGTCCGATCGAGGCGTCGGCCTGAACAGGCACGCGGCGTTGCGGGTGGCGAGGTTGATCGAGGCGTCGGCCTGAACAGGCACGCGGCACCGAGCATGGCGAGGCCTTCGAGGCGTTGGCCTAGCTTGGCCCTGCGGCGCCGGTCGCGCGCTGGCCCTATGCGGCGTTGAAGGTGATGAGGTCGATGCTCAGTCCGTCTTCGATGATGCTGCGGCGGGTGACGGGGGTTCCGGGGGCTGGTGGGGCCAGGGAGTAGTAGGTCGCCCCGGTGGGGGTGGTGTAGGTGGCGGTGTGGGTGCCGTCGTCGTCGGTGGTGGTGACGGTCCAGCCGGGGGCGTCTTTGGCGTAGTTGCAGGTTTCACAGGTGCCCAGGCCGTTGCGTGCGCTGGTCGGCCCACCGTCGCGGTCGGGGGTGGCGTGGTCGCGGTGGCGGATCGGGGCGTCGCAGTAGGGGGTGCGGCAGGTTTGGTCGCGCACGTCGATGAACCGGGCCAGCCCGGGCGGGAAGAACCGGGCCCGTGACTCCATCGCCACCAACTGTCCGGAGGTGGGGTGGCGGTAGAGGCGGCGCAGGGTGGCTTTGGCCTCGGTTTGGGCGGCGGTGGCGGCGTCGGCGAGCAGATGACGGGCCACCGCGGCCGGCACAGGGCCGTAGCCCTGCACCCAGGCGGGGCTGGTGTCGGCGCCGAACAAGGCGGTGTCAGCCATGACCAGGTTCAGCGCCACCGCCACCGGCGCGGTGGCGGACTCGCCGGTGGCGCGTTCGTAGAGGGTGTCGGCCATCACCTGTCCGCGTGAGCGCCCGTCGCAGGTGAGGTCGGCTTGGCGTTTCAACGCCGCGTAGATGCCGACGCCCTGGGCCACGGGCAGCAGCGCGGTGACATAGACCATGGCATCAGGGGCCGGGCGGGTCCACACCGCCCGATCCGCGGGGGCTTTGCGGGCCCGCTCGACGACCGCGGCGGCATCCAACCGGGCGGCGATCTTCGCGGCTTCGGCGGTGATGCGCTGATTTCCCCACCCGGTCAGCCGGGTGGGGTCGGCGCACAACTCGGCGTCCAACTCAGCGCGGTGCTCGACACTCAAACAGGCCGACTCGCGCACGATCAGGGTGGCCCGCCACTCCGAGAGCACCCCGGCCTGCAGCGCGGCCAGGGTGTGGGGCATCTCGTGGGCCAGGGCCCGCGCGAGCCCCAGGTGGCGGGCCCCGCACGCCGGGGCGTCGCGCCGGGCCAGGGCGACCTCGCTGGCCAGGCCCCGCCCCCGCTTGGCGGCCGGAACCCCGGCGGTCTTCTCGGCGTCGGCGCGTTGGGCGGCCCACAGGGCGGTCGCGCGGGCTTGGGCGGCGGCCGCGGCGGATTTCAGGTGCTCGCAGCGCTCGATGACGGCGCGCAGCTCAGCCTCCGACGCGCCAGGATCGACATCGAACAAACTTTCGAACACAAAACCGACGCTACACCCCGCCACCGACAAAACAGTGAGACGACTCTTCCCTCCCAACCCGAAAGCGAGCATGATCGAGGGCACGACCCCCCGGGAGGGCGTGATGCCAGACATCGCGTGGCCGCACAAATTCGACGCTGCGGCACTCGACGAAATCGCCTGGGGTTTCCTGTGCTCGGAATATGCCGGGCAGCAGAATTGGGACGCGCCTCTGGACCGCCGACTGGACACTTACCTTCGTCACCGCCATCTCGATCACATCCTCAATGACGGCTCCGCCTACAGCGCGGTGCTCGACCGCGTGATGGCCAACTTCAGGCGTGCCCGACGCAGCGGCGTGCTCGGACCGCCCCATCGATGACCGGCGATGCCCGGGGCGGCCTGGTCTCATAGGCTCGAGGCGATGCTCTGGGAACGCGATCGGCGGCAACTGCAGGCTCGACTGTCCCGACGCGTCCTGGCCGCCAAAACGAGACTCGAGCGCGAAGGCGCCGATCGCTTCGCGCAGCTGCCCCGCCCACTGCAGCAGGTCGCCAGGCTGATCTGGCATACCGGCCGCGGGGCGATCGACGACCGGGTGCCCGGCCTCGCGGCCGAGGCAGCACTGTTCACGCTGATCTCGCTTCCAGCGTTGCTGCTGGCCCTCATCGGATCACTGGGTTTCGTCGCCGCCACGCTGGGGCCTGAGGGTACGCAGGAGTTCACCGAGCTGGTGCTCGGCATCCCGGAGTCCTTCCTGTCCGACCCGACCTATGCGGCGTACGAACGGGCGGTGAACACCGTGCTTGCCCAAACCCAAGGTCGGGTGGTCTCCATCAGCCTGGTGCTCAGCATCTGGACGGGATCCCGGGCGATCAATCGCTACCTCGAGACGATCACCATCGCCTACGGTGTCCCTCCGCGCTCGGGGTGGCGACGTCGACTGTTGGCGTTGGGCATGACCCTCGGAGCAATGGTCGGCGCGGTGGCACTGCTGCCACCGATGGTATTCGGGCCGCGGCTTGTGGAATGGCTGGCCCCGGACGCTGTCGCGGATACCACGCTGCGTGTGCTCGATGTGATGTTCTGGCCCAGCGTCATCGTTCTTGTGCTTGCCGCTCTGGCCACGCTCTATCACGTCGGAGTGCCTTGGCAGACCCCCTGGCGCCGAGATCTGCCGGGAGCCGTTCTGGCGGTGGCGCTGTGGCTGATCGCGTCTGCAGGGTTGCGTGCGTACCTGACCATGAGCGCGAGCACGGACGCCGTGTTCAGTCAGCTGGCCGTTCCGATCGCCGTGGTCTTGTGGCTGTACCTCACCGCGTTCGCGGTGTTGCTCGGTGCCGAGTTCAATGCCGCCATCGAACGAATGTGGCCGCACGACAGCTATCCCTGGCGGCTGCGCCAGTTGCGGAAACAGCTGATCACTCAGGCGAACGACGAGCAAGGAGACAGACCGTGACGGACACCCCGCAGAAAGCTTCACAGGACTACCCCCAGATGGCGGCCGCCCGGGGACGCGTCGAACCCTCGCCGCGGCGTGTCCGCGGGTTTGTCGGTGACAAGCTGATCTTCGACACCATGTCGGCGCGCTACGTGTGGGAAGTGCCCTACTATCCCCAGTACTACATCCCGCTCAACGACGTCCAACCGTCGGCTTTGCAGGACGAAAATCACGCGCAGACAGTGCAGTTCGGCCCGTCTCGACTCTTCTCGGTGGTCGGGCCGAAGGCGACACACCAGTCGGCCGCCCGCGTGTTCGACGACGACGGCGGACCCGTGAGCGGTCTCGTGCGCTTCGAGTGGTCGGCGCTGTCGTGGTTCGAAGAGGACGAACCGATCTACGGTCATCCACGCAATCCGTACGCCCGCGTCGATGCGCTGCGCTCGCACCGGCACATCGCCGTGGCAGTAGACGGAGTTCCTCTCGCAGAGACCCGCAGTCCCGTTCTGCTGTTCGAAACAGGGCTGCCAACGCGGTATTACATCGACCGGACCGACGTGTCGTTCGAGCATCTGGAACCGACGGACACCCAGACACTGTGCCCTTACAAGGGCGTCACCTCCGGGTATTGGTCGGTGCGTGTGGGAGACGCTGTCCACACCGATCTGGCGTGGACGTACCACACGCCGTTGCCGGCGGTGGCCCCGATCGCGAATATGATTGCGTTCTACAACGAGAAGGTCGACATCACGCTCGACGGGGTGGCGCTGCCGCGGCCACAGACACACTTCAGCTGACGAAGCGGCATAAACGCGTCGACGAGCGGGTACTCGTGCGTTATGCGAGGCGCCGCGTTGTGGTTGCCGACCGCGATGGCCGTGGTCGCCGCTTCCGCGTGCTCCACGCCACCCAGCGCTCTCGGAACCCGCACCGCCGAAGTGCGGATCGCCGACGGGTCAGCAGAGCGCTTTCCCGTCATCTGCAACCAATACGAGTGGCAGTGGATCATCGAGACACCCGAGTCGGACCCAGGCTTCACCGCGATCGTGAACACCGGTGAAACCGTCACCGCCGAGCTGGTGCACTTGCGAGGCGTGGACGGGTTCTCCGGCACGTTCGGCCGCGACGTCGTCGGCGAGGGCACGGCGCGGGTCGACAACGGCGTCTTTCACATCTCCGGCACCGCGTTCGGAGGAACCGAAGACGATCCAGCGGCGATGCTCGACCGCGAGTTCAGAATCAGCACCGACTGCTGAGTCCGGGAGATGCTCCCGTGATCACATCGCTTCCGCTGCGATCACGTAGTCGCAGCCGTGACGAAGACCGCCTTCGCGCTCGTCGAGAGCGAGTGCGCGGGCGCGCAGGTCCTCGATGTAGCCGTGCATCGACGCTCTCAACTGCTCAGGCATACGCTCCACGCGATCCACACACATATCCATCTGACCGTGGACGAAGCGGGCGCGATACCGAATTGGAAAGCGACGCGCCTCGCACATCCGGAAACCAGCCAAACCAAGCTGACGCATCGTCCATTCCATCGGAAACTCGCGATAGGGCCGTTCGCCCGCCAAGAGTAGGCAGGCGTCACGCAAACGGCCCATCTCCCAAACGATCCGACCGCTCTCGGTATCCGGCTTGAACTGGACGTACGGTTCCAGGCCGATCAGGTAGAGGCGACCCTGGTCACTGAGCAGCGGACGCAACCGATCAAAAACACGATCTTGCCAGTACGGCGCAAAACCCTCGACCGCACCGACTAGATAATCGACCAGCACCGTGTCGAAGGTTTCACCGGTGAGCAGGCTTTCGTTGACCCAGTTGCCCACCAGCAACCGGTCCTGCGGGCGTTCCGGTTTGTCCAACGACGCGCGAATCTTGGTAGCCATGCTCGGTGCAGCAGTCACTGCAGTCCAACGTTCCGTGTACAACGTCTGCACCCATTCCAAGGATTTCACGCCGGTGCCGGCATCCAGAAAGCTGCCCCACTGTCGGTCACCGTGCAGATCTTCGATGAACCGAAAAAGTGATGACACGCCCGTTTTGTTATCCGCCAACATAGTTCACCTTGAATACTCGCACCGACAATGCGTTCTCCGAACGGAGATCATCACTCGGTCGCACTGTCTAATCTTGGTTCCGCTTGCGGTTCCGCATTCCCGCAACGAAGGCCGGAAGCCCCGCGATTCCACCGATGACAGATCTGCCAGCGAGGGCGAGCGCGAGGAGCACCGCCAGGAATCCGGTCCAGACCAAAGGATGCGTCCACGCAGTTTCTTCGACGGGGATCTGTTCTGTTGCGCGGTCCTTGTCGTGGCCTGAGCTCGCGGCCGCCACCGGGTCTTGGTCGTGGTCGTGGTCATGGCCACCGTGGTCATGGTCATGGTCGTGGTCATGGCCTTCGTGGTCGTGTCCAGCCCCACCGTGCTCGTGGTCGTGTCCAGCCCCACCGTGCTCGTGGTCGTGTCCGGCTACGCCGTGCTCGTGGTCATGCCCCGCGCCCCCGACGCCTGCGGCGTGCACGTGATCGTGCGCCAGTCCGTCGGCTCCGTGCTCGTGGTCATGGGCTGCGCCCCCGACCCCTGCGGCGTGCACGTGGTCATGCCCGAGGCCTTCGCCTGCACCGTGCTCATGATCGTGCCCACCGATAGCACCGCCACCGTGGTCATGATCGTGTCCGCCACCTCCGTGGTCGTGGTTGTGTCCGCCACCTCCGTGGTCGTGGTTGTGTCCGCCACCTCCGTGGTCGTGGTTGTGCCCGCCATCGTCCCCACCACCGTGGTCATGATCATGATCGCCGTCATCCCCACCACCGTGGTCATGATCATGATCGCCGTCATCCCCACCACCGTGGTCATGATCATGATCGCCGCCATCCCCACCACCGTGGTCATGATCATGATCGCCGTCATCCCCACCACCGTGGTCATGATCATCGTCATCGTCATCGTCACCACCACCGTGGTCATGATCATGATCGCCGCCATCCCCACCACCGTGGTCATGATCATGATCGCCATCGTCACCACCACCGTGGTCATGATCATCGTCATCGTCATCGTCACCACCACCGTGGTCATGGTCATGATCGCCATCGTCACCACCACCGTGGTCATGGTCATGATCGCCATCGTCACCACCACCGTGGTCATGGTCATGATCGCCATCGTCACCACCACCGTGGTCATGATCATCGTCATCGTCATCACCACCACCGCCGTGGTCATGATCATCGTCATCGTCATCACCACCACCGCCGTGGTCATGATCATCGTCATCGTCATCGTCATCACGACCGTGGTCATGATCATGATCGCCGTCGCCGGCATCGCCGCGCCCAAGAGAATCTCGGCCAGCAAGGGAGGAGCGATCGCGGTCGGGGTCACCGTCTCCATCGCGGGAATTCTTGGCACTCGAGTCCGAGCCTTCACCGCCTTTGGCGCCCGCACTGCTGTCGCTCGACGGCCTCAGAGGAACGTGGGTGGTCAGCAGGCGATAGCGGATCATCCCGTGCTCGATTCCGGCTTCGCGGGAGATCACCGTCGCGGCCAGCGCAGTGGAGAGCTCATCCTGGGGCGCAACGGCGCCGGTGTGCGCCGCGGCCAAGGCTGCGGCCGATGCCGCCGCCACCATCCACCGATTTTGCCCTGCCACGACGCACGCTCCGATCCATCAAACTGCTGAGGCTGATCGCTGCGACCCTAATGGAAATGGTTTTCACTAGCAACAACCATGGCCCCTTCAGCCGGAGATCTCTTCTCGAACTCCACCGGACAGCCAGCAGCCGACGCTGCGGCGCGCACTCTTCAGCCCGCAGGAGCTCGCCGCGATATCGAAGGCCAGGGCGACGCGCGGTCCTTTCCCATGCCCCAGGCCCAATGTCGGGCGGAGTCGCCCATGATGTCGCCCGACAGGTTTGACCTCCTGCGGTCTCGCGGCACCTTAGTGAAAACGATTTTCATCTGCGCGATGGTTGGAACGATCACGAAAGGTGGGGACATGGCTGGCCTGGTCAAACCCGGGGGCACCACATCGCCGGTGCGCGAAACCCCCCGAAATCATCTCGAATCGCTCAAGAACGCGGTGCGCAACGCGCTGCCCCTCGACGCCGATGCAGCAGTACTGATCCAGCAGCTGACGTGTTCGGAGCCTGGGGGCCCACCGATGGAAACCGTTGTTGCGGTGCTCAGCACCCCTCGGCGCACCTGGAAGTTTGCGGACGCGGCGGTACATCTCACAGCCGCCGACATCCACTCGACCGTCGTCACCCATCCGGAAGGACATGATCATGACCACACCAACCGATGAACGCGTACCGGTCACGGTGATCACCGGGTTTCTCGGCTCCGGCAAGACCACCTTGGTCAATCGTATTCTCACCGAACAGCACGGACGCCGAATCGCCGTGATCGAGAACGAGTTCGGTGAAGTCGGTATCGACGACGCCTTGGTGCTCGACGCCGAGGAGGAAATCTTCGAGATGAACAACGGATGCATCTGCTGCACCGTGCGGGGAGACCTGATCCGCATCCTCGGAGCGTTGATGCGACGTCGCGATCGATTCGACCAGATCCTCATCGAAACCACCGGGCTCGCCGACCCAGCGCCAGTCGCCCAGACATTCTTCGTCGACGACGAGATCCGCGACCGGCTTCGCCTTGATGCCATCGTCACCATGGTCGACGCCGCCCACGTACTCGAGCATCTCGACGAGGTCAAACCCGACGATGTCGAAAACGAAGCTGTCGATCAGGTTGCGTTCGCCGACCGGATGGTTCTCAACAAGGTCGATCTGGTCGACGAGCCAAAGCTGACGGCCGTGGAAAGCCGGTTACGCTCCATCAACAGTGCCGCGGAGATCGTGCGGTCCCAGGACGCGAAGGTCGACCTGGACCGCATTCTCGACGTGGGTGCCTTCGATCTGCAGCGGGTACTGACCGACGACCCGGCCTTCCTGGAGCAGACCGACCACCAACACGACCAGACAGTCACCTCGGTGGGCTTCCAGATCGACGGCGATATCGACGTCGACAAGCTCAATGACTGGCTTGGCGAACTCCTGGGCTACCGCGGTGTCGACATCTTCCGCAGCAAGGGCATCCTCGCACTGGAAAACCAGTCCCGCCAGTATGTCTTCCAGGGTGTGCACATGCTCTTCGACGGCACCGAAGGCCGGGAATGGCGGCCGGACGAGCCGCGGACCAATCGGATGGTGTTCATCGGCCGCAACCTCGACCGCGCCGAACTCGAAGCTGGGTTCCGGGGTTGTCTGGTGAACTCGTGACCGCGACCATCACCGCCCAGAGCATATGGCGAGCCGACGTCGACGACGCTGTGGTCGCCGTGGCCGCCGCCCGGGACGGCCGGATCGCCGTTGTGGGCGCCGAGGGGAGCCTGACGCTGCTGAGCGCCGACGGAGAAGTCGCCACCCGACAGGTCGTGTCCCCGGGCTGTCTCGCCGTGTCCTGGTCGCCGACCGGTGACCGCGTCGCCGTCGGATCCATCGACGGCTTCTCTGTGTTCGACACAGAGGCGCAGCAGATCACAGCACACCGCGGCGGTTGGTGCTCAGCGTTGGCATGGAGCTTCGATGGCGCGAGACTCGCTGCCGGAGTGGGCCGATCGGTTGTAGTCGCATCCGCCGACGGCACCCAACTGATGCGACGCGACCGGGACAGCACCGTGACCGGCGTGGCCTGGATCAAGAGCCGTGTGGCCGCGGCGGCGTACGGCGGAGTGCACGTCTATCACGTGTCGGACAGCACGGCAGCCGACATATTGCCGTTCACCGGATCGTTGCTGGCGTTGGCGATCAGCCCGGATCGGCGGTGGGCGGCCAGTGGTAACCAGGACGCGACGTTGCACGTCTGGCGGGTCGGTAGGCAGGGACAGGAACTCGAGATGTCCGGGTATCCAACGAAGATCACCACCTTGGCGTTCTCCCCCGATTCCACGCTGCTGGCGTCCGGGGGCGGCCCGAACGTCACGGTGTGGGACTTCCGAGGCAGCGGACCGAAGGGGAGTTCACCGCGCGTGCTGAGTGCGCACGAAAAAATCGTCACGGGGCTCGCCTGGTCACCGGACGGCACTGTGCTCGCGTCGTCGGGCGATGACGGCTTGGTAGCGGTCTGGAAACCCTCCGCCGCCGTACCGGGCCGCCCGGTCGGCGCAACAAAACTCTGGACAGACGCAGCGCCGGCCACCACGGTCACTTGGAGCCCGGCCGGCGCAGTTGTGGCTGGCTGGGCGAACGGGGTGGTCGCAGGTCACGAGGTGCGGGGCTGAGCGAACCCGTCAGGATTCAAACGCCGGCCAGCTCGAGCACCTCGTCGAAACCGGCGCGCAGGCAGTCGTAGAAGAGGTCGGCGTCGGGGATCGCTCCGGTGTCGACGTCGATGCCCAGCGCACAGGTGTCGACATAGGTGAGCAGCGTGACGTTGACCGCCGACCCGATTGTCGGACCGAACGCATATTGCATCGTGACCGCAGCGCCGCCGAGAGACACCGGCACCGGGATTCCCGGTACGTCACTGGCGAGAAAGTCGACGTGACGCAGAATCGACCCGATGTACCAGCGGGGCATCAGGTTCAACGCTCCGGCGATCAATTGTGTGTGCGGAAGCGACTTCTCGTGTCTCACCCGGTCGGTGCGGCCCCGGATCTCGCGGATCCGTTGCGCGGGGTCGGCGATCCCGACCGGGATGTCGAAACGCATCAGCGTGATGTGGTTACCACCCGGCGCGTCGCCGGCGACGCGCAGGCTGATCGGCATCGACAGATGCAACGCTCCGACGTTGACGTCGTGCTTCTCGTGATAAATCCGCAAGCCACCGGCAAGTCCGGCGACGAATGCGTCGTTGAGCGCAGCATCACAGCGGTGCGCCGCGTCGCGCAGCTGCGACATCGGCACCTCGAGCACGTCGAGACGCCGGGTGAGGGTGCGGTTGGTCATCAACGGCGATCCGGTGCGATTGACCGGGCGCACGGTCCGGTACACCGACGCGGCCAGCTCGGCCGATGAAACCACGGTACGCGCCGGGTTCCGGATCCCCTGGAAGACCAGCTTCGGAAGCGATGCCAGTGCGGCGGCGGTGTCACCGAGTGCACTGACGCCGTACCGCGCGGCGTCGAGATACCCGTCCAGCGGCGACGGCGACGACGGGGCCGGCGCGGCCAGACCGTCGGCGGACAGCTCGGACAGCCCGAACAGCGCCATCGCGATCTGCACTCCCCCGACACCGTCAGTGAGCGCGTGGTGGAAGGTGCACAGCACGGCCGCGGCACCGTCGGCCAACCCCTCGATCAGCGTGATCTTCCACAGCGGCCGCGCCCGGTCGAAGTCCTCCATCTGGGCCAGCCGGGCCATCTCGAGGACGTGGTCGAGGGAGCCCGGAGCGGGTGCGGCAATCCGGCGCATGTGGAAGTCCAGGTCGAACTCGGCGCACGGCTGCCAACGCGGTGGAGCCGACAACGGCGAGTTCACCACGCGCTGCCGCATCATCGGCAACTCATAGGTGAGCCGCTCAACGCGGTCGCGCACCTCGGCCCAATCCGGTGATGCATCCAGCAACAGGACCGTCACCACCGTCGACCGCAACCGCGGGTCGCTTTCCATGGACCAGGTGAATGCGTCACTGCTGCGCATGAATTCGTTCATCGTGTGCTCCTGCTCACACCCCACGGTAGGACGCGCGCCCAGGATTCGACAGGCTTTGCTGACACAGAGGACCTTGTGCCCTCGAGGTGACGACGCAAGTCCATTCGTGGGTGAATGCGAACCCGCGCCGAGTCCGTGATCTCGTCAGTTCCGCGAAGCCGCGTCCGCCGCTGTCGAGGCGCCAGACGGCGGCAGAGGATCACCACAGCAGCTACGGTCACCGCGCGGCGCGACGGGCACGCCGTGCCGGATGGCGCTGGCGGTGTCGATACCCCGCCCGAACTCGGTGGCCGCCTCGACGACGTATCTCATCCACGCACGCATTTCTCCACCCTCCATCTCACCGATCTGTGAAGTTCGAGTCGTACGCTACTATACTGATCTGTGAAGTCAAGGGAGGCCGGCGATGAAGAGCGATGAACTGCGGCTGACACCAGGCGCACGCCGCATCTTGGAGGTGGCGTCGCAACTGTTCTACCGCGACGGCATCCACGCGGTGGGCGTCGACACCATCGCCGCCGAGTCCGGCGTTACGAAGCGAACGCTCTACGACCGGTTCGGATCCAAGGACGCTCTCGTCGCGGCATACCTGCGTCGGAGACACGAACTGTGGTGGCAGCAGTTCGAGCAGCGTATCGCTGGGGCCGAATCACCGCGCGCACTGGTGGTTTTCGACGCCTATCTCGATGACGCGGCGATGGTCAGCCGCGGCTGCGCGTTCGTCAACGCCGCCGCGGAACTACCCCGCGATCACGCTGCCTACACCGCAATCCGCGAACACAAGCAGGCGGTGCGCGACCGGCTCGCCGAGCTGGTGGCCGAGGACTGCCCCGACCCCGCCGAGGCGCGCCGGTTGGCCGAGCACCTCTTCCTCCTGGTGGAAGGGGCGATCGTGCACCGTGGGCTCGACGACAGCACCCGACCGATGGATGTCGCGCGGGAGATCGCCCGCGACCTGCTGGTCTAAACTTTCACCGTGAGAGCTGCGCTTGCGGCCGCGACGGTCGCACTGCTGACGGGGTGTTCCGCGCCGGCCGCGGAAGCGGCCACCAGCCTTGACGGGACAGCGTGGCGGCTCACCGAGATCCAATCCATGGACGACGCGCAGGGCACTACGGCGGTGCCGGCGGACCAGCGCTACACCGTCGACTTCGGTGTCCGCGAGGGCGAATCCGGCCCAGCTGCTTTCCAGATCGACTGCAACCGCGGCTCCTCGACCTGGCAGATGAGCATCGACGACTCCGGAACCTCGGGGCGACTCACCTTCGGCCCGATCGCTGTCACCGAGATGGCTTGCCCGCCCGGGTCGCTGGATCAGCGAGTGTCCCGCGCACTGACCGCCGTACGCGGCTATCTGTTGCAGGACGGGCGCCTTCACCTCTCACTCTTTGCCGACTCGGGCATCCTGACGTGGGAGCCCGTCGACTGAAACCCCCTCAGAAGCTCGCGTGCGGTGCACCCATCCCCGGGTCGATCTGGTACGGGCCCGACGCGGACGGGGCAATCGGAAAATCGAAGATCGCAGTCGGAATATAAACGGTGGCACAGGAATTCGGGATGTCCACCACCCCGGACAGCCGGCCCTCGATCGGCGCCGAACCAAGCAGAAGGTACGCCTGCTCCGGGCTGTAACCGAATTTCGTCAGATAGTCGATGGCGTGCAGGCACGCGCGCTGATACGCCAAGTCGGAGTCCAGGTATTTCTGCTCGCCGTCGAGCGTCACCGAGGTGCCGGAGAACGCGATCCATTCTGAGTACTGCGGATCGGTGTTGCCAGGCATGAAGATCGCGTTCTCCGAGACCCCGTAGGTCTGCATGCCGCCTTTGATCAGGTCGACATGCAGATCCAGGAAGCCACCCATCTCGATGGCACCGCAGAAGGTGATCTCGCCATCGCCCTGGGAGAAATGCAGGTCTCCGAACGACAGATTCGCTCCCGGCACGAACACCGGATAGAACACCCGCGTGCCCTTGGTGAGGTTCTTGATGTCCTGGTTGCCGCCGTTCTCCCGCGGCGGGGCGGTGCGGGCCGCTTCGGCGGCGACCCGCTCGAAGTCGTCACCTGTCAGCGAACCCAGGATGGCATCCTGCGGCTCAGGCGGAAGCGCAAGGGGTGGAACGCGATCCGGATCGGTCGCAATGAGGGCACCCTCGCGGCGATTCCACTTCGCCAGCAGTTCAGCCGACGGCGCGGTGCCCATCAGTCCCGGGTGCACGATGCCGGTGTACTTAACCCCTGGGACGTGGCGCGACGTCGCGCTCTGCCCGGAGAAATCCCAGATGGCCTTGTATGCGTCGGGGAACTGATCGGTCAGGAATCCGCCGCCGTTCTGCTTGGCGAAGATTCCGGTGTAGCCCCAGCCCTGACCGGCCAGCGGTCCGGAATCCTCCTGAGGAATCGGGCCCACGTCCAGGATGTCGACGATCAGCAGGTCACCCGGTTCGGCTCCCTCCACCGCAAACGGCCCGGAAAGACAATGCACACCTTTGAGTGGTGCGTTGAGGATGTCGTCGGCCGAGTCGTCGTTGTGGATGGCTCCGTCGAACCACTCCCGGCAGTGCGCACGAAACGTGTCGCCGGGCTTGACGGTCACCGCGGCCGGGATGTCAGGGTGCCATCTGTTGTGGCCGACGATCTGCTGATCGGTGAATTTCCTGCTGGAGTCAAGCGGATAGAGCAGTTCGGGCACGTCGTCCTCCACGGTCGGGTCTCCGAGCGGCTTACCCTTTCGAACCTAGACCTCTGCGGACGGTGTGGCCACAGCTCTCATCGTCTTATGGTGATATGTATGCCTTCGTATAGGTTTCGGTGCCCGCAAGGGTGTCCGCCGTTCACCGAACATCACCCGATCACTGCACCACCGGAGGCGGTGCCGTGCGCGGATTGTGGTCAGCCGGCGCGCCGGTTGATCGGATCACCGGCGCTGGGTGCGGGTCGCTCCACGGGCATGCAGCTGCAGGACTCCACTCGCGCGACGGCAGACACTCCGACGGTCGTCGACCACCTTCCGCCGAACACGCGAGCTACCCCCGTCAGCAACAATCCGCTGCACCGCAAGCTGCCGCGGCCCTGAGCGGCCACTCGCTGGAGAGCCGAGGCCAATGCCGTCCGCAGCGGTACGCGGGCCCGTCATCCCTGCGCCTCGGCGGACCGCTGGCCCGAATGGAAGCCGAAGCCGTGCTGCGCGAACTCGTGGCGCGTGTCGAGCGGACCTCGAGGGCGGGGCCTGCCATCTGGTCGACGAACAGCTCTTGACGGTGCTCGACGAAATTGCCTGTCCGACTTCACAAGAGCTGACGGTCCATCGGAAGAAGATGCGATGCGGCCGCAGGTGAACTCCTCAACTCGCTGAGAGCGCACGCCAGGTGCGCACCAGGTGACTGAATTCCTTGACCTGGACCAGAACGTGGTCCCGGGCGGCATTCTCAGCGGCGGTCGAATCACCGCAACTGATGGCGTCGGCGATCACCCGGTGCTCGGCCAGCGATCGCCGCATCCGGTCAGGCACTCGCAGCTGCAGTCGCCGGTATGGCTGAAGCACGCGTTTCAGGGCGTGTGCCTGCTGTCGCAGATAATCGTTTCCGCACGAGTCGTAAACGACCCCGTGGAAGCGCGCATTGGCGTAGTAGTAGGCGTCGGCGTCGCCGCCGTTCGCATGGCTTTCACACTCCTTCAGGGCGGCCTCGAGTTCGGCCAGAGCTTCGCGTTCGATTCGCCCAGCCGACAACCGCGCTGCCATCCCCTCCAGTTCGGCCATGACTTCGAACCGCTCAGCCACTTCCGAGATACTGAGCTCGGTCACATACGTCCCCTGCTTGGGGCGGATCTGAACCAGCCCTGAGCGTTCCAGCGCCTGCAGGGCCTCCCGGATGGGGGTGCGAGAACAGCCGAACTCCTTCTCGAGCTGGGCTGGGTCGAGTCGCTCACCGGGCCGATAGTGCCCGTCGACCACCGCGTTCTCCAGCGCGTCGCGCACCCGTTGAGATTCCGGAACTCGCACCATGCCCTACCTCCTCGTTGCAGATTATCCGCCCCGGGGGGTGTTGCAGCTCACTTTTATCCGCTACGCTCACTGTTATATATATCACCGCCGTGGATGTATATGGCTTCGGACACACCGCTGTCCTGCACGAACCCGAGGCGGAGGAGAACTATGGGAAGCGCTGACAATCGGCCGCTGACCCGACTACTCGCGGCATGCGAGACGTTGTTGAGCGATGTCGGTGAAGCGTCTATGCGCACGGTCGCGATGGAGGCCCTGACCGCCTACGCCGACCTGGGCGACGACGAAAAATTGCAGTTCTTCGCCCACGTCTGCACGGCCTACGACGTCGACGCCGAGCAGGTCCGCACTGCGTTTCACCACTGGGACGACGTGCGCAGGCGCGGTTCCTCCGCCGGCGAAGAACTGGTCGGGCTGTTCAACGCGGTCGAACCAGCGCGGCAACAGTTGCTTCGCCGGATGAACCACGCACCCGGTGCGACGCTCGCGCTGGTCGAGATGCGTTCAGACCTACGCCGGCTGATGACACTGCAGCCCGCTCTGCGCCCGCTCGATCACGATTTCCACCACCTGCTCACGTCCTGGTTCAACCGGGGTTTCCTGCGCATGGCAGAAGTCACCTGGAAGCCACCACGCCAACTGCGTGAGCATCTGCTGCAGTACGAATCCGTTCACCCGATGGCCGGCGAGGAAGACCTGCGCCGGCGTGTGCAACCCGAGGACCGCCGGGTCTTCGCTTTCTTCCACCCCGCAACGCATGAGTTGCCGCTGATCTTCGTCGAAGTCGCGCTCGTGCGTGGGACGCCGGACGCGATAGCTCCAATTCTCCAGCCAGGTCCGGCACTCGACCCAGCTCTGGCGGACACGGCGGCGCTGTATTCGATCAACAACGCCCTCGACGGGCTGGCCGGTGTGTCGTTCGGCAGCTTCCTGGTCAAGCAGGTGATCGAGCAGGTCAGCGTCAAGTTGCCGAACCTGAAGCACTTCGTCACCCTCTCCCCCATCCCCGGTTTCCGCCGCTGGCTGGACGGGCAGGCACACAGCGACGACGATTCGCGCGCGCTCGCCGCCGAATTGGCCACGGTGGGCGACCCCGCCGACCTTGCCACTGAACGTGCCGACAAGATTCGTGACCGCCTGTTTCCGGCGCTACACACCTACCTCACCGTCGAGCGACGCGAAGACGGGCTTCCGTTGGACCCGGTCGCCCGCTTCCACCTCGGCAACGGCGCCGCGGCCTGGCGACTGAACTGGCCCGCCAACAACTCGCCGCAGGCCTGGCAGCAGTCCTATGGGGCGATGGTGAATTACCGCTATGAGCCCGCCCAGCTCGAACAGCGCCATGAAGCGTTCGTCCGGCGACGCAGCTTCGCGGTCACCGGACCGTTTCAGCGACTCGCCGACACCCGTCCCGATCCGGTCCACTAGAGAGGAGAGCGCCCATGGCGCCCGACATGACCATCTACCGTTCGTTCTTCGAAAGCGTTGAGCGGCAACCGAACAAACCGCTCTTCGAACTGCCCGACGGACGGACGGTGAGCTACCGCGACACCGCCGACACCGTGCACCGAATCGCCGCCCGCCTGCTCGAGGGCGGGGTGACGCCGGGAGACCGAGTCGCCATGCAGGTGCCGAAATCACCCGAGGCGATCGCACTGTACCTGGCGACGTTGCAGGTCGGCGGTGTCTTCTTGCCGCTCAACACCGCCTACACCGGCGCGGAGATGAGGTACTTCCTCGACGACGCGCAACCCCGCGTGCTGGTCTGCGCACCCGACCGCCGAGACGACTACGACGCCGGACAACGCGGTCTGGTGGTAGAGACACTTGGAGAGAGCGGGGACGGTACGTTGCTGCACAGTCAGGACCGGTCCGACGCTGTCGTGGATGTCGGCTTCGACGATCCCGCGGCCATCCTGTACACCTCCGGCACCACGGGCCGCTCGAAGGGAGCCGTGCTCACCCACGGCAACCTTGCCGCCAACTGCGCGGCCCTGCTGCAAGCCTGGCAGTACACCTCCGAAGACCGGCTCATCCATGCCCTACCCATCTTTCACATCCACGGGCTGTTCGTCGCGGCAAATATGACGCTGGTCGCCGGCGCCTCGATGCACTACCTGTCGAAGTTCGACACCGATGTGATCGTCGATCTGTTGCCCCACGCCACCGTGCTGATGGGCGTGCCCACGTTCTACACCCGGCTGCTCAGAAGTGAACGGCTGGCGTCCGACAGCTGTTCTGCCATGAGGCTTTTCGTATCCGGCTCGGCGCCGTTGCTGGCCAGCGACCACGAAGCCTTCGCCGCGCGCACCGGCCACGCCATTCTGGAGCGCTACGGCATGACCGAAACCGGCATGAACACCACGAACCCGTACGACGGCGGAATCCGAAAACCGGGGACGGTGGGAAAGCCGCTGCCAGGCATCGAGATCCGCATCGTCGACCGGGAAACCGGCGAACCAATGGCCGACGGCGAGGTCGGGATCGTCGAAGTTCGCGGGCCAAACGTCTTCGCCGGCTATTGGCAGATGCCGGAGAAGACGGCCTCGGAGTTCCGGTCCGACGGCTTCTTCATCACCGGCGATCTCGGTCAGATCGATGATGACGGCTATCTGTGCATCGTCGGACGGGACAAAGACCTGGTGATCTCAGGGGGATACAACATCTATCCCAAAGAGATCGAGGAGTTGCTCGACAGCCACCCGAAGGTACTGGAGTCCGCCGTCATCGGCGTTCCCCACCCGGAGTTCGGCGAGACGGTGGTGGCGGTCGTGGTCCCGAACAGTGGCGAGCAGCTCCGGGAGCGCGAGTTGCAGGATTTCGTCGCCCGCGATCTCGCACGGTTCAAACAGCCACGCGCCGTCCGTGTGGTGGAGGCCCTGCCCCGAAACGTGATGGGCAAGGTCCAGAAGGCCGAACTCCGAACGCGTTACGCCGATCTCTTCGTCGGTGCGGACGCCTGAAATCTCAAGTCGATTAGGAGTACATGATGGTTCTCTACGGAGTGGCAGCGTTGGCGCTCTGCATGCTCGCGGGCACATTGCTCGGTGAATTGCTTGGCGTCGCTCTGGGCATCGACGCCAATGTCGGTGGCGTCGGGTTCGCGATGATCATGTTGATTGTCGCAACCGACTGGCTACGTCGAAAAGGCAAGTTTCCCAAACCGACTGAGCAAGGGGTGCTCTTCTGGAGTGCGATGTACATCCCGATTGTGATCGCAATGGCCTCGACGCAGAACGTGGCGAAAGCGATCACTGGCGGACCGATGGCGATCCTGGCTGGGCTGGGCGCCCTGGCTGCGGGAGCCGCCCTGGTACCTGTGCTGGCGCGTATCGGTGAGCCCTCCGAGCCCCTGCCACCGTTGACCGAAGAAGAAAAGCAGGAGGCCTGATCATGGAACTGCTGAACACTGTTTTCGAGAAGAACAACCTGCTGGTGGCCTTCGTGGTGGTCGGCGCCCTGATGCTGCTGTCCGGATGGCTGTCCCGTTCTTTGACGCGCGGTCGCCTGCATGGCTCGGCCATCGCGATCATCCTTGGTCTGGCCCTGGCGTATTGGGGCGGTGTGGTGACCGGAGGCGAGGACGGTCTGGCCGACATCGCGATGTTCTCCGGACTCGCATTGATGGGCGGTGCGATGTTGCGTGACCTGGCAATCGTATCGACCGCCTACGGCGTCGATCTGCAGGAGATCAAGCGTTCGGGACTGACAGGAGCGATGTCAATCGTCTTGGGCGTGGTGGTGTCCTTCATCGTCGGGGCTGCTGTGGCCGCAGCCTTCGGCTACCGAGATGCCGAGTCGCTGGCGACCATTGGCGCCGGCGCAGCCACCTACATCGTCGGCCCGGTGACCGGAACGGCGGTGGGCGCCACGTCCGAGGTGATCGCTCTATCGGTAGCGGCCGGTCTGGTGAAGTCAGTCGTGGTGATGGTGGGCACGCCGATGATCGCCCGACTGATCGGTCTGAACAACCCCAAGTCCGCCATGGCATACGGCGGCCTGATGGGTACTACGTCCGGTGTCGCAGGCGGGCTGGCC
This sequence comes from Mycolicibacterium poriferae, assembly GCF_010728325.1. The sequence continues at coordinate 5,035,575 of NZ_AP022570.1, forward strand.
GCGACCGACAAGCGCCTGGTCCCCTACGGAGCAATGACCGCGACCTTCTACACCGGTATCGGGTGTCTGCTCGGTCCGTCGCTGTTCTACGTGGCGCTGCGGGCCGTCGTCGGTGTCTGACTCGTCGGTGCCTGATGCACCCTGTGCCGGACGCGCCTGGCCTGTTACTCGACGATGAAGACCGGGATCTGGCGGTCGGTCTTCGTCTGGTATTCGGCGTACGGCGGATAGGCCTCGACCGCCAGCTTCCACCAGTGCTCGCGCTCGTCGCCCTCGAGCTCGCGGGCCGTCATCTCCGACACCTCGGTGCCGTCCTGGACCGTCACCGCCGGGTTGGCCTTCACGTTGTGGTACCAGGCCGGGTGCTTCGGGTCGCCGCCCTTGGAGGCGACCATGGCATAGCGTCCGTTCTCCTCGACACGCATGAGGGGCACGTAGCGCTTCTGCCCGGACTTGACGCCGGTGGTGGTGAACAGGACGACGGGACGGTCGAAGACCTCGACGCCTTCGGTGGTGCCCTGTTCGAGGATGCGTTGCGTCTGCTCGCGAACCCAGTCGGTGGGGCTCAGCTCCGGTTGCTCAGTCACGCCCTGATTAAACGCGCTCGCGCGAGCCGCGTATTCCGGAACGGGTCTTTCAGTTCTTCGCCCACGCGGCGGCGGGGCCGGCGCGCAGATGCTGTGATGGAGTCATGACGACCTCGCTTCGACTGGTGGCGATGACCGCGGCCGCGCTGCTCACCGGGGTGTGCGCGCCTCAGGCCGGTGCTCAACCCGATGCGGCCGCACCAGCGGACTTCGTCGCTTTGAGCGAGGTGGCCCCGACCATCCTGCAGGACATTCGTTACGACACCGCGCACAACTTCACCGGTGAGCCGGTGGACGGCTACCAGGCGCCGATGTGCATCCTGACCCGCCCGGCGGCCGAGGCGCTGGCACGCGCCCAGCAGGTCTTCGTCGCGCAGGGCTATTCGCTGAAGGTCTACGACTGCTATCGGCCGCAGCAGGCCGTCGACGACTTCGTCGCCTGGGCCGCGGATCCGTCCGCACAACAGATGAAGGGCGAGTTCTACCCGTGGGTCGACAAGTCCCAGCTCTTCGCCGACGGTTACATCGCCGAACAGTCGGGGCACAGTCGCGGCAGCACCGTCGACCTGACCCTGGTCGCTCTGCCCGCGCAACCTCAACCCGCCTACGACCCCGGCGCGCCGTCGTCGGCGTGCACGGCGCCGGCACCTCGTCGTTTCCCCGACAACACCATCGACATGGGCACCGGCTACGACTGTTTCGACCCGTCCGCACACACGTTGGCGGACGGGATCGAGGGTGAGCAGTTGACCAACCGGCTGCTGCTGAAGAAGGTCCTCGAAAGTCAGGGCTTCGAGAACTATCCCAACGAGTGGTGGCACTACACCTTCACGCCCGAACCGTTCCCGGACACGTACTTCGACTTCCCGGTCGCGCCGTCCTCCCTCGCCGGCTGAGCCGCTGATCTCGGGGCGGGGCGTTTAGCTGCACAGATGCCCGGGAATGCGACTTGTCGAGCCCCGAGACGGGGGTTGAACAGATCTGCCCGGTGGGTGATGTCACCGGGTGGCGCCGTACGACCGATCGATACCGGAGGGCAGACACCATGCCGATGACGAAGAAGAACGGCAAGCCGAAGAAGAGCGAACTGCCGAGCACACTGAAGAAGTCGGGTAAGAAGGCCCAGCGCACCTTCGCCAAGGCTCATGACGCAGCCGCCGAAGAGTACGGCGACGCCGAGCGCGCACACCGTGTCGCGTACAGCGCCCTGAAGCACAAGTTCGAGAAGGTGGGCGACCACTGGGAGAAGAAGGACAAGAAGGGTCCGTCAGACCAGCGTGCGCGCAGCGGCGGCCCGAACGCCAAGGGCAAGACTGCCGAGGGCGTTAACGCGAATGCGACCAAGAAACATCTGACCGAGGTGGCTCGCCGGCTCGACATCCCGGGCCGCTCGAAGATGGACAAGGGCGAGTTGGTGTCGGCGATCAAGAAGGCGAACCGGCGCGAGACGGCAAAGTCTCGCTGAGACCTGACGCGCCATAGCACCTGACGCGCCATAGCAGGGGGCCCACCGCCCGCTGACGAATCCAGCGGGCGAGGTCCTTGGAATCCTGGCGACCGCGAAATCTCGCTGGGGGCAATGCCTGTCAGCGCAGTTTGTGCTCGACGACGGTGGTGAGTCGTTGTTTGCGCACCGCCCCGGACACTTCCTCGAGCCGCACGCCGACTTCGTCGCCGGCGATCTCGAGGGTGCCGATCTGATTGCGGAAGTGCAGCGCGGTCGCCTCGCGCCACCGCAGCCTCGGCGCGCTGAGTCCTGCGCTTCTGGCCAGTACCCGGCCCGCCGCCGCGGCAACGCGGGTGTGACCCAGAACTTGCAGCAGCCGCTCGCCGAGCTGCAGATCTTTGCGCAGTCCCGAGCAGACCACCTGCCATACCGCTGTCGGGGATGTCGATGTGTCCTCGTCGGGTAACTGGACTTCGGTGACCCAACAGTGGTGGACATCGCCGCCGAGCAGCACGATCGACTGCGGTGGCGTGCCCCGCCGTCCCTGGGCACTGTCGATCACCAGGGTTTCCATGTCGCGGAAGCTGCGCTGGAACACCGCCCAGTGATCGAGGTGACCCTTCATGCGGACCTGCTCGCCGAGGTCGCACATCCGCTGCCCCCATGCCCCGTCGGCGACCGCTTCGGCCCAGCCCTCGATGTCGTGGATGCCGTAGGGCATCAGTACCGGCAACGACGAGGCGAGGATCAGGTGCCGGTAGTCGCCGTCGACACGCGAGGTCACCCAGTCCCATTCGTCGTCGGTGACCATCTGGCGTTGTCCTGGCTGCAGTTGCCGGCCGGTGCGTGAATCCACGACCAGCAGCCGCGTGTCGCCGAAGTCGCGGCAATAGCTGAACCGGGACCGGCCTTCGTCGCTTTCGGCGTCCTTGGCCATCTGGCGCAGCGCCGCGCTGCCATCGCGAGTCCGCCGGATCTCCTGGAACGTCTCGTTGGCGGCCAGCTCTGCCGGCGTGAGGTTGCCCAGGTGCTGAAAGATCCAGTACGCCATGAGACCACCGGTGATGCGGGTTTCGTACCACGAGGTCTGACGCTTCTCGGCCAACCACTGCGCCGAGATGTTCCACCGGTCGTTGATCTCGTGGTCGTCGAAGATGGTCGAGGTCGGCAGCGTGGACAGAATCCAGCGCACCATCGGCTCGGTCCACGCATCGCGATAGCCGATGCAGTATTCCTCGAAGTCTTCGAGGACCTCCACCGGCCCATCGGCGTGCACTTCGCGATCGGAGACCTGCTCTTTGATGTCGTCGGGAACGTCGTCGGCGTAGAGCTGGTCGCCCAACATCAGCAGCGCGTCGGGCCACAGTGACGAGGGCTGGTTGAGCATTCGGGCCCCGAACGCGCGCAGCGCATCGACTCCCCTGCCCTTGGGATGCCAGAGGCCGCGCCACGTGTACGGCGCCCGTAGGGGTGCCGACGTCCGGCAGGAACCGAATGCCAGACGCACCGACCTACCGGGCGGGATGAGCTTGATCTGCGGCTGCGGGAACGGGTCGTCGGGCGGTGGCCACGCCCGCTCGCCATCGAGGTGCACGTCGTACGGGTATTGCCGGTCCGGTTCGAGACCGTCGATGCACACGATCGCGAAGTGGTGGCCTTCGACCTCGAACGTCTCGGCAGCGCAACCGAGAATCTGCACCTCGCAGGCGCGGTCGGTTTCCACCCAGACGGTGGCGTCGGTCTGGCCGACATGACGCAGCATTGGGCCGACGCGGATTTCAGTCACGTCCCGCGGCTTCCCGGAGACCGACGCGACAAAACTCGTGAGGGTCAGACGGCGGTGAAGGTCTTGCGTCCGACCAGCCGAGGACTTTCCGCCCTGGCGAACCGCCGTGCAGCCGAGAGACCATGACGACATGACCGAGCGGATGCTGATCGAATCGGTGATGCCGCGTGCCGATGCCCTCATCGCGGTACACACCATGGTTGCCGCCCAGCCGGCCGCCACCTATCGCGCGGCGCGCGACCTCGACTTCCTCACGGTCCGCACACCGCTGCTGACGGTCGCCATGTGGTTGCGGGGCCTGCCCGAACGACTGCGCGGCAACTCCGCCGCCCCGCCGGAGCGGCTGCGGCTCGAGGACATGGCGGCGATGCCCGGCTGGCTTCTGGTCGGGGAACGTCCCGGCTCCGAGGTCGTGTTCGGCGCCGTCGGCCGATTCTGGCGACCGGTGATCGATTGGCGGCAGGTCGGCCCCGACGAGTTCGCGGAGTTCAACGAGCCCGGGTGGGGCAAGATCGCCGCCAACTTCTCGGTGACCACCTACGGCGAGCAGCACACGCTGCTGAGCTATCAGTGCCGCACCGTCACCACCGATCCCGACTCGCGGCGCCGGTTCCGGCGGTACTGGTGGCTGATCCGGCCGTTCGTCGCGCACATCATGCGGGCCACCGTGGCCACCATCAAGGTCGACGCCGAGTCCCGCGGTCCGACGGCGGCGACCGTATCAGCCGACGCCGCCACCCCGGCGAACAGGATCGAGCCATGACGCCCAGCACCGTCGCGTGTGCACACTGCGGCCAACGCAACCGGGTGCCGGCGGGTGGCCGCGGCAAGCCCCGCTGCGCGAAGTGCCGGCAGTGGTTGCCGTGGATCGTCTCGGCCGGTGACCGGGACTTCGCCGAGGTGGTCGAGACCGCGTCGGTACCGGCTCTGGTGGACTTCTGGGCGACGTGGTGCGGCCCGTGCCGGATGGTGAGTCCGGCGCTGGAGCAGCTGGCCGGTGAGCGGGCGGGCTCGCTGAAGTTGGTCAAGGTCGACGTGGACACTGCGCCGGAACTGTCGCAACGCTTCCAGGTGCAGGCCGTTCCGACGCTGCTGCTGATGGACGGCGGTCGTGTTCTGGCGCGCAAGTCTGGTGCGGCGCCGGTCGCGGCTCTGCGCAGCTGGGTCGACGAGGTCCTGTGACTCCAAGGCGGGTGTCGGTACTCACAGTTGTTGCTGGTCCACAAACTGTTAGGGCACTATCAAGTGATGGCCAAGACCGCGAGTGTCGACCCGCTTTCCCTGGAACAGCAGGTGTGTTTCGCGTTGGCCGTCACCAACCGCGCGGTGCTCGCCGTTTACCGGCCGCTGCTGGAGCCGCTGGGCCTGACGCACCCGCAGTACCTGGTGATGCTGGCAATGTGGGACCACCAGCGCTCCGATCGGGGCGACGCGCCGCTGTCGGTCAAGCAGATCGCCGCCATGCTGCAGATCGACTCGGCCACCCTGTCGCCCATGCTCAAGCGCCTCGAGACGCTCGGATTGATCACCCGTCGCCGCAACGCCGCCGACGAGCGCGCCACCGACGTCAGCCTCACCGAGGCGGGTACCGCGCTGCGTGCGCGCGCACTCGACATCCCGCCGGCCGTCGTCGCCCGGCTCGGTGTGGAGTTGACCGAGCTGGAGCATCTCCGCGACGCCTTGACCCGTATCAACGCTGCCGCGCTCGCCGTCGGCGCATTGCAGTCCTGACCCGCCCACTGAAGGAGCCGACATGACCGCCAGCACCCCCAGCCTGTGGCAGCGCCTCACCTACATCTATGGCCGACGCCTACCGAAATCGATGCAACGGTGGGTCGCGGAGGATCTCGCCGGCCAGGGTGCGGTGCGCCGGCACATGATTCGCTATGCGATCCCCCCGCTGTTCGTGCTAGCGCCGTTCTGGTTGATTCCGGTGAACCTCTACATGCACCTGGAGATGACAGTGCCGATCTACGTGTGGGCGCTGTTGATGACGCTGGCACTGAACAAGCCCTGGCGCCGGCATCGCCTCGCTGCGCACGGGCTCGATCCCAACCTGGTCGATGTGATCAAACGCAAGCAGCAGGCCAGGATGCACGAGGACTATGAGCGCCGATTCGGACCGCGTCCGCAGGAAGCCAAGTGGCAGTCCAACAGCAGCCCGTTCTAATGCGAGGGTGCGGCGTGGGCTCCGCCGACCCCGGTGGTCGACGCCGCGTAGACGTCCGCTGCTCCGATGCCGGACAGGACCAGCAGCGCGAGGGTCCCGCGGCGGGCGCTTGACCGGTTCTTGACCAGTCCCGCCGCCAACAGCGCCACGTCCAGGACATCTCCGACGACTCGAGTCCAGACCAACCTGGGCGCACCGAGGAGGATGGCTGCGCCGTGGCCACATTCGCGCGCCCCGAGTGCACGGGTGAGCAACCGGGTCCGGCGGCTGGGCCGAACCCCCGCCATCGAGACGACCGTGTCCGGCGCGACCAGCTCGGAGGCACCGAGGCCCAGGCTGACCGCCCCGAGTAGTCGCGCCACGGCGTCGGAGCGCGGTGATGTGCTGGTGCTCATGTCGTGTGGCTCCTTCCGGCGCCAGACCCTTCTGACGCCCCGGCCATGTACCCGGTGGCTCCGACTCCATGCCACCGGGGCCCGATTACGGCGCCGAAGAAGATCCCGACGGGGCCGCGGCACTTCCCCGGAAACACGAGTCCCACAAGTAACAATGGCCACATGGGCGAACCCGCTGATACACCACCGGTCGATGACGATGCGCGCGCTCCAGCACCGCCCGCGGCCGAGGTGACGCCACCATCGCCGGCCCGAACACCGACGCCCCCACGCCCGAAGCGCCAGTGGGGCCGGACCGCCGCACGTCAGGCCGCCGCCGTCTCGTCGAAACTCGCACCGGTCGTGCGTGGCGCCGGGGACCGGGTGGCCGCGGCGTCGGCCACCACGCTCTTGCTGGGACTGCTCGGAGTGCTCCTGATCTCGAGCGTGGTCGCGGGGTTGACCTCCGACGGCTCGCTCGGCGTGGCCGCCACAGTCCTGTTCATCCCGATGCTGTCGGGGTTGATCGGCGCCATCGGCATGCGTTGTCTCGATGACCGCCGCAGGACGCAGGCGCAGCAGGACAACGAGCGGGAAGAGACGCGGACCCTGCAGCAGATCGAGCACACCCTCGACTACGTCGATTGCAAGCTCACCACCGCGTTGACCCAGTTCGGCACCGACCGCCACAACGAAGCGGTGATCGGGATGTTCCAGGCCAAAGCCGCCACCGAGCTGTACCTGGGCACCGACCGCCGGACCGAAGCCCGCTCCGCACCCGAGTCCGAATCCGACGGCATCGACCTGGTGAGCCAGTACGGTCTTGCCGAACTGCTGACCCCCCGCAGCGTCGGCAGTAAGTCGGACTCGACAACAGCAACGAACCGGTCCTGCGCCTGATGGGAGTCGATCGGCGAGCCTAGCTCAGGAGCACGCCGACCTCGGCGTCGCGACCAGCCCGTCGATGACGTCGGTCAGCACGGAATATCCACCGCTGGACGCCATGTCGGCCGCCACGCGGCGGCTGGCCCGCCGATACCGCTCATCGTTCAGAACCGTGGTGATCGCCGAATGCAATTGGCGCACATTGGGGCGCTCCCGCCGGATCTGGCGGCCGACGCCGGACCAGCGCACCCGCGCCCCCACTTCCGGCTTGTCCTCTTTACCTCCGGTAGCCACGATGGGGACGCCGTAGCGCAGCGCGTACTGCACGCCGCCATAGCCCCCATTCGTCACGAAAGCCGATGTGAGAGGCAGTAGTTCGTCATAGGAGAGGTAGTCAGCCGCGCGAGCGTTGGCCGGAAGGGGCGGAAGCGTGTCGACGGGGCGGCCGCCGGTGGTCACCACCACCAACACGTCCTCGCACGACATCGCCTCGAGGGTCGGAACGATCAGTTGGCTGTAGTCCTTGTTGGCGAACGTGCCCTGGGTGACATGGACGACAGGTGTAGAGCCGTCGAGATCGGCCCACCAATCGGGTTTCGGTGCGTGCGAGCCGCGGGCCGACAGAGGCCCGGCGAATCGCAGATGCGGCGGCGCATCCGAGCGCGGGTATTCGAACGCCGGCACCGTGAACTGCACGATCGCGTCGGCGTGCGCGGCCCAGTCGTGCACCGAGAACGGCATCGAGCAGTTGTGTAACTCGCGGTAGAGCCGGTCGGCGCGTCGGGTGGCGCTCGCCAGCACGGGGCGGGTGAGCCACGTCAACACAGCGTTGCGGGGCCTGTTGCCCCAGCGCGCCGGCGGGATGCCGAGACCGAAGGGAGCGGTGTCACGGCTGCTGAGCCCAAGCGGGAGGCCACTGCACATCACCACCGGTGGACGTGTAGCCCGCGGATACCCGAGGAGAAAAGCTCCGCCGGCGAAGGCCGAATCGGCCAGGACGACGTCGATGGGCTGCGCGGCATGAGCGGCCACGACGTTGTGGCATTGCAGTACGCCGGGATTGATGAAGAGGTGCTCGACGTCGAAGGCAACCGCCCTGGCGCCGGTCAGCCGCGCCCGTTGCGGGAACCGGGCGTTGATGTCCACGCGGTCGTCGTAGTCTGCAAGGCCGGTCAGCGCGATGTGTCTGGCGCCGGTGGTGGCGACCGCGTCGGCGAACCGGCTGCCGGTCAGGAATCGCACGTCATCCCCGCGAGCGACCAGGTGGCGGGCAACCGCCAGCAGCGGAGTGACGTGTCCGTGAATGGGCACGCTGGCGATCAGAACGGAAACCACAACATGCTCCTGTGTTCATTTGAGTGGTGTGACGTAGTATTGATCACTATGCCATACCAGTCAATATCTGGGCCGGGAACCAACAAGTCGCCATCCCGAAATCGCACCTACCGTTCTCAGTTGCGGCGCCAGCGGGCTGAACAGACGAGGCAGGACGTGATCTCCGCGGCCGCACCGTTGTTCGCAGAGCTCGGATACGCCCGCACCACTCTGGCCAAAATCGCGGCCGCGGCGGGCGTCTCGGTCGAAACGGTGCAAACCTGTGGATCCAAGGCCGCCCTCATGATCGCCGCGGTCGAATACAGCGCATTCGGGCAAACCGGAGATCGCGACATCATGGATACCGAGTTCGGGCGCGACCTCAAGGCGATCGAGGATCGCGACGGCGCCGCGAGTTTCACCACCGACTATCAGACCGAGCTGCACCACCGCGCGGCCGCCACTACCCGCGCACTGTTGGGTGGCGCAGCGGCCGACCCCACACTCGACGGCTACCTGAGAGATCTCACGGCTGGAATCGGCCGGCAGTCGCGCCGCGTGCTGCAGCACTTCGCCGATCGCGGCTGGTTACGTACGGACCTGCCCTTCGACGAGGTCGTGGAAACCGCCGCGGTGATCAGCGGGGTCGAGGTCTACCTGCGCATGGTCGACCGCGACGGCTGGAGCACGTCGGCATACCGTCAGTGGCTACGCCGGATGTTCGCTGAAGTGATCATGAGCCAGGCCGAATGACCGACATCAACCGAGGTCGGGCGCCCAGGCCACCCCGTTGATGTGACTGCCACCGTCGACGAACAGCGTGTTGCCGGTGACATAGCGGGATCCCTCGCCGGCGAGGAACACCGCAACCGGCGCGATGTCCTCGTACGGATCGCCCATCCGGCCCATCGGGTTGGCCGCGTCGGCGAGTTCCTCCATTCCGGGGTAGTCGGCCATGGCCCGCAGGAATGCCTGGCTCTTGGCCGCGGGACAGATGGCGTTGACGGTCACCCCGGTCGGCGCCCATTCGCGGGCGGCAGTGCGGGTCAGTGTGCGCAGCGCCTCCTTGGCGGTGTTGTACTCCAGTGAGCCCATGTGCGCGTTGACGCCGTTGAGGCTGCACATGTTGACCACTCGTCCCCAGCCGCGTTGTTTCATGGCGGGGTATGCGGCGCGCATCGCCCAGAACGGTCCGTAATAGCCCACCGCCATGCCGTGCGCGACCTGCTCGTCGGTTTTGGCCTCCACGCGGTTGAGAGCTCCCCCGCCCCACGCGTTGTTCACCAGGATGTCCAGCGCGCCGAACTCGGCCAGCGCCACGTCCACGGCATTCTCCACCTGAACTCGTTGCGCCACATCGGTTTCGACGAACAGTCCGTCGATCTCGTCCGCGACGGCGGCGCCTGCCGCGGCATCGTATTCCGCCACCACCACCCGTGCACCCTCGTACGCGAAGCGCCGCGCGAGCCCGGCGCCGATACCCGCGCCGGCGCCGGTGATCAACGCGACCTTGCCGCGCAACGCGCCGGTCACCGACCCCACCCCCGCAGCCCCACCGCGACCAGTTCGGCGGCCCGGCCGCTGCCGTCGAGTTGACGGGCCGTGCGGTCGGTGATCTCCCAGCGCTCCCCGTGCCGACGCAGGTTCACCAGGTGCACGCCGGCACGCATGATCCGGTACCCGTGCTCGTCGCCGCGGACCATCAAGACGGATTCGCAGACCGCTACGGCGGTGTCACCGGTGACGGTGACCACCGGCGGCCCGAAGAAGTGGCAGCAGCCGCGGCCGATCAATCCTTGATGCGCCTCGGATTCAACCATCGCCGCGACGTCGGCGCGGCTGAACATCACCCAGTCACCGACGTCGTAGGTGCCCTCGGATGCCCAGAGATCGGCTGCGGCTGCCGCATCGCCGCTGTCGACCAGTGGTCCGTACGCGGCGATCAAGCGGCTGATGGCTCGCTCGTCCTCCAGTGCCTGAAGTCGTTGTTCCAGTGCGTCGAGACGCTCGTCGCTCACATCGCCTCCTCGGTGATCTCGGCGGCCACTTCGCTGAGCGCCCCGAGTTGGTCGCAGTAGTGCTCGGCCGACTGCGCCGACACTGTGCAGGTGATGGCGGTGGCACCGGCCGAGCGCAACGCGGTCAGTCGCTCGTAGGTGCCGACGCGGTCACCCAACGGGTCGACGGCCCGTCCGGTGGGCAGCACCACGTCGACAGAGGCGGGGGTATCGACGCGCGCCAGCATGTCCGAGATCTGCGCTGTGCGCAGACCGAACGGCATCCAGCCGTCACCGAGATGTGCGGCGCGGCGCAGCGAGCGCAGCGTGCGCCCGCCGACCCAGATCGGCACCCGTGCCTGCTGCGCACACGGTTGCACGGTGAATCCGTCGAAGCGGTAGAACTCGCCGTCGAACCGGGGCCGGGGGCTCGACATGGAAGCGCGCAGGGCGGCGATGGCCTCGTCGGCGCGCTCACCTCGCCGTCCGTAGTCGGCGCCGAGCAGGTCGAACTCCGCGGCGAGCGAGCCCACCCCGACGCCGAGCACCAGTCGCCCGCCGCTGATCCGGTCGAGGGTGCCGTAGCGCTTGGCGATCTCCAGCGGATGGTGGTAGCCGAGCACCAGAACTGCGGTGACCAGCCGGAGGCGTCTGGTGTGCGCGGCGAGGAAACTCAACGTGGACAACGGATCCCAATACGTGACGCCGCGCCGGTCCGCCTCCTCCGCCGGGACAGCGACGTGTTCGGGGCAGGTCAGGTGGTCGAAGCCGTGCTCGTCTGCTGTGCGGGCGATGCGCGCGAGTTCGTCGGCGCCGGCGCGCTCTTCCCACGCGGAGGACACCCCGGGCAGTTGCATGACCACGGGTGTGGACAGTCCGATCCGCACCTTGTGGTTGTAACCGTTCGGGTGGACGGGTGGCGCTTGCGTCCCGGTGATCGGGACCGTTACCGTACCTCGGTAGAATCAATTCTCGTTTCTGGCGATGAGGTGGTGGATGACCGCAGCGCTCAGCGATCCCGCGCCGACGTCGATGCTGGACCGGTTCACCGTCATCATCGACTGCTTTGCCGGCGGCGCCCATCTGTTGACACTCGACGAGATCGCCGGCCGCACCGGCCTTCCCCGCTCCTCGGCACACCGGATTCTCGACCAGCTGGTGCGGCTCGGCTGGCTGACCCACTGCGTACGGGGTTACGGGTTGGGGGTGCGGGCGTTGCCCTCGCCGGCCGCACCGGTCAGCGACCTGGCGCTGCGCACCGCCGCCGCACCGGTACTGCACCGACTGCTGATGCGCACCGGGGCGGTGGTGCACCTCGGCGCGGTAGACCGTGGCGACATCGTCCACCTCGACAAGCTCGGCGGGTCCGCGGCGGAACGGGTGCCCACCGCGGTGGGAGCCCGGGCACCGGCCCACGGGGTGGCACTCGGGATTGCGGCGCTGGCCGCAATGAGCCCGGAAGACGTCGAGACCGCGCTGGAACAAGGTGGATCCGGTTTCCGGCCGGGACCACGCTGGTGGGCTGAGTTGCACCGGGTCCGCGACGGCGTGGTGGTCCGCGACGGCGACCACACCGCCGGCATGGTGTCGGTGGCCGCCGCTGTCGGAGCGGGCGCATCGGTCGGGATCGTCGTCGAGGCAACACGATTCACGCACCGGCACCGACACCTGGTGGTCGAGGCCGCAGCGGAGACCAGAAAGGTTCTCGGGCGCGGCTAATCCGAGATACCGAGCAGCCGCTGCATCATCTTGTGGGTGCCCGCGACCACCCGCGCACGGTCGGGATCGTTGCGCCGGACGACGTCCTCGGCGTTGCCGCCCGCGATGTGCACCGGCCCGTGGGGCAGCCGATCCAGACCCTCCGCGGCCACCTCTGCCGGCTCGGCGACCCGCAGGCCGGGAACGTCGAAGTTCAGTCCGACCCGTTCCATCGCAGGCGTGCGGGTGACCCCGAGAACCAGTTCCAGCACGTCGACGTCGTAGTCGCGCAGCTCCAGCCACAACCCCTCGGCGAAAATCCGCCCGAACGCTTTGACCCCGCCGTACACGGTGTGACGAACCGAGCCCAGGTAACCGGCCATCGACCCGACCAGCAGGATGGCGCCGCGGCGGCGGTCCCGCATCCCCCGACCGTAGTGCTGCACCAACGCCATCATCGTCACGACATTCAAGTCGAGGACCCGGCCGAAGTCGGCGAGGTCGGCGTCGAGGAACTCCGCGCTGCAGGTGTTGGCTCCGGCGTTGTAGACCAGCAGACCGACCTCCAGGCCGTCGGTAGCGGCCAGTACCGAGCCCACCGCGGCGGAGTCGGTCAGATCGACTGCCACGGTGCGCACCTCGACACCCAGGTCGCGGCAGGCCGCCGCGGTCGCCTCGAGCGGCTCGGGTTTGCGGGCGATGAGAACGAGATTCACCTGCGCCTGGGCCAGCAGCCGCGCGAATTCGGCGCCGACGCCCTCCGAACCGCCCGCGATCACCGCCCACGGACCGTATTTCGCATAGGACACCAGCCGATCGTGGCTCCGCACGGCGCGTTTCGCGCGGCCGGTCCCACTGATCGGTACCGCGTCATCATGTCGCCGACGGAAGCCGATACTGGTGCGGTGGCGCGGATCGGTGACGGCCGGGCGCCCGCGCAGCCGGCCAGCGACGAGCAACAGAGTCGGCGGGCAACCATCCTGACCGCTGCCATACGACTGGGCGCGGCAAGAGAACTGGACCGGATCCACGCCCAGGAGATCGCCACCCAGGCCGGCGTCGCGTTGCGGACGCTGTACCGCTACTACCCGTCCAAGCACCACATTTTCGCCGCGGTCCTCACCGCGCAGGTGTCGCTGTTCAAGCCGCCGACGCCGACCGGTCACGCTGTCGACGACATCGCGGTGCTGATGGTCAAGGCCTGCGGTGATCTGCTGCAACACAGACACCTCGCCCACGCCATGATCACCTCCACCCAAATTGTGCGGGCACAATCGGAGGACGCGGACGACCCCACCCTTCGTGGCCTCATCCTGCAGATTGCTGGGGCCGACGCCCCCACCGTCGAGCAGGTACGCCGCGCACGGCTCATCCAGCAGACCGCCTTCGGCATCATGACGTGGACGGTCGGTGGCGCACTCGCCGTCGAGGACGCCCTGACCGACCTCGACACCGCCTGTCGGCTACTGGCCGCCGACGCGTTCTGAACACGTCATTTCGGACGAATCACATGAATGTTGTTTCGCTGTGCAGACCGATGGGAATCGCTGTGAGTGGAGGAACGACACATGACACTCAGCACATCAACCACCGGTCGGCGACGTCGGTATGCCGTGATCCACTCGGCGGCGATCATGGTCTCGGTTGTCTCAGGCACCTTCGCCCTGGTCGCGATGCTCGTCGGTTCACCACTCAGTTTCGGTCTCGCGCTGGCGTTGTGCGGTACAGGTTGGATTGTCACCCACTTCGTCGAGCGAATGGCCGAGCAGGACCGTCGGGCGGCACGCCGACGGCACGGCGCGTTCGTGCATGACGGCTTCATGGAAGACGGCTTCGTTGACGCGGACTTCGTTGACGCGGACTTCGTTGACGATCGCTTCGCAGACCGGGACTCGATCGACGAGGGCTTCGTGGACGACCGTTTCGTGCTCGAAGCCCGGCGCCGCACCCGATTCGCGGCGAGCCCCCTAGAGGTTCGACGGTGCGAGGAGCTGCAGGACCGTCGGATTCTTCTGGTCTGACCGGCGGGTCAGCCTCCGATCAGCAGCCTGATGGCCGGTGACCGGGTGAGCATCAACGAGTTCGCCGCCAGCGGTTGGAACTCGACGCTCGTCGGGGCGATCACGCTGCCGATCACCGCACCGGTGGCCGCCCCCTTGGGCGTCTCGATCGACACCGTCTGGCCGGGGGCGGCGTAGATGCCGGCGCAATCATCACCGTCGCAAACACCCGTCGTCGGGTCGATTCGCCCGGCGAAGATGTCGTTGACCCACCCGGCGATGATGGTCTGCGCCGCCGCCTTGTTCTGCTCGGTCGGGAATCCCTGATACAGGTATGAGACCAGCTGGATGAGCCAGCTTCCGCCCTGCATCGAATCCAAGTGTTGGCCGTCGTCGAGGACGATCCCGTTGAAGCGTCCGGGCCGGTGACCGTTGAGGGCTTCATCCACTCGGCGGGAACCCTCTTCCCGCGGCGCACCGAGCTCGAGCACCGGAATGTCGACGCCGAGGCCGTCGAGTTTGTCCAGAGCCCGACCCAGCACATCTCCGGGCGGAGCCCCGTCGAGCAAGACGATGCCGGCGAGCCGGTTGGTGGCGCCGCTCGCGATCACCGCGTCGGCGTAGTATCCCGCCGCGCCTGCGGCCACCCCGGCCCCCAGGGAGTGCCCGACCAAGGTGAACGTCTCGGGCAACGCGGCACCGGAGCCGTACTTCCTGGCGAAACCGGCGGCCACCGCACTGGCCGTCAACGCCTCCCGGTCACCGAGAAGCAGGTCGGCGGTGGCTCGGTGCGCCTGGTCGTCGCCGAGCCAGAACCCATCTCGGACATACCGATTCGACGACAACGTCGGCGCCACGACAATGCTGTTGGTGCGGTGCGCAAGCCAGGAGGCGGTGTAGCTGTACATCGGGCCGACACCGAGATAGCCATGCTGCAGGTAGATCAACCGCTGCGGCGGTTCGTCGCTGTCGGGGTAGTACCAGTCCGCGCGCACGTATCGGCCCTCGGTGATCTCCAGCCTCGAGCTGCGCACGGTCACGTCGGTGCCCGGTGCGGCAATCGGCGGGCCGGAGACGAACCGGACGGCCACCCCGATGATGTCCATGACCAGCGACTGGATGACCTCTTGTAGTGTTCGCG
The DNA here is from genome assembly GCF_010728325.1 of Mycolicibacterium poriferae. The sequence goes on from NZ_AP022570.1 coordinate 5,050,974, forward strand.
GCTCTGGCGCCGCGATGACCTGCGGGGCGCTCAGTGCCGACGACGTCCGTTGCGCGACAACGGTGTCGGCAGCTAGCTGAGACGCGGACGGCGCCTCGGACACGGACTCCGGCTCAGCGGTCACAGAGTCGCGGGGAGCGGCGGTGGCCCCGTCGGCCTTGTCGGGTTCGCCCTCCAGCAGGTCTGGTTCAGCCTCCGGGGCGACGGCGTCACCCTCGGACGGGTCGGCGGCTTGAGCCGTGTCGGTGACGTCGTCGACAGTCGGCTGGGATGCGGGTCCTGAATCGGATGCCCGGGTCTGCTCCTCGGCATCCTCGACCGCATCGACATCCTCCGCCGCATCGACATCCTCGACGGCGTCGACCAGGTCGGAAACATCGTCCGGGTCGGAGGCATCGTCGAGTTCGTCGGTGAGCTCGTCGGTCAGCTCCGTCTCGTCGGAGTCCTCGGCGTCAGCGTCGTCCTCGTCGGCGCCAGCGGCTCCGACATCACCGGCCTCGCCGGTGCCGTCGGACTCGCCGTCAGGGTCGTCGGCGGCGGCCGTGGTGGCGCTGTCGACGGAACTGGTGCTGCCGCCGGTGGTGTCGGTGTCCGCACTCGCGGTGTCAGCGCCGGCGATCAACGCCGCCGACATTCCAGCGGCCACCACGCTCGCACCCATCCACACCGACAACTGCGCCATTGCACTCCCAATCTCGAAATTGACGACTGCGTCATAGACAGCCGCGCTCACCGTAGAGCACCGCCATGCGGGACTAGACACATTTGCGAATCTGGTCATTTTTGTGCCTCGTTTCGCTTCCCGCAGAACAACCGCCGGCCGCAGCTACCCTCGCTGGCATGGCCTCAGCACGCGTCGCAGTCGTCGGAGCGGGACTGTCCGGGGCAGCGTGTGCACAAGCGCTCCGGGAGCGCGGCATCGGCGTCGAGATTTTCGAGCGGGGCCGCGGTCCCGGCGGACGGATGGCCTCGCCAACCCTTCACGGCCGCCGCGTGGACATGGGGGCCGCGTACTTCACCGTCAAGGATCCCGCGTTCGCCACCGTGGCTGACGGGTGGATCGACCGCGGCCTGGCCCATCGCTGGACCGACACCTTCGACGTGGTGTCTTCCGAGGGACGTGACGTCACCACAGGCCCCATGCGGTTCGCGACGTCCGGCGGGCTGCGTTCGCTGGTGCGCGACCTCTTGCCTGACGACGTCCGCTTCGAACGGCCGATCGACTCTCTGGACGAGCTGTCTCACGACGCGGTGGTGTTGGCGATGCCCGACCCGCAGGCCGCCCGCCTGGCCCCGGACGCTTGTGACTGGGTGGACTTCGAGCCGGTGATCGCCGTGGCGGCCGGCTGGACCGAACGGCGTTGGGCCGTGGCCGATGCCGTTTTCGTCAACGACGACGCGGACGTGTCGTTCATCGCCGATGACGGTGCCCGCCGCGGCGACGGCGCGGCCGTGCTCGTCGCACACGCCACCGCGGCACGGGCCCGCGAACATCTCGACCGGCCTGAGGGCGCGGCGGCGCCGGTGCTGGCTGCGCTGGACCGCACGCTCGGCGTCTCCGAGAAACCGGTGTGGACGCATGTGCACCGATGGACGTTCGCAAAGCCCGCGGGCACCCACGGCCAGGCTGAATTCGCGCTGATCGACCGTCCGCGGTTGGTGGGGGTCTGCGGTGATGCGTGGTGCCCGACCGGCGCCCCGCGTGTCGAATCAGCGTGGCTGTCGGGTCGGCGGCTTGGGCTCGCAATCGCGGACGCGCTATCGGTGTGACTGCAACCACCCGGGACGTCGGCATCCGGGCCGCCGCGACTCCACGCTCCGGCTGGGCGCAGACCGTCCTTCCACGCATTTGCTGAAGAGCCCGTGCGCGCTGAGTCACCGGTGCGGTGGCGACGACCCCGCGGGCCAATCACGATGCGGCGACCGCGACCTCGTCGGCCAACATGCCCGATGCGTGATCGTGATTGGCGTACGACTGTGCTGACTGGATCTTGTTCAAAGCCGTAATATATTTTCCACAATGGCCTTTTTGCGCAGAATTACACGAACCAGATTCAGATTTGAAGTGGTCTTATATCGGGCTAAGTTCGCCTCAACCTCTGCATCGTTGTGTTTGCCACACTTACGTAAATTAGAGAAGAGAAACTTTGCTCTATACGTGTCTGCATTCCACCCATATGCTTCCGATGCGCCGATCACGGCGAATCTCACCTTCTTCAGTAATCCAGGGGTATACATGCGTATCAACATGCGCAAAGCAGGCATCGCCTGCGGCACGGCATTTGCTTCCGTCGCGTTGGCCGTGTCCACAGCCACGGCCGGTTGGGGGGCCAGCTCAGCATTGGTGATCGGCGGAATCTCGACGCCGCAACTATCGGACATGCTGATGTCACCGCTGCTCGGCGGTGCGCTGAAGAACCAAGAGCGCGTCAGCGTCAAGTGGCCCGCCGAGGCGGGACCGTACACCGGACGCGGCGATCTCACGCTCGGCGCGTCGATCAACGTCGGTAAAGCGAATCTTGACGCCCAGATCGACGCGGCACTTGCCCGCCTCGCCAAGGATGCCAACGGCAATGTGGTCGGCGGCGAGAAGGTCACCGTCGTCGGCCTGTCGGCCGGGTCCCTCGTCGTCAACGAGGTGCTGCGCGAGATGGCTGCAGACGCCGACGCCCCCGGCAGGGACCAGATCACGTTCGTCGTGGTGGCCGACTCCAGCCGACAGAAGCTGATCGACAAGGCGCGTTACAACAGCAAGTACGACTACACGTATCAGCCGGCTCCGGAAACCGCATACGACATCGTTGTCGTCACCGGCGAATACGACGGCATGGCCGACTTCCCGGACCGGCCGTTCAACGTGCTGGCCATCATGAACGCGATCGCCGGCTCCATCTTCGTCCACGTGCCGGTGATGTACGCCGACCTTGCGAATGTTCCGACCGAGAACATCACGGTCGACGTCAACACCAAGGGCGGCACGACCACCCATTATCTGGTTCCGACCAGGAAACTTCCTCTGGTGCAACTGTTTCCGAGCCTGGCACCACGGGAAGCCGAGCTCAAGGCCAAGATCGACAAGGCCTACAGCCGCAATGACGTGCCCGCTGTGGCGGCACGGTCGTTCGTTGCCGCTGCCCCCGTTCTGACGCAGGACGTCAACGACGTCCCCGAGGCACCGGTCGAGGGGTCCGGCGCCGACGTCACCGAGGACGAGGGCAGCGACGGCGCCACGACCGTCGACGCCACGGACGTGCAGGGGGATGGCGAAGTGAGCCCCGTCGTCGAGGAGACCGCCGAGAATGACGGTGTCACCGAAGACGAGGCCGCCACGGAAGCGACGCTGGCCGACGAGGCCGACGAGGCGAGCGCGGAGGACGCTCGCGAGTCGGATTCCGAGTCGGACAACGACACCGCCGCGGATTCGTCCTCCGGCGGGGAGGAATCCGCGAGCGACACCGGTTCGGATTCGTCCGACTCCGCGGAGTAATTTCCGGCAAACCCCGCAGCCCGAAGCCCCGGCATTGCGCCGGGGCTTCGTGGTTTCTCGGCGACGCAATCGCCGTGACGGCTGGTCGGATCTGGCGCAGCGCATGCGGGACAACTGGTGGAGCAGTGCCCCCTTGCACGGCGATTCGCCATTCTTGACGGAGGGTATTTCCCCATCATGACTGGATCACAGGATCGCCCCGATAACGTCACCGTCGAGATTGAGCACAATGACCGTGGGTGGATGGTCGTCCACATCGTCGACGGTGAACGCAAGCCCATCGAACCGCCGCACGCCGACCGGGAATCCGCCGAGAAGGCCGCCGCCGTTCATGCCGCCAGCAGCGACCGGTGGACCGGCGCGGCGGAGGTCGTCTCAGCCGACGACCGCCCGACCCAGCTCCCCTGACCGACACGGCCTCACCACGCGTCGGCCCAGCCAGTGGCAGCCGGGCAGTCGCTACCCAGGATCGACTTCCGGACGACAGCGACCCTCGTCACGTAGTCGCCAACCCTGTTGTCGTGCAATGGTCACGAAGAGCATCGCCGACAGAGCTATCGTGATCACATGGCGCGCACCGGGCGGCCGGTGATCATCGCCGCGGTACTGGGACTGACCTTCACCGGTCAAGTCCACGGACGTGGTGTACGGCGTCGTCGTGTGATTCTTCGATGTGATAATTCAGGCGGTCAGTGCCGCTGTGCTGGTCTCCTGTTCTGTCCCGAGTTGGGTCATACAGCAGGCCGCTGCTGCTCTTGAGCACCTGCGGGCGCACCACCAACTGTCGCGGCATGGGTTGGTCGGGGAACAATGTCTGGCCTGGCGGGGCAACCATATGGGCCCGAACGGTTTTCGGGGTAATGCCCAGATCCAACTCACCCTGACTGTCATCGGCCAACAGCCGGCGGGCCTCCTCGATGAGCAGACCCAGCTCAGCGTCATCACGCGCAGAACCCACATGGCGGACGATCCGCCGGCGCCCGTCGACGGATTCGGCGATCTGGACCGCCGTCGCGCCCGAGGCGGTGCGCACCCGCCGAATCCAGACCACCCAGGCAGCCTACCGACCCAAATTAGTGCCTAGCATGTGCACTAAGCCGAAACATCACCGCAGGTCAACGCGCTGCCGTTCTCGCATATTGACCAAAGTGACCCAACTCAGGTTCGACGTCATGGAAGCCGTGCTGGACGATGTCCCGCGAAGAATCCCCGTGGTGGGCACACCGATGTCATCGGGATCGTCGAACCCCTCGATGACAGCGTTCCGCCCACGCATCGAGTTCAGCGGGTTCGCGTCTCGGTTAGCCGCGCCGCGCCCCCTTCGCGCTGTGCGGGCACCGGGAGCCCGAGCACGTTCTCGGAGCCGCCAACCGCCACTAGGTCGATCGCCACGACCGCTACTGCCTAGGCCGCCTACCGTCAGCCACCGCGTCCAGCGCATCTACCAACAAGGCCATGACCTCATCCCGCCCGAGTGCCTGACGAACCAACCTCGCGAACCTAGGGTGGATGAATACTCGGAGCTTTCCAGTGCTCACCCGCTGCTGTTCAGCCAAAGCCACCCAGACGCTGGAGGTCTCGATCGGCGAGGATATCGAAAGGCTGCCCGGCGACGCCCCAGACCATTCGTCTTCACGCAGAAACTCCAATCCCCTGCTTGCGCCATCTTTCGTAGGAGGATAATCAATAATCACGAGCGGCTCGCTGGCCGACCGAACAATAAATTCCGAAACTACAGTTGTTGGTACACCAGTCTCAATCGATGGAGTCGATTGATTCCAGTCTTTGACTCTGTCTGCGATGCTCGTTTGCAAGTGCTCAACGAGGTCGAAACGTTGTAGGCTATTCTCACCCAAGCCAGAGTATATGGAGTCGATCTTTCGCCACAATTCAACGTTCTCAGTTCGAGAACGCGTCGCGACCAAAACCTTCTTATATAGAGTGCGTTGAATTAACAATCTTCCCAACTCGCGATAGCTTTCGCCCGCTTCTCTCACCAACCACTTAATCAGGCTGATTGTCGCAGCATCCAAGTAGACGATTGGATACTGCTCCGGCACTGGCTTCGACTCGCCAAACAAGACCCCCTGCACCGGTGATTCGCCACCGACACTAGCAATATCGAGTTGCTTCTTCAGTTCAGTACCTAGTGCTCGCCGCCACTGTTGATCTCCATGCCTAATCGCATAATCGTGGCAGACCTTTAGCGCAATCCGGCTCAGCATTGCCTTCACAGTACGATGCGTTCGGTGCCAGTAAACAGATCCGTATAGAGCATACCGTGCAAAAGCTAGACTTTCCGCTGGAATGCGGCCTTTGTCATGGATCCCGATGTGCCCACGCGCGCGCGCACCGGTGGAGTTGATAAGGACAGTAAGACTCTGCGTTAGCTTCATTACATCGATTCCACGTCCGTACGGTAAACGTAGGTTCTCGGAATCACGTGTCAAATAGTCAAGTTTGTCAGCGTCTATTGGCCCATCGATAATCGAACGCATCAAGGACTCTTTAAACGAAAGTGATGAGATCGGCTCGAAGAGGACGCGACGCACCGTTTCCACATCGACGCCCCAACCAAGATCGCCCTCCGAAGTGTGAGGCGCCGATAGTATGCGATTTATCGATGAGTCGCTCCTCAGAAGATTCTCACCGCGCTTAACATGTGAGAAGACAGAGTTATCCACCTCCTCAAGATCGTGCGCCAATGGGTAGTGGCCACAATCATGCACAAGCGAGCAGACGAAGAGTGTGGCCAAATCTTGGCTGCTCATGAACTGGCGAAAGGCAGGGCTAAGGGGGTCATCATAGAGCGCGCGCGCGTATCTCACCGTCATATTAAAGGTGCCAAGTGTGTGTTCGAGCCGGGAGTGAGATGCAACTGGGTACACCAACCTCACCAAACCCAGTTGGTCGATTTTCTCCAGAGCCGACAGTTCCGCTGTCTTCAATAGTTCGCGCACGCGAGGGGTAAACGGGCTCTTCGTAATTCAGAGTGCATTGACCAGTGCGTGCAGGGCTCCGCTGTGTAGTAGTGAGCGCCAGCGGTAGTGGGCCAGATTTCGGAATCCGAGCGCGTTGCGGCGCAGGGCTTCCAGGCGGCCGTTGATCGCTTCGGTGGGTCCGTTGGAGGTGTGGTGGTCGAAGAACGCCAGCACGTCGTGGCGGCGGCGGTGCAGGGTGCGGCCGAGCTGGGCGAGTTCTTCGAGGGCCTCGGGGACGCCGCGGCGCAGGGAGTCGATGATCGCGATCATCATGGTCTTGCCGCGTCGCCGGTCGGGGTGGCCGTAGGCGGCGATGATGCGCTGGTAGACGCTCCAGGTCACCTGGACCGCGAGGTGGTTGTCGTCGGCGAACACCGCTTCCAGCCGTGTCTGTTGGCGGCTGGTGAGCAGCGGAAAGCGGGTGCGCAGGGTGCGCCGCACCCGTAGAGCGGATCACCGGTGCGGCCGCGATGCCCGCACGTGGCCTGTTGGATGCGTTGGCGGATCAGGTCAAGTTTGGCGCCGGCCAGCGCAACGACGTGGAAGGGATCCATCACCGCGGTGGCCTCGGGCAGCTCGTCGGTCGCGGCGGTCTTGTAGCCGCCGAAGCCGTCCATGGCGATCACCTCGACCTGGTCACGAAACGCCGGCGGCTGCTCAGCCAGCCAGGTCGCCAGTGCGGCCGCCGAGCGCCCTGCCACCAGGTCAAGCAGCCGTGCGGGCCCGGTGCCGTCATCGACGGGTGTGAGGTCGATGATCAAGGTGACAAAGCCTTCGGTGCCGCGCCGGCGGGGCGCCCAGCGGTGTTCGTCGACCCCGATGACCCGCACGCCGTCAAGTCGAGCAGCGCCGTGGGCCTCGATCAGGGCTGCGGTCGCCTGCATGGCGATCGTGCTGACCGTGTGCCAGGACACCCCCAGTTCAGCGGCAATCGCTGAGATGGTGGTGCGGTCGTTGATCAACCGCCGCAACACATACCGGGCGCAGCGGCGCGTCGTTGACGATCTCGGTGCGGCCAGCTTGCCCAGGTCCTGGTTGAACACCATGCGCCCGCACGCCGCGGTGAGGCAGCGATAGCGCGGGACGGCAACCTGCAGCACCAGCGGATAGCCGGCCACCGGCAGATCGGTCAACGGCCGGACCACGGTGTCGCGATATGCGCCGTCGCGGCCGCAGTCCGGACAACGCGGATCCCGCACCACCGGTCTGCAGAAGATCGTCGTCTGCTTCTCGTCGACCGCGGCATCGGTGATCGTGACCCCCAACTCGATGGTGCGCATGATCGTGTCGGCAACAACAGAGCGCGGGCAGGCAGTAACCTCGGACAACGGGACCCCTCGGTGGCGTGGTGGGCGTGTGTAGGAACCCGCATCGTCACCCACCGAGGCCCCGCCTCAGCTCACCGACACGATCAACCCGCGCGCGAATATCCGCAGCTATCAGTGCACCCTCATTCACGAAGAGCCGGTAAACGGTGTGGGTCCATGCGAGGAGACTTGGATCGTATCTGGAACGGAGTGTTTCATTTCCGGGACTGCCGCCGCGATGTTGTGCTGACCACTGACCTTTTCAAGATCAGAAACTACTTCGTCAATGCTGCGATACGACACTGATTTTATTGAGTGCTGATTGAAACCAGCAACATCGAAATCTACTATCGGGCGGGTATCAATTGCTGCCGGAAACCAATCCTCGTTCTTCAAGCTGTCAAGTATTTCCTCTACACCTCTCCGAGCCTCCGGAAGGTTGCCATCCAGCATGCGATGCGCCAATAGCTTAAAGTAGCGATGGAAGTAACGGCTAACCCCCTTGGGGTTCACAAGCTCTAGAAATCGTAGAAGTATCAGGAAAGTTAGGCCCAAGGAATACATGTCGAAGATTGGGTCAAGCTCCGAGCTGTCGATTTGAATGGTGGGCTTTGTCATCTCCCTGGCCGGGTCTGAATACGACAACTTATCCTCGCCAAGCTGACGCAACAGGCGCTCGAAGCGCGGGTGTTTATAACCGTGTGTGCCACCCACCATCTCGGTATTGCGCGACTCTCGAGCGACGACTTTAGTGAATCCGAAGTCAGCCACTACAACGTCACCGTTTGCTGCGCAGAATATGTTCTCAGGCTTTATATCTGAATGCACCAGTGGTTCGAGTCGAGAGTGCATGTGCGCTAACCCACGCGCAGTCCCAAGGGCCACGCGGAGCAGGTCATCCTCATTACATGAATTCGTGACTATGTACTCATGAGCATCCTTTACACCTTCAAGATGCTCCATAATGTAGTAATTAATTCCTTGCGGTGTCTGCTGCCGGGAAACGATCTTCATTATGTTTGGATGCCGAACCATCGCCAAACGCTCGGTCTCTCTGTACGCAATCGCGTTATTGCTATCAGACGGACGCGGCAGCTTGAGGACTGCATGGGCTGTGTATGCATCTGTAGAGAGTTCGCGGTCTTTCAAGAGTAGGGTGATGCCCGCCCCGCCGATGCCGATCGGCGTCTCTATCTGGTAGCGATCTGCTATACGCAACTCGATGTCAGCAATAGCTTGTTGAACCTTCGATTTTTCTTGCTCCCAAGCATTGGCCCGCCCTCGGTACTTCGCGCCCAGTCGATCCCAGAACTCATCGTCTATCAACTTGATACTCCCCCTCTTGAGCTTTCGCTGGTTTGACGATCGTCCGTTAACCCAGCAGCGTGTGTGTCGAAACTAGCTAACCGCACGAGTGCATTAGGCGACGGCTACCTTTGTACTGCCTTCACCAAGGTTGCCGTGAGCTGCATCTTCGCATGAGGGGGAACGATATTGCTCGCTATCCGCCGCACTGGTTTCGCGCGGGTCGCGACGGACGATTATCCGTAACGGCAACCCTCGATGTTTGCAAGTAATAGCTGGCTTTTAGAGAAGTGTGAAAGTGCGCGTGATGGTCGCAGTCCCAAAAGCAGCCGGGCCGAGCAGTTGGCGGGCGGAGGCCGGCAACGTTGGGCTCGCCTCTTTGAGAAAAGCGAATCCAATAGGAATCGGGGGCCACTCGATCTGACGCACCCCACCGGCCACGTACCGTCGAGGACATGGTGCTGGCGCGGGAAGTGACGGCGATCAGGAGCGGCCTGGGCCGCGCAGTGTTCGGGATGGTCGCGGGCCCGGACGGGCCGGACAACCGGGCACGAATCCACGGCACACCGGGTCCGCGGTGGTTCGCCGAGGACCGCCCGATCCGGCGCGTGCATGCCGACGCGTCGATGTTCGTCGGAGGATTGCGGGCGTTGCTGCTGCAGTCCCTGCACCCCTTGGCGATGGCCGGCGTCGCCGACCACTCCGACTACCGTGCCGATCCGTGGGGACGGCTGCAACGCACCAGCACCTTCCTCGCGGTCACGACCTTCGGGCCCGACGCCGATGCGCAACGGGCCGTCAACAAGGTCCGCGGCATCCATCGCCGCGTGCGCGGAGTGACACCAGATGGCACTGCGTACGAAGCCGGCGATCCGCACCTTCTCGAATGGGTGCACATCGCTGAGATCGACAGTTTCCTGCTGGCGCATCAGCTCTACGGGGCCCGACCGCTGGACCAAGCCAGCCGCGACGCCTACGTCGCCGACACCGCCCGCGTCGCAACCGCTTTGGGAGTCCTCGACCCGCCCCGCACCGAGGGCGAGTTGCGCGAACGGATCACCGCGTACCGTCCGGAGCTGCGCGGCACCCCTGCCGCCCGCGACGCCGCGCGCTTCTTGTTGCTGACGCCGCCGTTGCCGTTACCGGCACGCGCGCCGTACGGGGTGCTGGCCGCCACCGCGGTGGCGATGTTGCCCGCGTGGGCGAGGAAGCCTCTGTGGCTGCCGTACTTCCCGCCTCTGGAAACCACCGCGGTGCGGGCTGCGGGGCGGGTGCTCGTCGGCGGGATCCGGTGGGTGATGACGGCCGGTCAAGAAGAGCACGCGCCGGGACGTCGGGCTTCAACAGCACGGTGAGGTGACCCCGGTGCCCCGCTTTGACGACGAGGACGGCGCCCCTTGGAACATCCTCGGCCGCGCATCGCGTTGTGCGTCTCATGAAGGCGATCACCTACTCTCGAACAGGCGACAGCTCGGTTCTTCACCTGCAGGATCGTGAGGTCCCCGACCCGGACACGGGCCAGGTGCGGGTGCGCATCGTGCTGTCGGGTGTCAACCCGACCGATTGGAAGCACCGGATGGGCACGAACCCGGGCCAGCAGCTCGAGTTCCCCGAGGTGGTCCCCCACCACGACGGCGCCGGAGTGATCGACGCAGTGGGTGCCGGTGTCACCGGCCTCGCAGTGGGTGACCGGGTCTGGGTCTTCATGGCCCAGCATCAGCGACCCGACGGCACGGCCCAGGAATACGTCGTGCTGCCCGTCGCGTCGGTGGTTCCGCTTCCCGATTCCGTCGGTTTCGACGTGGGAGCGAGCCTCGGGGTGCCGGCCATCACCGCACACCGGGCGCTCACGGTGGCCGAGAGCTGGCCGTCGCGGCTGGCGCCCGGCGTCCTCGACGGTGCGACAGTGCTCGTCGCGGGCGGCGCCGGGGCGGTCGGGCATGCCGCCATCCAGCTGGCCCGCTGGGCGGGTGCCCGCGTCATCACCACCGTCAGCACTCCCGAGAAGGAGGCGCTGGCGGCCTCGGCCGGTGCCCATTACATCGTGAACTACAAGGCCGGTGACACCGCAGCGGCGATCCGCGAGATTGCGCCCGACGGGGTCGACATCGTCGTCGAAGTTGCCCCGGGGACGAACGCTGCGCTCGACGCGGCCGTGGTGTCGAACCGGGCGACGATCTCGATCTACGCCAACGACGGCGGCGGGAGCGTGGAACTCGACGTCATGTCGAACATGTGGGTCAACGCTCGCTACCAGTTCCTGGTCCTCTACACCGTCGGTGACGACGCGCTGGCGAATGCGCGCGAGGACGTGGCTGCCGCGGTCCGCGACGGCGCGATGGGTGTCGGCGAAGCCAACGGCCTACCGGTGCACTACTTTCCGCTCGAGGACACTGCGGCTGCGCATGACGCGGTGGAGAGCGGAGTGACCGGCAAGGTCCTCATTCGGGTGAGCGAGTAGCGGGGTCGCGGATGGCACCGGTACGGCTGCCGTTCAGCACTCGAGCGTGACGCGCCAATAATCCAGCCCGGCTGTCAGGCCGCCGCCCGTGGTCTAACGTCGGCGTCAGTGGCCGGCCGCGGTGGGGAGTGGAACGCGATGACGAAGGACCTCCGTCTGCAGGACAAGAGAATCGTCATCACAGGTGCAGCCTCCGGCATCGGGTACGCGGCAGCCGGCCTGATGGCTGCCGAAGGCGCCAGGGTGCTGATCGCCGATCTGGACGAAGACGCGGCCGCGGCGGCGGCTGCCGAGATCGGCAACGGTGCCGTCGGGCTGGCGGTCGACGTCCTCGACGAGGCTTCCCTCATGGCCATGATCGACCGTGCCGTCGCCGCGTTCGGCGGTATCGACGTGCTGTGCAACCACGTCGGGGGCAGCGACCCCCGCAAGGATCTCGACCTGTTGCGCCTCGATCTGGCCGAATGGGATCGCGCCATGGCCCTCAACGCGCGTAGCACCGTCATCGCCTGCCGGTTGGCGATCCCGCTGATGATCGCCGAAGGGGGCGGCTCCATCGTCAACACGGTGTCGGTCGCCGGTCTGACCGGGGACACCCTGCAGTGCGCTTACGGTGCGGCCAAGGCGGCGGTCATCAGGCTCACCCAATACATCGCTACGCAGTACGGCCCGAAAGGTGTGCGTTGCAACGCGGTCGCACCGGGCGCCGTCATGACGCCGGCGCTGCGGGGCAACGTCTCCGCGGACGTGATCGACGATATCCGCAGCCATAACGCGCTCGACATGATCGGCACGCCCGAAGACATCGGCTGGGCCATGGTCTACCTGGCCTCCGACGAGTCGCGCTACATGACCGGGCAGACCCTGGTGCTCGACGGCGGCCTGACGGCCCAGAGTCCGATCGCGTCCAGTCGCCGGAAACTGCTCGATGACTGACCGCAGTCGGCGCCTCCTCTCCGGTCTCGTCGCACTGACACTCCTGACCGGATGTGCCGGTGAGAGCCCGGCACCTGAACTACGTCCGGGGCAACTCCTCACCGTGCGTTCCCTGCCGTGCGCTTAGCTGATCACCGGCCAGCCGCCATTGCGTGGCGGCGCCGAGGGCAGAATGACGGCGCCCGACACCACGATCGGCTCACCGACCACCGCGGAGTCATCGACCCTGCGGTGCCCGACATGCAGAGGTTCGTGGACGCCGTCACCACGGGCGACCCGGTCGACACCTGCCGGCGGTGACCCCATCGAACCGTCCTCCGCGGTCTGCGATTCCGCGGTTGTGGCTCGCACGACCCTGTACCCCAGTCGGACTCGGACCGCCACTGGGGCGGGTTCGAGCCGTCTTCTCGGCTCCAAGTCCGGTGCGGTACAAGGTCAACCCGACGAGCCCGCACTCGTCATCAGCACGGCTGCCTCGTTGTAGGGAAACGCTCGGTAGAGCAGGCGAGAACCCGGTACGACGAGGGCTGCGGCCTCGGCCTTGCTCACCACCCGTGGGTTGACGAGCGCAACAACCCGTCCACGCTTGCGCAACACCGTCAGTCCGCTGGCCAACACGTTCTTCAACCAGTCCGTCTGGAGGCCGTAGCCGACGAGGACGGCGAAGCCATCCTCGGTCTTGAATACCAGAAGGGGCGTCCGATATCGCTTACCAGACTTCCGCCCGACGTGCTCGAGCGTCCCGAGATTCGGAAGCCACGGTGAAATCGTGCGAGCCGCCGGATTGGTGACCCGCTTGTTGAACTCTGCGATTCGACGGGGCATGCGCATTCTCGGAGTCTAGGTATCTGTTGTGGTTCCTCGCTGACGCGATGCCCACGCAGGGAGCGGCCACTGACAGCAATTGCTCACATGTTCGAGCCGAAGTCAGGCCCTACCTGCGCTTTCACAGTGCCCCCAGTCGGACTCGAACCGACACTGGGCGGATTTTAAGAACGTACGGACCGCTGCCCTGACCTCAGCGTTCGCAACGCGATTCCAGACCAAACGCGCAGTTAGACTGCATATTGTTGCTGCTCTAGCAACCTGACCTCGGAGCACCCTTTTAGGGCTAGCCCCCTCGGGGTTGCGTAAGGATTGCGTAACGGAACTATCCGCACGCGCATTTGCCGGGTGCCGACCGGCGTGCCCGCCCAAACTTGTCAGGGAGTGCCAATATGCTGGTTAAGTGCCAGATGTCGACCCCAAGAAAGTGTTTGTAGTCCATGGCCGCAACTTGGCGGCACGTGATGCTATGTTCGCGTTCCTTCGCGCCATCGGGTTGGACCCGATCGAGTGGAGTACGGCAATTAGCGCCACCGGGTCGGGTGCGCCGTTCATCGGGCAGGCCTTAGACGCGGCCTTCGCAATGGCCAAGGCAGTCGTGGTCCTTCTGACCCCCGACGACGTTGCATACCTACGGCCTGAATACGCAAGTGGCGACGACGATCCCGAGACAGAGCCGAAGGGGCAGGCCCGCCCTAACGTACTTTTCGAGGCGGGAATGGCGCTCGGCCACCATCCCGACCGCACGATCATCGTGGAGCTGGGTCCGCTGCGACCGTTCAGCGATGTTGCGGGTCGACACCTGATACGCATGGATAGTTCGGCGGCGAAGCGCAATGAACTCGCGAGCCGACTGCGGAACGCAGGTTGCGAAGTTAACACCGCGAACACAGATTGGCTCAACGCAGGGGACTTCACGCCTCCCCCGGCCCCCAATGGTCCGATGGGCCGCAGGGTGCCCAGCACCACGCCGAGGCGGCAGAGGCACTTGGATGGCCGGTACCTGAGTTCTGGTGGTAGCGGTCGCGTGCAGATAACGAACGTCGGCCACGAAGAAGTATTCAAGTTGCGGTCGCCCAATAGGGGAGAGTTTCACGGCTGGCTCGGCTCTGTGGAATTCGAACGACTGCCTGTCGGGAAAACTGTCACGCTGCACGCCACTCTAGCGTCAGGTGCACCAGACACGTTCGACCTCATCGTGACAGGACAGACCGAGAGCGGAGAGGATTTCAGCGAATCGCTGTTCCTCGATTTGAACAATTAAGCAGAGAGACATAGGGACGAGCGATGGAGATACCCGTGGAGTACCCGCTAGATTCCGATGGGTTCCTGCGACGCGAATGCCCAAGCTGCACAGAAGAATTTAAGTGGCATAACGGCCCAACCGATGCGCGGCCCGCCGATGCTGTTGATCCGCATGCCTACACCTGCCCCCTCTGCGGTGAACAGGCGGCACACGACCAATGGTTCACGCAGGCGCAGGTCCAGTACGGACAAGAGGTTGCAATGTTCTATGCCACGGACGCCATCAATCACGAGATGAAAAAGGCGTTTCGCGGGTCCAAGAACATCAAGTTCACGCCCGGCAAGAATACTCAGCCTGCGCCAACTCCACTTATCGAGCCCGACGACATGCTGATTATCGAATCGCCCTGCCATCCTTGGGAACCGGTGAAATTGCCCCAGGAGCGCGTCGACAGCGGCCCAGTGTTCTGCCTCGTGTGCGGGGAGTCGTTCTCGGCCTAGGCCAGGGTGGCGGCGGCTTTCGAGGCGCAACCTGTTCCCCGCCGTCACCCGCCTAGAACACGTGGCCGGTTGGGGTCAGCGGCGGCGGTTCTTCTTCCGCCGCTGCCGACGTTCAGCCGCCCGTCGCTGTACGCGCTGCTCTGGTGTAGTCGTCGGTGTCGGCGGGGACGAGTTCAGGAACGCTTCGGTGATGCCCGTCTCTTGTTCGTACCAGGTCTTCAGAGCCATAGCAGCAGTAACGTATTCGTCTTTAATCGTGGCACACTGTCGGTTGACTTCATCGGTGAACCAGTTGAAGAACTTGCTCACCGCCTGCATGTAGCTCTCGATCACCGGCAGCAAGTCGAACTGCGGCTCTTTAGCTTCCAGGTAGGTCTTCGCCGGTCCAGTCCACCCGTCCCACTCAAGCAACGCGTCACGGTCCAACTTCAGTTCGTTGACGAATCGCGGCGGTCTTCCACGTTCACCCAACAGCGTCGTGACCATGCCAGGGACCGGAATTGAGCGGTGTGTGCAGTAGTTTCGCAGCTTCGCCATGAACTCCGCCTCACCCGTTGCAAAGGTTCCCTTCAGTTTCGTCGCATATGTCTTCGTCTTAAATTCTGACTCCGCGCCCCACCTGTGGTTCATGACGACGTATTGCGAGTCCCGCAGCGACGTCACTGAAGTCAGGTAGTTGTGCAGAAACCTGACCAATTCGTCTTCGTATTCATCGGTCATCGTGTTCACATGGCGTCCACCATGAAGGAACAGACCGGCGTGGCGCTGAAGCTCGCTGGCGTTGTTGTAAATGACTCGCCCCGCCCTTCCGAGCGCTTCCAGGTCCACCTTCAGTTGGTATCCCGGCATCGCCAGCACTTCGGCCTTGCGCCGCTCAAGTTCGGCGAGGATGGGGTTCGTCCATGACTCGCCCTCCGCCGGGGCGCTGTCGTTCTCGACCCCGGCGTCTTCCGGCTCGTCGCTCATGCATCCATCGTCCCAGCGACCGCCGACAAATCGGCTGCTGCCACGCCGGGGCACTACGTCGCCGTGGCGGTTCCAGATTTCAGTAGGCGATCATCTCCATGAGTTCAAATTCGTGGTCGAACGGCACGTGCCAAGGCTCTTCCTGGTTAGGCGTGCCGTCTGGCAATGCCGACACCCGCACTCGCACCGATACCCCCGGGGCCTTGCCCTCGTTGACGTGCCGTACCTTCAGAATCTTCGCGGGCACGTTCGCACCAACTGCCGGGTCGTAACCGGCAATAAACTTGCCGACGTGATCGTCAGTCAGGTCACGCGCCTTGATCTTGGCAACCGACACGATTGCCCCGGTTTCTGGTCCGCTACTGATAACACTGGAAGCCACGTACACATCCGGCTGTTCTGGCTGTTGGTCTTCATTGTCTTCGGCCATGCTTTCATCGTCCCACCGGACACCGACGGATTACAGGGCGTTTATGGGGGCGGCCCATCGTTGTCCGCACGCTCAGCGATGCTGCGGAAGCCACGAAGGAATCTCTTTGCTGTGGCGCAGGCTGGCTCAGCTAGCCCGCGCCGGGTTGCGTAACGGTTGCGTAAGGGAACCCATGCGCCGAACGTGGCAACGCTGCCTGCAAGCCTTCTACCAGCGGATATGCTCGTGCCCCCAGTCGGACTCGAACCGACACTGTGCGGATTTTAAGTCCGCTGCCTCTGCCAATTGGGCTATGGGGGCTTTGCAGTTCAGAGCGTAATCTAGGCCGTTTCCGCCTCGTCACGATGCTCTGAATACCGCAGTGATACCGCAGTGCTATCGATAGCCTTCCCCAGGGCGTCCGCCACACCGCTCAAATCGTCATTGAGAAGATGGCCGTAGCGGTCGAGCGTCATCGCGGCGGTCGCGTGCCCAAGCAGTCTCTGCACGACCTTGACGTTAGCGCCTGCACTGATCGCCAGTGACGCCGTGGTGTGTCTCAGCCCGTGCGGTACCAGCCCGTCGATGCCGATATCAGCACACGCGTTGTCGAAC
Organism: Mycolicibacterium poriferae; assembly: GCF_010728325.1. The sequence goes on from NZ_AP022570.1 coordinate 5,068,012, forward strand.
GCCCAGCGGTATTCGCCGAGTGGAAGGAACCCGCCCTTTCGGCTGGGAAAGACCAGCGCGTTGGGGTCGGCGGGCAGCTCGGCCTTGAGCTTTTTCCAAACCGGTTCGGGCACAGGCACGTGACGATCCCGCTTCGTCTTAGTCGTTGACTCCACGATGCCTTTACCGGTGACGGCTGTTGCGGACGAGCGCACCGTCAGCATCCGATCCCCCACATGCCGGCGGCGCAACGCAACGGCTTCGCCGAACCTCAGTCCGCAGTACCCGAGAACGAGCGTCAACGTCTCGAACCGATCAGCAGCCTTCGCCAGCATTAGCAGCTCGGCATGGGTCAGGTAGCGCCGCTCACGCTCGCCTTGCTCGGGAAGATCTTCGTCCCGCTTGATCTCGAACGCGACGTTCTTCGCCACCTTGCCAGTCCGTTGGGCGTACTTCAGGACAGCGCCTACCAGCTGATGAGCTTGGGTGATCCGACTTGCCGACAGGCCGGTTCCGCGTTGCCCGCCGTCGACTGACAGCGCCCCCAGCCACGTTGAATATGATTCGTAGTCAATCCTTTTCAGCTGAACACTTTCCCACTTCGGCAGCACCACAGTGTCAAGCAACGAGCGATATCCGGCAACGGTTTTCGGCTTGCGGTGCTGTTTGGTGGCGAACCACTGCTCGGCCACCGATCCGAAAGTCTCCGCACTCTTCCGCGGATCGACATACTCGCCGCGCTGCACATCGGCGGTCAGCCCATTTAGGTAGGCCTGCGCATCCGGCTTACGCTGGAAACTCTTGGTGCGCTCGGCTCCACTGGCGTCAACCCACCTGACACGCCATCGCGACACCTTGCCATATACCGCAGACCGCTCAGTGCGCATCGCGCCGTCCGGCGCCTTGACTCGCTTGTGCCAGCGGTCGTCAATTCCCGCTCGCTCGTTTCGAGTCGTCATACGCCGAAAGTACCGCAGTACTCCGCTCCCCTCATCCGCTTCGTTGCCAGGAGGCCGGACTATGAGCCCGCCGAAGACGTCACGACCCCTGAGTCATTGAAAGCCTTTTCTTCAAGCGAATGTGGCTGTGGTCGTGGACAGACCGTCAAGTCACCAGTCACTGTTGGCTCAGGCGAACCGACCATAGCTGAGGAGTAATTTGATGGATCTGCTAGGAGCGAAGGAAGTTTCGGACATCACTGGAGTTCCGATGGGGACGCTGAGGTACTGGCGGCATTCGAATATTGGGCCGGCGAGTTTCACCTTGGGACGCCGAGTCGTTTATCGGCGGGCCGAGGTATTGCGCTGGATATCGGAGCGAGAGAGCGCAACCCGCCGCGGAGGCGGCGACGCCGCTTAGTGCCTGCGCACGAAAAAGACCTCGGGGACTAGCCGAGGCCTTCGTTCGAACCACCCGATCACGCCACACGGAAGTTCCTCATGAGAATAGCGCAGCATGCCCATAAGCGACAGCACCACGGGCAGGAAAACCCTTGAGCGGCAGGGGGGAGGGGGACAAGAAGTCAGTCGCGGCACGCTTAGTCGATATGGCCCGGGAACGCTATGTTCTCGGAGTCTCCAAGGACGGCGAACCATTTGGCGCCGAACGCAGTCGACCCCACCTCGCGATACTCCTGCGTGGTGGGAGGGCTGGCTTACGGGCAGATCTCGCCGCTCGCTACTTCACCGAGACCGGTGCGGTCGCCGGGGGCCAAGCACTTACCGACGCCACACTGATTTTAGAAGGTCTGGCGGCCACGCAGGCACCCGACAAGTTGAACCTACGCGTTGCCGACCACCACGGGACGATCTACATCGACACCGGAGATCCAAACGGTCAAGTAATCAAAGTCTGCGACGGTGGGTGGTCGATGGCTACCACTGCGCCGGTGCGGTTCCTCCGAAATACGAAGCTGACGGGGGCGATGCCGGCACCAAGCTCCCGCGGGGATGTGACGAAGCTCTGGGAGTTCGTCAATGTCGCCGTTGAGGACCGCCCAGTTCTTCTCGCGTTCCTAGTAGCTGCTTTGGTTCAGTGCGACGTCCCGCATCCGGTACTAGCCCTGTTTGGCGAGCAAGGTAGCGCTAAAACGACATCCACACGGAGCTTGGTCGAACTCATCGATCCTTCGCCCGCCCCCTTTCGTCAGGCGCCGCGGGACGCGGACTCATGGGCGGTTGCCGCGTCTGGATCGTGGGTCGTTGCTCTGGACAACCTGTCGGCCATCCCGCCGTGGCTGTCGGACTCATTATGCCGCGCTGCGACAGGCGACGCCATGGTGAAACGGTCTCTATATACCGATGCCGATCTGGCTGTCATCAAGTTTCGTCGATGCGTGATTATCAACGGAATCGACGTCGGCGCCATCCGACCCGATCTGGCAGAGCGGCTAGCGATCGTCGAGCTGCGACGCATCGACCCCAGAATGCGACAGTCAGAGGCCGAGATGCGACAGCGGTGGGAAACAGCTCTACCAGGTATTTTTGGCGGACTACTTGACTTGGCTGCCTCCGTTCACCATCGGTTGGAGACCATCAAAGTTGAGGACTCGCCCAGGATGGCGGACTTCTGTCGCACGCTGGCGGCCGTGGACGAGATCTTGTCGACTAATGGCGTACGCCGGTACATGTCGCGCGCCAATCAGTTGTCTGAGGACAGTTTGTCCGTCGACCCGTTTATCGAACAGCTTCGCTCGCGGACATTAGAACCTGCTGTTGGTCAATCCGGCAGTGATTTGCTGATGCTGCTCACACCGGTCAACGACGACTGGCAACGACCGAGGGACTGGCCGAAGAACGGTCGCGACGTTTCTGGGCTGCTGCGTAGGCACGCACCCGCTCTACGCAACCTCGGATGGGTGATCGAAGATGATGGCGCGCGCAACCGCAGGAATGTACTGCTGTGGACAATCTATCCGCCGTACAAAGATGTTGTGGCTCAGCGAGCCTCGCAACCCTCGCGTCTCTCGCTTACGCAGATCAGCGAGAACGCGAACTTCGACCGGAGTCAGCAGAAAGTTTTGAATGCCGACGCGAAGGCTGGCGAGGGTCGCCCGGCGGCAGCGTCGTGACCGTGCGCTGTGGGCAGGGAATCAGGTGCCCAGATAGTTGATTGCATACCGTTTTATCCGGTCTGATGATGCGTCAATACCGGCGAAGCGTCGACGTGTGGCAGCTCGCCTCGGTGGGCCGGCTGGGTCCTAAAGCTCATCCTGAATCGGCAGCAGCAGGGCGATGGCGTGACCATCCTCCGCCCGGATTTCGAATGAATCCCCTCGTTCGACGCTCAAGAGCACTTCGTCGAAGTTCTCTAGGAGGTCCTGCATTGCAATGATCTTCATGATTGGTCCAAGAGTATGAGTTCACCGGTTACATGCCCGAGAGCAGTGAAGCACCGTGAGGCCAAAGACTGTCGCAGGCGCCACTCTCGCATTCGGCCTTGTATCAGCTGGCGGAGCAGGTCAGGGCGTGGGAGGGCACCAAACTTCCTGGACTGCTCTGCAATCCGCGACAGCTTGCGGGTCTACGACCTCGATGTCGCGAAGCACGGAATCACAATCACCCAAGGAGCACCCATGGTCGGTCAGTGCCTTCATCCAACTCACCAGCACGGTCATTGAACGAGTTCCATCCTCGGGAGATCCGGTAGCCCACGCACGACCAAACGTGGCGGCCGCACTGTCGAGAAACGCTCTGTGCACCACCCGATATGCTTTGTCGAACTCCGATCGAGCCATCCAACCGTACGCAACTAGTTGCGGCACACCGATTTCGCGTTCGATGACGCTTGGGCTCGCAAGGCGAAGGGCAGCGCTCCATTGTTCACGAGCGGTAGCCGGGTATCCGTGTGGCGAAGTGGGCTGAAGCATCAGCAGGTACCGACCGCCTTCCGAGTAATCGGCCCGTCGCCAATCTGGGTCTCGCCCGGGCACCGCTATAGCCGGGGGCGCATGCAGGGTCGTGCGGTCCCAGGTCGGCGGCGGAGGCTGTAGCGAAGCAATTGCGCACACTCTTTTTAGTGCTGAGCTGAGCTGTCTCAGCCTGTTCGCGTAGTCCAGCAGGGGATAACTCTTTAGTGAGGTGTAGTTGCCGCACAGCTCAACCTCAGTTTGAACGTGGAACTCGCGCGTCCAGGCACATGCTTGATCGACGACGTTCGCCAGATACGTATGCTGCCGCGCGAGCTCGGCGCGCCAAGCTTCACCATCTACCTCCTGAGGCAGCGAATCCATTATCAGGATGAACCGCCTGCAGCGTCGAAAATTGCAGTAATCCAGCCGGTTCCCCGACTGTCGAGGTAGGCATGTGCTGCGGCGTAGATCATGTCTTCCAGCGGCAGGTCCGCCTGCATTGCTCCGCAGTTGTCGTCAGCTATCCACCCCAGGACCACCTCAAGCGCTCGGCAAATAAGCCATTGCCCCCTGTACTCTGCACAGACGGTGTCAGTGCGTTCATCTTCCCAACCCGGCTGCACCATTCCGATGCTGAACCATTGCTGCTGAACCGCTTCGGCGAAACGGGCGCGGTCCGAAGCGTCTACTTTGCCGTCTGCTGCAGCCGGCCATACCGAGTCGAAGTTCGGCGGAATTCGGGGGCCACCGTCGGCGACGATCGCAAGGCGCGCGTCGGAAACGATTGCCTCCGTGACCAGTTTGGCAGCTCGCTGGGTAAGCCCTCTGGCACGAAGTTGCGCTACACGCTCGAAAAGGTCGGGGTACTCCCGCTCCAATCGGTGCGTAGTATTCGCGTTGGCGATAGCGTCCCGTTTTCCGATCGAGGCGGGCATAGACATGCCGGAGCAGGTGGCCCACTCAGTACCCCAGCGTTGCGCGGCAGTCATGAGCGCTGTTACGTCAGACCAGGTGGTCGCTGCAGCGGCTAAGCGCCAGCCAGCCGGCTCCGCGGCCTTGACTTCTGCGAAGGCGATCAGTGTCGCAGCCGGATCGAGATTTCCGATCCATCGGCTACGAAAGCCCTCTCCAATAGCTTGGTCAGACCAGAGCATCCGCACGCCCTCAGGGACCACAATCCCCGCGGGGACGTAACCCGCACCGTGATGTGTCAGCGCCACAACATGCCGATCGCCAGCCGCTGAATACATCAGGCCGACGGCCCACAGTGCGAAGGTTCGGCAGGATTCGGTGGCGTACAACAGTTCCCACGCCAACCGTTTAACCGTCTGTAGATCGCTCGACTCGTTGCGCCGCCGTTCCAAGTCCCGGGCCGCCGCGGCCGCTACCCGGGACGGCAGCGTCGCGGCGGGAGTTGTCAACGCTGCCGTCGCGACCGATGCGGCGGCAGGCGCCATTGAGGTGTGAGCGCCGCCAATCAATGGGACAGCACCGGCGGCCGGTGGAATTGCGGCCGGAACTGAAGGCGGCGGACCCAGCGGCCCCGGGGGCAGCAAGGGTGCTGAAACCGCTGGATAGGGATTAGTACTCGACACTACCTGCGGCCCGGCAATAGACGCTGGCACGGCACCCGTGGTCGCTCCTAGTGACGGATGCCAGATTCCACTCGGAGATGCCGCCGGCTGCGCCGGCGTCGCAGTGGCTACGACAGCAGGAAAGCTAGTCGTCTGAGCGCCGGTGACCGATGACAGCGGCGCAGGACCGCTTGCAGGCATGACCCCTTGCAGCGCGACAGCAGGAGACGGCGATGCAGATACTGCCGGTCGTACCAAACCCGACTGCGACATTCCTCCAGTGCCCGATCCCGATAGCGGCGATGCCGAACTTCCGAACGCGGCCAACGAGCCTATGGATGAGGAACGTCCTGGTCCGGCGAGGCCTACCCCACTGCTTCCGATGTCACCAACCGCGGCTACGGACGCAGGACTGGCGCTCTGCGCCGGTGGGTGCGGTGACAGCGATGAAGGACCAGGGGTAGGCCCGGTGCTGACTCGCGGCGCAGTGTTACCAGACCTGGATTCGGCATCAGACGGGTCTGGCACCGAGAGACGAGGCTGCGTATCACCGGTCTCCACTGCTGCCTCGGGTGGACGCTCAGGCGATTCGTCGGATCGCTTTTCGGTCGACCGATCGTCATCGCCCGTACTAAACGGATCGCCATTCGGGGGTCCCTCCGGCAGAGGCGTAAATCCCTGGACGAATTGCACAGTTAAAGCGCGGATCTCATCGGCGGCCCCTACTGCGATTCCTCGCGCCCGCGCGGCAGCACTGGTAATGATGTTGATAGCCGTGGGACTTCTGCTCGGCACGTGTACCAGTTGTTGATGTGCCTCAGCATCAATCGTGTCAATCATCAGCTCAGCACTCATCTGGATCGCCGCAACACTCTGCATCAGATCAGCGGCAGCCTTATCCGCGTCAGCCTTATCGTCGGCCCGAACCTGAATACGCCTGTAGGCAGCGTGCATTGCTTCAAAACCATTTGACTGCGCCACACCGACAACCTGCAAGCCGTGCAAGGCGACCCGGTGAGCATCTACCGCAGCCGCAGTCGCCATCGCCAGACGACGTTGAGCAGCAGCCCGTCCTTCAGATTGCTCGCGGGTGACCGGCCATACATCGGGCGCCACGATGAAGCGTGAATAGCTACGAGCGGGTGGTGAAGCGGCCATTAGCCGACCCCCGTTGCTTCGCATGCACTTTCAGCGGCCCGCAGGGCACTCGAGTACTGATCAACCATGTCGTTGGAAACGGAGGCGGGTTCACGGCGCAAATCTGCGTCGACCACAGCCACGATCGAGCGCCGGACACCAGCGAGCGCATCAACAATTTCTCGTGGTACGCCTGGACCTAGCCGGGTGGCCATATAGTTCAACTCCGCACCCACCGCGCTGAAGTAGTAGCCCTGCACCCCCAGGCTTTGTGATGATTCCCAGTCATTGGCCCGGTCGACGCGATCGATGAAGGCGCCACGCGCAATCCCAACACCGCTCTTGAAGTTCCTCAGGCCAACACACGCCTCAATTGCTGCGTCGTGCTTTTCTGAGGGCTCCGCAGCAGACGTGGACGAGGTCGACGGCCTTATCGCGTGTTCAGTCTGCCCACGTGGGAAGATATTGAGACTCACAGCGAGTGACATGATGGCAACGACGGTGCTAACGACCGCGAGGTAGAACGCCAGCTTGCTCACAGTCACTCCACCACGGATTGAAGCTGTGTCGCGTTCAGTTCATCAACGACAACAAGGGAATTAACTGCTGCGGCCGCTGCAGTGCTCAACGCTTCAACACGCAGAAGAAGCCCCGCCGCGTGACCCTGCTGGGCAGCGACAGAAGTGAAGTCTGCGAGGCCGGCTGCGGCGTCGATGATGGACAGCCTGCCGCTAGCGATTGGACCGGCCGGTTCAACAGACGCGGCGTCTGAACCGGCCACGGCAGCTGCCGCAATTCCGCCCCATGCGGGCGCCGGCTGCAGATCTAGACGCTCCATGACTCATAAAGTACCGCTTCGCACGGACAGTTCGCCACAGCTGAGCACACATTTGTTCAGCGGATAATCCCAGTTCAGTAGGCTGATCTGCAATTTCACGCAAACAGGGCACTGGCAGCCGCGTCATGTCCAAAACGTTTGATTCCAACCGAACTCTCATATGTCAGGATCAGTCACGCTGGGATTGACGCCGCCGCCTGTTTGCATGGCCAGCCATGCCTCATCAAGTGAAGGCGGAACACGACATGCTTCGCATCTGACGGGGTAGCGCCGAGCCAGGGTATGCGTTAACCCCTATTTGGATAGACCACTTTGGCGAGTTCTCGGGCGGCCTCAAATGTGCTGCGGTCCAACTCTTTACGCCGTGCCCGCTCAGCCACACTCGACAATAGTATCTTCATGGCATCCGCGTTTTGGAGCGCGAATTCTACCGCGTCGCATGCGGAACGAATTACCGGAGCGGTGGCGCCGTGTTGCTGTGTACTCGATGCACTTCGGACGGCAGCACGAGGAACCTCGACGATGCGAATCGGTTCTCCGTGCCGCTGTGCTGCTGTACGCGCCGCCGAGGCGTCTCTGCGGCACGTGTCAGAGCAATAGCGACGCGGACGCCCTCGCCGGGAAGTGACTTCGGGATCCAGCATGACCGCATCGCAACGGACGCACCGATTCGGATCGGATGTCGGGTAGTTGTCCGCTGCGATCGGTTGATGATGGTCAACGCCAATTGCGCTATGGCTCACCAAACTTGCGCCGTTTGCGCTTAGAGCCGCGGCGTTTCGAGACTCCGTTGCACGCTGCGCGCCGCCCTCGTCAGCACGCGCTCTGCGAAGGACATTTTGGAGGTCGCGAACCTCGACCTCCGCAAGAGTAGCGATCGACGCGATCGTCTGACCGCGGTCCCTCATCCGCCCGGTAACCGTTTGCAGGTTGACGAAGTGACTCACACGCTTGCGGGCTGCGTCCATGCGCACGTTTTCATTCACTTGATCGAGGCGCACACTCTCCCAAGCGTCAACGGCGCGCAGCCGCTGGAGCAGCACACGAACCGAGGCGGCATCGTCTACGTTGGCACGTTCAAGGTTCGCGCGTTTCTCGTTCGCCCTGCGCTGCGCTTCCACCGCACGCTTGCGCGCCCGCAACTTCTCACTTCCGCTCATAGACGCAAACGTAGGACGGGCCGCGCGCTATCGTCCACCACCACAGCCACATTCGCGAGCAACTAGGGCTGGCTGCTCGGAATCTCCGAACTGCCTACGATGCCACCGCGCCGTCTACGCAGGGAGAGTCGGTTAATACACCAGTCAGCGGCAAGCCGATTAACCGTCAGTCGTCGACGGTTGTTTCGCCCTCACGGCGGCTTATGTAGTTGCCGCGCGCCGCGCGCCTCTCTGCGTCGGCGACGTCAGCGTTGAACGTGGCGGCGAACTCTGTGTACTTGACGTCGAGCAGGCGCTCGTCAGGCGGCGCGGGTTGCACGGCGGCTGGAATTGTGAGGGCGTAGTAGGCGTAGCGGCTGTCGAGACGGTTTTCCGGCACCAAGGTGATTAGCCGTGGGGTGAGGCCGCACTCTGCCGCCAGGTTCCAAAACTCTTCGATGGTGAAGGTGGTGGTCGATGCGAGGTTTCGGTCGTAGGCTGTCCCGGCGAAGCCGCGGGTCCGACGATCGCTGGTGTGGTACTTGATTTGGACCAGCGCCGTGCCTCCGGGGGCCAACACGGTGCGGGCGATTTTAAGGATGGCCCGTACCGCGTTCGCGCCCGTCGTTAGCTCGATCACGTATAGACACAGGAAGACATCGCAGCTGCCCGCCAATCCGACGGTGGCTTGTTCGGGGCAGGCGAGGTCGATGCGCCGTGTCTCGACGGGTGTCGTGCACGTTGCGCGGACTTGTCGGACGCATTCGTCGAGGTTTTCTTGGGAGATGTCGGCGGCGATGAAGCGCTGCGCATGGGGGGCGAAAGCCACGGCGTTTGCCCCGCCGCCGGCGCCCCACTCCATCACCGTGTTCGGGCTGGGCGAATTAAGGGCTCGGGCGAAGGTTTCATAGATCTTCCAGTGGTCGTCACCAACCTCCAGCCAGGCTTGATCGCCGATTCCGTTGCGCCAGTGTGAATTCGCTTCCCAGGCCGATCCTGTGGGCGCAGACCAGTAGCGGGCGGCTTGCCCGGCGATCCGGTTCCGGAATCGCCGCCTTCCCGCTGCTGCCAGCGCTGCTGCCAGGATTCGCTCGCCTCGCACTGCCACGTCGATACCTCCGGTCAAGGACTTGTTTCCGGTTGGGCTGACAGTAACCGGCCTTCCCTGGACGTGGCCGCCTTCGACGCCGGACCGACCCCGCATTAGTCGCCGCCCTCTAGGACGCGATGATCAGCCCGCCGATTGGAACGGGTGTCGCGTCCACACCAATCAGCTAGTCAACCAGCGCCGACCATCGCTAGCGGCACACCACTGCGCCTCCAGAGACACCTCCGGGCAGCTTGTGGGCCAGCCAGCGCGCGGCCGGTGGCTGAGCGGGCAAGGAATCCTCGGACAGCTATCTGGAGGCTGTTGGCGCTGCTAGAGAGCACCACATTGTGCGGCGCTGAACCCGCGGTGGTGCGCGCATCTGCAATGATCGAGCGAGCGGCATTGTGCAAGGAGGGGGCCATGGCGAGGTCTGACCTGGTGATTGATCTGGTCGAGGCGCAGCAGCGTGGCGACGTCGCCCGCTTTCGCATGCTGGTGGAGGCGATCATCGCCGAGGAGCGCAACAATCAGCACCATCTTGTGGCTGATCGTCTGTCCGAATTGATCACCACTGCCGGTGCTCGCAGCCTGCTCGCCCGTGATGACACCGCCCGCCAGGTCGCTGATCTGGTCACCGAAATTGTGCCTAAGCGGCGATTGTCAGAGGTGCATCTGGCGCCGGCCGTCACGACGGCAGTGACCGAGATCATCGAGGAGCATCACCGTAGCGAGCTTCTCCGCAGCCACGGCCTGGAACCGCGCAACCGCATCCTTTTGGAAGGTCCGCCTGGAAACGGTAAAACCTCGCTTGCTGAAGCATTGGCAGCGGAGTTGATGGTGCCGTTCTACGCCGTGCGTTACGAGGGAGTTGTATCTAGCTTTCTCGGAGAAACAACGAGTCGAATCGATCACGTTTTCGAGTTCGCAAGGACTCGGCGCTGCGTGCTCTTTTTCGACGAGTTCGACACCATCGCCAAGGAGCGCTCCGACGCGCACGAAACCGGCGAAATCAAGCGCGTCGTTTCGACGCTGCTCCTACAGATCGATCGCTTGCCCTCCCACGTCGTCGCCGTCTGCGCGACCAACCATGGCGAACTGCTCGACCGCGCGGCATGGCGCCGCTTTCAGGTGCGGTTAACACTGCCTCCCCCGTCGCGCATACAGGCCACGGCTTTTCTCGAGCAGCTGCGTATGCGGCTCGGCGGGAACCTCGGTATGGCGCCGCGCACCCTCGCCGACAAGCTTGCCGGCGCCAGCTACGCCGACATCGAGGAGTTCGCGCTGGATGTCATGCGGCGCTATGTGTTGTCGCTACCCGATGGCCGTGTCGAGGATGTGGTGCGCGAACGGCTCAAGCAGCGCAACGCCATGAGGGAGATGTGACCTCTGTCCTTCGGCGCCCCGCACGGTGACGCGCGCTGTCCCGTCGACAATCTGAGCCATTTCCGGACGCGAACAGCGACGTGCGCTACTGCCGCATCGGCGAGGTCTCAAGAGAAGCCGGTGTTGGTTATCGCCAAACGGCGGTGGTTGAGACTCGCAGACGAAGGGTCGCATCGAGCCATCTACGTAGGCCGGCAGTAGTTGATGACGAATGAATCTCGTTCGTATTGAGATGTGGCCTCATGCAGCCAGTGTCGAGGGTGGCGCTGTCATCCTGGTTCGGTGGCGCCTAGGACAGCGAAGAAGACCGACAGCCGGTTAGCGGCTCGGCTTGCCGCGCTCGCCTCACTAGGCGCTTCTGTCATCCACTTCGCCGTCGTTCCCGCCCACTGGCAGGAATGGATGCCAGCGGGCCTGTTTTTCGCTGCCATCGCGCTGTTCCAACTGTTGTGGGCGCGGCTAGTACTCACCCGTACCACCACCCCGGTGCTGGCTCTTGGCATCATGGTCAACCTTGCCGTTATTGCGCTTTGGTCCGTGTCGAGAACCGCGGGAGCGCCGCTCGGGCCCCACGCCGGTCAAGCCGAACTGATCCAAGCCGCGGACCTATGCGCGTTGCTGCTTCAGATCTATGTCGTCATGGGCGCTGGCTGGGTCTGGCACCGCGGCCTTCAAGGAGAACCGGTGCCCGCCTTCGGCAGCGCCATGGTGCTCCTGGGCGCGATTGGGATCGTCACGTTGGCGTCCACAGTGGGCGCTGCCTCTGGTCTACGGCACGGCCACCACGCCCCAGCCGGCGCTGAAGCAGGGGCTCATCACCACGGAGCTGGTGCAGAGCAGACTGACGACCATCACAGCCATCCTGAACCATCCCCTGCAGCGCCCGCTGGGGAGCCCGCCTCCGATAATCACGGAACCAGTGCAGAACACGTCGACGACCATCACAATCACGATCCGGAACCGACGTCTCCCCCGCCTGCCGTGCGCCCAGTCGAAGCTCCTGCGCCCGGCGCTGGCTCTGGCGGCGCGCCTGAGCAGGCTACGCCCGTGCCCATCAGCGAGCCGCTTCCAGCAGCGACGCCGCTAGACGACCACCAAGACCACGACCATGTGCATTGACCTACGCATGCGTGGCCAATCCACGGACTGACGGCTAGTTTCCGCCCGTCAGGTCTGCCCGCCCGATGGCGTCGCCCGGATGACGCACGATGTCGAGGGCCGACATTCCGATGCCGTAGGTGGATAACCATCGCCTCGGCCGGACCGCGATGAAGCACAGCTCAGCACTCTGAGAGACGATGCGCTCCTCGGCGGCGAGAATGCGACGGAGGAACCAGTCCGCATGGAATGCCCCTCGCGCGTCGGCGTTTTCGTGGTTCAGTATTTCGGCCGACCCCGCAAACTGGACAGCTGCCGGCGGCATCATGGGGAGAAAGCGGTGCGGCACGGGAATGACGAAGGCTACCTGTGGGCGTCGTCGGATGTTTCCCACCTTGACGTTCGTAGTCCGGGTCGTGATGTACAACGTCAGGTTTGTGCCTTCACCGGCCGCTGCGTACGTGACGGCCGTCGCGTGGGGGTTGCCGCTGCTATCGAGCGTCGACAGGGTGCCGAACGACCGTCGTCGAATCGAATTTTCGACAGTGGCGGGGTCGGTCACTGGTGCTCCTTCCTCCGCTTCCCCGGCTCCGATTGGGTGGCTTGTCGCTCAGCTACACGCCGTCTACGGCGCATCCGAAGGTACCGGCGGTCGACGGATAATTGAGAATTCGACCGGCGACTGCATTTGCTTTCTTCGTGCGAAGCTCCACCTGGTGGGGAGCGGCGATTCGAACTTCCCATGGTCGCCGGATGCTCCACATGGTGGGCCGTCCCCTAACGGTTGAGAACGGCACGGGTGCTCGCCTCGGGCGCCAAATCGAGGCGGCGCAGAAGTTGCGCGTTGAGCGCTACGACGATCGTTGACAGTGACATGAGGATGGCGCCGACCGACATGGGCAGCACGATGCCGATGGGTGCCAGCACACCAGCAGCCAGGGGCACAGAGATGAGGTTGTACCCGGCGCCCCACCAGAGATTCTGTTTCATCTTGCGGTAGCTGGCGCGGGACAGCTCGATGACCGACAGCACCGAGCGGGGGTCGGAACTGGCCAGGATGACACCGGCGGAAGCGATGGCGACGTCAGTGCCGGCACCGATGGCGATGCCGACGTCGGCCTGCGCCAAGGCGGGGGCATCGTTGACTCCATCGCCGACCATGGCAACCTTTTTGCCCTCGTGTTGCAGGGCAGCAACTTTCGACGCCTTGTCTTCGGGGCGCACCCCCGCGAACACCCGGTCGATGCCCAGTTCGTGGCCGACACTATTGGCGACGGCTTCGGCGTCGCCGGTGATCATGACGACTTGCACGCCAAGCTTGTGCAGCGCATCGACGGCTTCGCGGGATTCGGGGCGGATCTCGTCGGCCAAGCGCAGGCCGCCGAGCACCTCTCCGTCGCGGATGACGTGCAGAATGATGGCGCCTTCGCCGCGCCACGCGGTGGCCGCGGGGACCTCCTGGGCGCCGACTTCTTCGAGAAGTCGGGGGCCGCCCACTCGGATTTCGTGCCCGTCGACCGTCGCAGTCACACCGACGGCAGGAGAGGACGAGAAGCCGCTGGCGCGCGGCACGGTTAATCCCCTATCCTCGGCGGCTTTCACGATGGCCCGCGCCAGGGGGTGTTCACTGTCGGTCTCGGCGGCGGCGGCGAGCGCGAGCACGGTGTCGCCGTCGTCGTCTCCGGTCGCCTCGACGGCGGTGACGGTGGGTTCGCCTTTCGTCAGGGTGCCGGTCTTGTCGAACAGCACGGCGTCGACAGTGCGCATACCTTCCAGGGCCAGCCGGTCTTTGATCAAGACGCCGCCTCTGGCGGCGCGTTCGGTGGCGATGGACACGACCAGTGGTATCGCCAGGCCCAGCGCATGAGGGCAGGCGATGACCAGCACGGTGATCGCTCGTACCACCGAGGCATCGGGGTTGCCGACGATTGTCCATGCCGCCGCGGTGATCGCGGCGGTGATCAGGGCGAACCAGAACAGCCAGCCGGCGGCCTTGTCGGCAAGGCGCTGGGCACGCGAGGACGAATTCTGTGCTTCGGTGACCAGGCGTTGGATGCCTGCTAGGGCGGTGTCGTCGCCGGTGGCGGTGATCTGGACCCGAAGCCCGGAATCGGTGGCGACGGTGCCGGCTGTGACGGGATCCCCGACGCCGCGGGTAACGGGCCGGGATTCGCCGGTCACCATGGACTCGTCCATGTCGGCGCGTCCGTCGACGATCTTGCCGTCGGCAGGGATGCTGCCGCCGGGTCGGACTACAACGACATCGCCGACGTGCAGGTCGGCCGGCGAGACGGTGACGGTGCGGTCGCCGTCGATCTTCTCGGCTTCGTCGGGAAGTAGTGCGGCCAGTGAGTCCAGCGCTGAGGTGGTCTGGGCCAGCGAGCGCATTTCTACCCAGTGGCCGAGCAGCATGATGACGATGAGAAGGGCGAGTTCCCACCAGAATTCCAGCTCGTGGTGGAGCAGGCCCAAGCTCGCGCCCCAGGACGCGAAAAAGGCGACGGTGATCGCCAGTCCGATCAGGAGCATCATTCCTGGCTTGCGGGAACGGATCTCGTTCAGCGCACCGGTGAGGAAGGGGCGGCCACCGACGACGTACATCACTGTCCCGAGCAGGGGCGCGATCCAGCGTGCGCCGGGGAAGTCGGGGACGTCGTAACCGAGCAGCATCGCGAACATGGTTGAGAACGCGACGACCGGTATGGCGATGATCAGGTTGATCCAGAAGAGCTTGCGGAATTGGGCCACGTGGTCACCGCCGTGGCCGCTATGGCCAGTGTGGCCGGTGTGATTGTCATGGCCGTGGTGTTCGCCGTGTGGGTGGGTGTCAGGGTGTGCGCTGGGGAATTGGTGCTGGGCGTGCCCGCCAGGGTGGGATGTTGCGACGCCGTGGTCATCGCGGTTTGTCATGTTCTTTCCTTAGGGGACTTCGCGTTTCAGTCGACGCGCATTGATGATGTGGGTGTTAGGAACGCACCAAGCGGGCGATGGCTTCAGAGGCTTCTGTGAGTTTGGCGTCAGCGGCCGGTCCGCCGGTGGCGGCGGCGTCACGGACGCAGTGGCGAAGATGGTCGTCAAGCAGTGCCAGCGCGACGCCTTGGAGGGCTTTGGTGAGCGCGTCTGTTTGGGTCAGGATGTCGATGCAGTACCGCTCCTCTTCGATCATTCTGCTGATGCCGCGGGCTTGGCCTTCGATGCGCTTCAACCGCTTGAGGTATTTGTCTTTATCGGTGATGTAGCCGTGGTGGGTGGTGCCTGTTGAGGGGCAGTGCCTGGTGTTGTCGGCGTGGGTCATGACGCTTTCCTTGTGCGTGGTGGTGACTAACTTTGGGTGCCCGGCGAGGAGTGCGCGACGAGGGTCGCGGTCATGCGGCGGAGGCATACTTGTCGGGGTCGCGGTCGAAGCGTGGTCCGCATCCCTTGCAGCAGAACCAGTAACGCCGACCGCGATAGTCACGGAATAGTCCCGCCGCTTCGGCGATCGTCTTGTTCACCGGAGTGCCGGGCATCACGGGGCAGGTGGTCTCGTTCTGCGATCCGAGGTGAAGCAGGTTCCTCGCCGTAGGGTCGATGGGTGAGGTATCGATTTTGTCGGCTGCGCCGCTGCAGCAGCAGGCTGACGTGCGGTTCTGATTCTCGGACATGGGTTCTCCTCACAGGTGGCGGTGATTTAACTGGTGTTGTCGGCGGAAGTGGTTTTGAAGCGGCGCAGGCGCAGGCTGTTGCCCACCACGAAGACGCTGGAGAATGCCATTGCGGCTCCGGCCAGCATCGGATTGAGCATGCCCAGTGCTGCGACGGGGATCGCTGCGACGTTGTAGGCGAACGCCCAGAACAGGTTGGTTTTGATCGTCGACAGTGTTTCGCGGGACAGCCTGATCGCGTCAACGGCGCTGCGCAGGTCACCGCGCACCAGGGTGATGTCGGAGGCCTCGATGGCGACGTCGGTGCCGGTGCCCATCGCCAGACCGAGGTCGGCTTGGGCGAGGGCGGGCGCGTCGTTGACTCCGTCGCCGACCATGGCGACCGTCTTGCCTTCGGCTTGGAGGCCTGCGATGACGTCAACCTTGCCTTCGGGCATGACTTCGGCGATGACGTCGTCGATGCCGACTTCGGCGGCGATCTGTCGAGCGACGGCTTGGTTGTCGCCGGTGAGCAACACGGGGGTCAGCCCAATGTCACGCATCTGCGAGATTGCCTGTGCGCTCGTCGATTTCACGGTGTCAGCGATGACGAGTACACCGCGCGCCTGCCCGTCCCACCCGACCGCTACCACGGTCTTTCCCTGGGCTTGCGCGCGGGCCTTGGCGTGGGACAGATCCGGGCTGAGGTGTTGCGCCCAGTCGGACAGCAGTGATTCGCGCCCAACGATGACGGCGTGTCCATCCACGATGCCGTGGACGCCTTTACCTTCGACATTCGCGAAGTCCTCCGGAACGGGCAGGGCCTGGAGTTCCTCGGCCGCCGCGGCGGCGACGGCTTGGGCGATGGGGTGCTCGGAGGCGTTCTCCAGGGCGCCGGCCAGTCGAAGCAGCTCCGCGCGTTCGGTTTCCGGCGCTGTGATGACATCGACCAGCGTCATTTTGCCGGTGGTGACGGTTCCGGTCTTGTCCAGCACCACGGTGTCGACCTTGCGGGTGGATTCGAGCACCTCGGGACCTTTGATCAGCACGCCGATTTGTGCGCCGCGACCGGTGCCCACCAGCAGGGCGGTGGGCGTGGCCAGCCCGAGGGCGCAGGGGCAGGCGATGACGAGGACCGCGACCGCTGCGGTGAACGCGGCGGCGACTGAGAATCCCGCGCCCAGCCAGGCGCCGAGGGTGATCACGGCGATAGCGATGACGATCGGTACGAAGACGCCGGAGATGCGATCGGCCAGGCGTTGCACTTCGGCCTTGCCGGTCTGGGCGCGTTCGACCAGCTGGGCCATCTGCGCGAGCTGGGTGTCCGAGCCGACGCGAGTGGCCTGCACCACCAGCCGACCGCCGGCGTTGACGGTGGCACCGACCACGGTGTCGCCGGCAGCGACTTCCACGGGTACCGCTTCGCCGGTCAGCATCGAGGCGTCGACAGCCGAGGAACCGGACACCACCACGCCGTCGGTGGCGATCTTCTCCCCCGGGCGCACGACGAACTCGTCGCCAACCACGAGTTCTTCGATGGCGATCTTGGTTTCCGTCCCGCCGCGCAGGACGGATACGTCTTTGGCGCCTAGGTCGAGCAGGGCTCGTAGTGCCGCTCCGGCCTGCCGTTTGGACCGCTTCTCGAAGTAGCGTCCGGCCAGGATGAACGTGGTTACGCCGGCGGCGACTTCGAGGTAGATGTTGGCGGCGCCATGCGACGGCGCCAGGGTGAACGCGAAGGGATGCTTCATACCCGGCGTGCCGGCACTGCCCAGAAACAGCGCATACAGCGACCACAGGAACGCCGACACGGTGCCCAGTGAAATGAGCGTATCCATGGTCGCGGTGCCGTGTCGCAGGTTGGCCCAGGCGGCCCGATGGAATGGCCATGCTGCCCACACGACGACGGGGGCAGCCAGCGTGAGCGACGCCCACTGCCAGTACGTGAACTGCAGCGCCGGGATCATCGCCATCGCGACGACCGGCACCGTCAGGACGGCCGAGGCCCTCAGGCGGTGCCGCAGCGACGCCAGTTCGGGGTCGGCGGTGTCCACGGCGTGCGGGGTGTCACCGGATGCGTCGGAGGGCATCGGCGTGCGCGGTGTCGGGAGCGCGGCGGTGTAGCCCGTCTTCTCCACCTCGGCGATCAGCAGCGCCGGATCGTATCCGTCAGGCACCGTGACGGTGGCCTTTTCCGTCGCGTAATTGACTGTCGCGGCCACGCCGTCGAGCTTGTTGAGCTTGCGCTCGATGCGGTTGGCGCAGGAGGCGCAGGTCATTCCCCCGATGCGGAGTTCCACACTCGGGCCAGACACCGGTGTCGATGTCGTCATGAAGCCACTGCCTTTCAGTTTCTGATTCGGACGGGATAGCTCAGTGCCCGCCGGCATGGCCGGCGTCACGAGACGGCTCTGGCGCGGGCTCGTTGGTGCCACCGGGTGCGGCGTCGACGACGAAGCTGGCGGTGTGCACGGTGTCCTGGACTTTGAAGTCGAGGTAGAGCAGGTAGCGCCCGGCGGTGGGTGCGGTCGCCGCGAACGACACCGCAGGCCCACCGGTGCCGCCCGGTACCGGCTCGGCCCCCTCAGGGTGCACATGTAGATACGCCAGGTCTCCCTCACGCAAGGCGACGAGATGGCCGTAAGCCCCCAGGTAGGGCTGCAAGGTCATCACCGGCCGGCCGTCGCGCGTGACTGTCGCGGTGAGTTGGTGGGAGACGCCCGCGGTGAGGGCACCGTCCAGTTTCACGGTGTATCCGGCGATTTCATCCACGGTGCGTGTGGCACTCGCCACCGCCGGGACGAACGCGCCGGCCACCTGCACGGTTCGGGTGAGGGTGAGTTTGGCGCTGCCCGCCCCTGCGGGTTGGAAGTCGGCGAACACGCGGTAGGTGCCGGCGGCATTCCACGTCCACGGCGTTGACCACGTGCCGGTAGCCGCGTCCAGCCTTGGGTGTACATGGGCGAAGTGCTGGCCGTCGGAACGGACCACGATGAGGTGCAATTGCTTGTCGTGCACGTTCGCGTAGTCCAGCAGCGGCGTGCCGCCCGGGTCGACGATGGTGAAGCTCATCGTTCCCCGATCGTTGGGTGCGCTGGGGGCCCGCACCGGGCTCAGGACGTATCCGTCTTCGGCCAACGACAACCCCGGCGGGTCGGCGAAGGGAACGACTGGCGACGCCTGCTCGGTCGGCGGCGCGCTGTGATCCGCTGCAGCATCGGAAGTTTGGGTCTGGGAAGATGTCGCCGCGGTATCAGGGACGACCGCTGCGGCGGTGACGTATGCAGCCGTGAACGCCCCTGCCAGTCCGGCGCCAAACGCTGTCAATCGTCCCGCGGCGTTCATGCGACACGCACCGCCGAGTAGCCGGCCTCGTCGACGGCGTTGAGGATCTGCGCGTCGTCGACGGGACGGCTCGACGTCACGATCAGCGTGCCGGTTTTGGCGCTAACTTCGACGTCTTCAACTCCGGCGACCTCGCTGACCTCTTCGCGCACCGAGAGCTCGCAATGTCCGCAAGTCATTCCTGTGACGGCGTACGTGCTCGTGCTCATCACCGATCTCCTATCCTCGACGGGTGTAGATACCCCTACCGGGTATACGTAAGAGAGCATATACCCCTTGGGGGTATGTTTCAAGGGTTACTTTCCGGGGTCGTTGGTGTGGTGTCGACGCGCGTAGCGCTATCCCGGAACGAAGGGAGGGATCAGTTGGTGGTGCGCGCGTTACACGTCGGAGATGATGGCTGGCCCCTCATGGGGGAGGTCGTCGGGCGCGGCGAACTGATCATCATGCTTCATGGTGGGGGTCCGGATCACTACAGCATGCGACCGCTTGCTGACCGGCTCGCTGGCCGGTATCGCGTTGCGTTGCCTGACATTCGAGGGTACGGAGCATCGCGTTGTCCCGACCCGACGTTGCACCGATGGGATCAGTACGTCAGCGACGTCATTGCGATCATTCACGCGCTCGATGACACCTGCGCCCACCTTGTCGGCGCCGGACTGGGCGGCACCATCGTTTTGCGGACGTGCCTCCAGCACCCCCGTATCGCCCGGTCGGCGGTGGTCATCAGCGCTGAAGCGATAGAGGACGATGCAGACAAAGCCGCAGACACCGATCTGATGGATCGTTTCGCCGAGCGTGCCCGTTCCCGCGGTCTGCAGGCCGCCTGGGAATTGTTCATTCCTGATCTTCAGCCGCTGATCGCAAACCTGGTCGCTGAGGCTATTCCGCGCGCTGACGCCCACAGTGCGGCGGCCGCGGCGTCAATCGGTCATGACCGCGCCTTTGCAACGGTCGAGGACCTCCGGCGCATCGACACTGCGACGCTCGTCATCGCCGGCGACGACATCCGTCACCCCGAGTGCTTGGCACACAGCCTCGCCGATGTCCTTCCACGAGGGGTCCTCGCCGAAGTTTCGATGTCCCGCCAATTCGTCAACGCTGAGGACATGGCACACGCTTTCGGCCCAGCGATCGAGAACTTCCTTCGCAGAACATCGGACCGGGACACTCGGGTCCATGAAGACTAGGCACTAAGGACGGCGGCAGCAGTGAGGGGCCTCACGCTCCGGCGGCAAGCCGCTCGGGGGCAGCCTGTCGCGGTGCTGTCAGCCGCAGCAGGACTTTCCCTCGCCTGCCTTGCCTGAGCGGCGCCCACTAGTGACACGACCCACCGCGCACAAAGCGATGCATTTGGCGATCGACCGTGCGGTCTGGCTTTGGACGAGCTGCCGAAATCTTTCTTGTACGGTCACCAGCGATACGCCTTCCAGTCGTCGGGCTACCCGCCCCGGGTGATACAACGAAGGTACCCCTGAGGGGTATACGGTACAAGGGCGCCCGAGCTAGGCGCGGCGGTGGGTGACTGGCTCACGGCGCATATCCTGCATTACCCGTGGCGGCGGATGGCTCCACGCCTGATTCGATGTTCCCCGTTGCTGGCGCCGCGGTAAGTCGATTATTGGAAGGCCGTAGCATCGATTCGTGGCGATGATGCGGGATGGCGGTGGTATCACCGGTGAACCGCACTGGGGCGGCACTGCACTGCTGCGACCTGGGGTGTTGGCGTTCACCGGATCGATTGGCACCACCGACCTACACGCCCACCATGCCGTCCAGATTGTCACCGCAACAACACCTTTCACGATGCGTGACGAGCACGGCAACCAGCATCGCGGCACCAAGGTGGTCGTGCCCGCCGATGCGCCACACCGGGTCGAAGTCGGCGCGCCGGAGGGCACCGTAGTGTTCTTGGAACCGGAGTCTGCCCCAGGGCGCTCGGCGCACCTGCGCGCGCTTCGGTCCGGCTGGACTGTTGCTCCGGTGTTGACGTTCACCCGCCGACGTCCGTTGGCCGTCGTGGTCGACGAGCTGATCGAACACCTCGCACCCGCCATGGCAGCTGACGAAGCAACGACCCGCCATCGCGCCGTCGACGAGGCGTTGCGGCTGCTCCCCGACCTTGTGGCCGCAGGCCCAGTCAGCGGTACCGAACTCGCGGCCCAGGTCGGTGTGTCTGCGAGCCGATTGACCCATCTGTTCACCGAACAGGTCGGCATTCCGCTGCGCCGCTACGTGCTGTGGTTACGGCTGCGGCTCGCCATCATTTGCGCGCACGCCGGCGATGACCTGACCGGCGCCGCACATAATGCGGGGTTTTCCGACAGCGCCCATCTGACCCGCACCACGCGGGAGATGTTCGGGCTGGCGCCCTCGGCGTTGAGCCGGCACGTGTCCTGGGACCTCGACACCGCCGTGTAGCCGGATCATTCAAGCTCTGCCACGCCAGTAGCCGCGACGATCAGATGGTGAGCACGAAGTCCCCGCCATTGACGGCGATCACCGCGGCACAGGCGGTGGCCCGATACGGCTACGTGCCGGTCATGCTGCTCGGCCTCAACGGCGCCGGTGTGGCGTTAACCGCCGCCGGCGCCCCGAAATACTGGCTGCTGGCCGTGATGGCCGTCGCGATTGCCACCGCGTTCCTGGTCGAACGTGTCATTCCGTATGACCCCGAATGGAATCATGACCAGGCAGACAGCAGGCGCGACCGCATCCACGTCGCAGTCAACGAGACGCTGATCCTGGCCAGCGTGGCTGCCATTCCACTACTAGCTGCGGTCGTCCCGGCCCCGCGGCTGTGGCCGCGCACCTGGGCATTGCCGCTGCAGGTCCTCGCCGCGATCATGATCGCCGACCTCGGCATCACCGTGGTCCATGTGGCCAGCCACAAGATCGGCGTGTTGTGGCGTTTCCACGCCGTGCACCACAGCATCACCCGCTTCTACGGCCTCAACGGCCTGATGAAACACCCGCTGCACCAAACCGTCGAGATGGCCGCTGGTGTGGCACCGCTCATCCTGATCGGTCTGCCCGTCAACGTCGCCTCCCTACTCGCCCTCGCGGTGGCGATCCAGCTGCTGCTGCAGCACTCCAACGCCGACTACCGCGTGGGCCCCGCCAAGCACGTCTTGGCTCTCAACGAAGGCCACCGCTTCCATCACCTCAAGTGGGCCGGCATCGGCGACGTTAACTTCGGGCTGTTCACCCTGGTCTGGGACCACCTCATGCGCACCTACTCCTATAACCCCACCCGCCGATTCGACTCCACCCAGCTCGGCATGGCCGCACACCCCGACTACCCCACCGCGTACGGGCGGCAGCTGATACACCCCTTCACCCCCGCCGGAGGGTGCAGCCTCAAGTCCACCACCGCGACGAAGGACCCCACCGCGAAGAAACCGACACTGGAGCAGGGCTGAGAGCGACCAGCGTCTAGCGCTCCCGGAACCGTGATTGCCTCAAGCGTTCCCGATCTACGCGTACTAGACCCATAGCCTCCTACGTGGCCCATTTCGCGCCACGGGCCGACGATCGACGAACAAACGATCGGCAGCCCGTTCGGCGCCTGCCAGAGCTAGCCGGATGCCATGTCGGGCAGACCAGAGCGCAAGTCTGCGTCTTTACTGAATCTTCATCGAAGGACTAAGAAAGCCAAATGACGCATCAGCACACTTGAACCATATTCGTGAACGGTGCACCGCCGCCCGCGAACGGCCGTCGCGGCGCACGCAGTGCCCGCTCATCGGCGATGTCAACATTCGGATACGGAGACCACACTGATGCCGCAGGCCACTTGCCTCCCACCGTTTCGCAGGACGGCGCAGTGGCTGCGGACGGCCGTCCTGGCGATGACGGTGCTGCTGATCGCGGCCGCGTGCAGCTCGTCGCCGGCCGCCGCGCCCCAGCCCGAGGTCATCACTGATAAAGGCACCCCGTTCGCCGACCTGCTAGTGCCCAAATTGCAGGCGTCGGTGACCGACGGAGCGATCGGCGTCGCGGTGGACTCCCCTGTTACCGTGTCCGCCGGTGACGGCGTTCTCGGCCAAGTCTCGTTGACCAACGAAGCCGGCGAACTCGTCGACGGACAGCTCAGCCCCGATGGCGTGTCCTGGTCGTCGGCCGAGCCGCTGGGCTACAACAAGCAGTACACCCTTCATGCCCAGGCCCTTGGACTGGGCGGCGCGACCACTACGACAGCGACCTTCGAAACCCACTCGCCCGACAACTTAACGATGCCCTACGTCCTGCCCAACGACGGGGAAACGGTTGGCGTGGGCCAACCCATCGCGATCCGCTTCGATGAAAACATCGCCGACCGGATTGCGGCGCAGCAAGCGATCAACGTGACCACCAACCCCCCGGTCGAGGGAGCCTTCTACTGGCTCAATAATCGCGAAGTACGTTGGCGCCCAGCCGAATACTGGAAACCGGGAACAAAAGTAGAGGTGGCGGTCAACGCCTACGGCGTCAACTTCGGTGACGGGCTGTTCGGTCAGGATGACGTCACTACCCGGTTCACCATTGGTGACGAGGTCATCGCCACCGCCGATGACGCCACCAAAACGATGACTGTGCGGCGCAATGGTCAGATCGTCAAGACCATGCCCATCTCCATGGGTAAAGCCAAGACCCCGACCGATAACGGCGCCTACATCATCGGAGATCGTTACTCGTTTCTGGTGATGGATTCGTCCACCTACGGAGTCCCGGTCAACTCTCCTGACGGATACCGCACCGAGGTGGAGTGGGCGACCCAGATGTCCTACAGCGGGATCTACGTGCACTCTGCACCGTGGTCGGTGGGCAGCCAAGGTATCGCCAATGTCAGCCACGGATGCCTCAACGTCAATCCGGCCAACGCCCGCTGGTTCTACGACAACACCCGACGCGGCGACATCGTTGAGGTCATCAACACCACCGGCCCCACGCTGTCGGGGACAGACGGTTTAGGTGACTGGAACATCCCCTGGGATCAGTGGAAAGCCGGCAACGCCAACCTCTGAAACTCAGATCAGCAGCGGAGACTCACAACCGCCGCCTCCCAGTCACCTCGTGGCACCAGTTACGCGTGCCAGCAGGACGTTTCGCATCCACCGAACCGGGTTGCGAACTGCCAAGTGTCACCCAAGCATCGCGCCGTGGGGCCCACGCAGCACAGGTAGCGCAGCCCTTTCCGCTACGACACCTTTGGTTTGCCGCCCTAGGTAAAGGCATTTTCACATGTCCGGACCACCGCTTATTTCGTAGCCTTGCCATCGACGATCGACACTTTCAAGCACCCATTCGCAAAACACCATTAGCAATTTCAGCTGCCGAAATTCCAGCATTGTAATTATGTTGCAGGTGTTACTGATGAGGCATATGTGAGTTAGGCTGATCTACGTATTCGCTACGTACATCGTTGCTGCACAGTACGGAACGCTCTGTTTCGCCTTTCTTGGCGAAACCAATCACCGGCGCTCCGACGGCCGAAAGAAAGAACGCCATATGGAACCGATGGCCCGATGCGTCCGCCCGGAGAAAGGCCGCGTATCTGCGTTCGGCTTTCGCCTGACTGGGGTGATCGTTGCCGTCGTCGCGACGGTACTTTTGGCGTGCACGCCAGCAGCCTCCGCCGAGCCGACAGGCGGTCCGTGGGATCCACTCCTGCCCAAGATCCCGAGTGCGGGAGCGCCCGGCGATCCGGTTGCCATCGCCAACGCGTCCTTGCAGGCGACGGCCGTTGCCACCCAGACTGCGATGGACTTGGGGCGTAGCTTCCTGAGCAGTCTCGGACTCGTCAGTCCCGCGGCAAGCCCCCAAACGAGCGTCCGCGGCAACCGTCTCTACGGTGCCCAGGCGATCGAATACGTTATCCGCAGGGCAGGAACGCAGATCGGCGTTCCCTACTCCTGGGGAGGGGGCAGCCTCACCGGCCCTAGTCGCGGAGTCGACCAAGGCGCAGGCACCGTCGGTTTCGACTGCTCAGGACTGACACGATTCGCCTTCGCCGGCGTCGGCGTACTGTTGCCGCGATGGTCCGGCGACCAGTACAACGCTGGCCGCAAGGTACCTCCCGCGCAAGCTAAACGCGGTGACCTCCTGTTCTGGGGGCCCGGCGGAAGCCAACACGAAGCGATCTACCTCGGCGGCGGAAAAATGATCGAGGCGCAACAAACCGGCGTTCCCATCAAGATTTCACCGGTGCGTACCGCCGGGATGACACCCTACGTCATACGGATTATCGAGACCTGACCCCGAACGCTTCCGCCAACAGCTTCCTCCCACCAAAAGCCTTGTCTGCACCGGGTAATGGTTCAGCCGGCCAGACAGTAGCCGATGCCGCGGACCGTCCGGACATAGCGCGGACAAGACGGGGCGTCACCGAGCTTGCGACGAAGATTGCCGATGTGCACGCCCAGTGCCGACCGCCCGCCGGGCTGCGTCGCCCCCCAAAGGACTTCCTGAAGTCGTCGGCACGTCACGGGCTCCCCTGGATCATCGGACAACACCCGAAGGATCGCGAACTCCGTTCGAGTCAGCGATATGACGTTGCCGCGCTGATAGACCCGCCGGACCCCCACGTCGATCACCAGATCGTCGACGTGGCGTCGCTGCGCGCCGCCGACCTCGCCGCGCTGGTGAGAACGCCTGAGCGTCTGCCGTATTCGCGTGTTGAGTATGTCGCGGGAGCCGATGGGAGCCACTCCGACGCGCGATATTAGTGGCGCCATCTCTGTGTCGGCGAGCGCGACGACGCCGCAATGGGCGGCCTGGCGAACACGGTCAAGGACGACGGCGCCGTGCGCGGATGATCCCACGCACACCACCACCACATCGGGGTCATCGCCGAGCACCGCGGTGAGCGCTGCAGCATCTGAGCGTGCGACGTCGACGGCGAACTCTTCAGCGCGCAGGGTGCGGGCCAACATGTCGGCGTAGATGCGCCGAGGCTCAACCAGCAGAACGCGAATGCGCCCAGCGGCTACCGCCGGAGAGGCAACGCTGCCCGAAGCGGGGTGCGGCTCGATGGTCGTGGCAGTCTCCTTGCCAGCGTGGGCCATTCACGGCGTGAAGGCGTCTGCGCGGATGCTGGAACCAGCATATCGCCATCTACGTAGTTACTACGTAGATGACGATATGGGGTGTCGAGCATGTTCGCGTCGTTGGGTGTTCAGCGCGGAGGTTGCGCGGAGGATGTCAGCTGTTCGGGTTGAAGTCGGCCCCGTCGGTCCAGCCGGAACAAGGCCGCGGCGGAGGCCAGCCCGATTGCCGACAGCAGAACCCACAGCAGCCAGGGTTGTCCGAGATCTCGGGCGGCCTGCATCAGCGAGCCGGTGGCCAGATTGCCGACAAGAATGCCGACTCCGACGATGGTGTTGTAGAAGCCGTAGTGCGTTCCGATGAGACGGTTGTTGGCCAATGAGACGACGGTGTCCATCTCGAACGGGAAGACGGCCGCCGACCCGACCGCCAGCACCGCCGTGGCGACGAGTAACGCGGTCGCAGCGGCGACTCTGCCTGCCCTGGTGTCATCAGGCAGCACGATCAGCGGCAAAAACGACGCCGCGAGGATCAGCATGCCGATCACCAGGGAGCGGCCGGCGCCCCAGCGGTGGGCGAACCATCGTGTGATCCGCATCTGGCCGAGGACGGCAACCAGACCCGAGACCACGAAGATCATGGCGGTGACGACGGAATCGTTGCGCGGAAACAGGTCTCGCGCCTGAAGCGGCAATGCCAGATAGACCTGGAATGACAAGACATACGACCCGATCATGGCCGCCGCGAAGAGCAGAAAGGAGCGGTTGGCCGCGACTGTTCGCCAGTCCTGCAGCACCGATGTCTTCTCGTCAGGTGTCCCCGCGGCGCGGTGGGGCAATGCTAAGAGTTGGGCCACGGTCAGCGCAGCGAACACGACCGCTGCGGCGGCAGCTGTCATTCGGAAATCGACGAACATCAAGGCCAGCCCGACAAGGGGTCCGGCCAGAATGCCCGCCTGATAGAACACGTTGAACACCGCGAAGGCTTCCACGCGCCGTGGGCCCGCGTCGGCCGCCAGATAGGCGCGCACCGCAGGATTGAACAGGGCGCCGGCGAAGCCGGTTGCTGCCGAGGCGATCAGAACCGCCGGTAGCGATTCAGCGAAGACGAGCAAGCCGAATCCTGCTGTCCGTAGGACACATCCGCAGACGATGAGCGGTTTGTAGCCCAGCCGGTCTGCCAGAGTGCCGCCGATGAGAAACATGCCTTGCTGGGAGAAGTTACGTACACCCAGCACCAGGCCGATGGCCCACGCGGCCAGCCCCAACGGGCCGGCGAGGTAGCCGGCCAGGTAAGGCATGAGCATGTAGAAGCCCAGGTTGATACCGAATTGGTTGATCATCAGCATCCGGCTGGGCCAACCAAAGCTGCGGAAGGCTGACAACAGGGTCATCGTGGCATCACCTCAGTGGGGTCGACAACGGTGGTGCATCGCGTCCACGCCGTGACAGTCTGGGTCAGCGGGTCCTCAATGGTGGCGGGATGCCGTGGGGGCGCTGCGTCGAGCAGGCCGTGCGCGCGGCAGTAATCGTCGTTGTAGATGGTGTCGAAGTAGCGTTGCGGACCGTCCGGGAAGATCGCTGCGACAGTGGCTCCGGCAGGGCTATTGCGTGCGACCCAGCCTGCAACTAGGGCGACCGCACCGACACTCCAGCCGCCACTGGCGTAGTGAGTGGACGCCAGGGTGCGGCATGCCCACACCGACTCCGCGGGGGCCACCCAATGCACTTCGTTGAACGCCCGGTAGTCGACGTTGCCGGGATAGATGCTCGATCCCAGGCCGCGCATGAGCCGAGAAGCCGCGGGCTGGCCGAAGATCGTCGAGCCCACCGTGTCGACGCCGATCAGCCGCAGCTGCGGGTTAAATTCGCGAAGGACGCGTGCGACGCCGGCCGAATGACCTCCGGTGCCCACCGAGCACACCAGGACGTCAACGGCGCCGAGTTGTTCGTTCAGTTCCAACGCGAGCCCGCGGTAGGCCTCGACGTTATCGGGGTTGCTGTATTGATCGGGATGCCACGCGCGCGGGTCGGTGGCCAAGATCTTCTGCACGCGGTCACGGCGAGCCTGCTGCCAGCCTCCCTGCGGGTGCGGTTCAGTGACCAATTCGATGTCGGCGCCGAACGCGGCGAGCATATTCTGAATGATCGGCTCCATCCCGGGGTCGGTGACCAAGGTGACGGGGTGCCCGTAGACCGTTCCGGCTAGTGCGAGACCCAATCCCAGTGTCCCGCTGGTGGATTCGACGATGCGGGCGCCGGGGGCAAGTGCGCCGCGGGAGCGGGCGCGTTCGACCATATGCAGCGCGGGTCGGTCTTTCATTCCTCCCGGGTTGAAGCCTTCGAGTTTGGCCCAAAAGCCCCGCTCTTCTGACGTGAACGGTGCGCTGATTCTCAAGACAGGGGTCTGGCCGACCATAGTGGCCGGCCGCTCGTTGCGGCCGCGTTGTGGCTGTGCCGATCGGGTGTGGGAAGGGCGTGCATGGCGGATTGGCAGGGCAGGATTCATCGATGAATGTCGCTTCTGTGAGGCCGCGACTCAGCGCGGCGACTGACGGCAGGTAGCAGTCACCGGCCACCGTCGAAGACGACGGGGCCTGACGCTAGCCGATCAGCGGCGCGCGATACACAGATGGGCGAGCACGTCCCTGCCGGTCCGCAGGGCGCAGGCGTCCCGTGGAGGCCCGCGGATAGGCGCCTTCGCCGCCTGGCACCACAGCAGCGGAAGTACAGCCACGACGAGCCCCAACGCGAGCGCGATCAGGGAGACCGTTCCCCGCGGCAGGATCGCTTCGGCCAGGGTGTCGGGCGTGCACTCGGCGTCGGGTTGGGAGACGTGAGGGTGGTCAAGTTCAACAGACATCGGCGCACCGACCGCACTGGCGGCCAGTGTGTGCGGTCCGTGCGTAGGTGCCGCATTCACGCCGGGCAGTGCCCACTCGGCTCCGACGATGACGGTCCAGAACGCGATCAACGCCGCGACGATGGCGCGGCGGCGTTGTCCAGAGTTCGCGTCGAAGTACTTCACGATGTTGCCGACTGTAGCAGCGGATCGGCGAATTCAGGCTCGGCCCCTGAGCCGATGCCGGGTTGTGATCAGACAGCGACCGCCGTTGCGCCGAGCCGACCGGCCGTTCCGTCGCACGATCGACTTCGCCCGATGCCCTTGCGAAAACGCCCTTTTGAAGGTTCCGCGAAGGAGATACAACCGATTCGAGCGCTGCTTGTACCGCAGATCATCTACGGTTTTACTACGTAGATAATTTGCTCTCTATCGGCCCGCGCGCCAAGCGGTGTCGACTTTGCTGGCGGCCTACGCGCATTGGCTCCACCTGCGGAACGTGCGGCGGGCGTTGAGGCGCTAGTGGTGGCAGAGAACCTGAATGAGAGCGGGTGTGGCGAGCATGGCGGTGATCGCGGCTGTCAGGCAGATGCGGTGGCGCCATCGCACGTGCCGGCGTGTGGGGGTGAGCAGGCGCTGCGCTCGCGCGATGACCGCTGTTCCCGCCGCGGCGAGGCCTTCCCGTGCAGGCGGGTGTTCTCCGGCCAGAGCAGATAATCCAGCCAACAGCGGATGCGTGCCGACGCGGCGCACGGCGGTGTCGTCAGCGCACATCTCCAGCAGTTCACCCACACGATGAGGGGCCGTCGCGAAAAGCGGAAGCCGCGGCAGTGTGCCCCCCAAAGCGCGGAGCGCCATGAGGATGTGGTGGTGGTGCCCGGAGATGTGCGCGTTTTCATGCGCCAGAACCGCTTTGAGCTGTGATCGGTTCAACGACTTCATCGCCGCGGAGGTGACGATGATGGCGTTCGGGCGTCCGACCACGCAGTAGGCAGCAGGCCGGTCGGCCTCCACGACCACCACATTGGGATGGTCGGTGGGTCGGCCGACGATCCGCGCGGCACGCGCGTGCTCGTGACTTCGCGCACGCAGCCGCGACAAGCAGCGACCGATCCGCATTACGACGAACCCTGACGTCAGGGTTCCTACTGCGATGAGAACAACAGAACCGATTCGTCCGGCCATGGGGGTGTGCTCGGAGAAGCCAAACAGCTCCAGGCACAGCGTCACGACCGCGCCCGTACGAATACTGTCCGTCGTTGCGCCGATGACCATGATCAGCGCGACGAGCCACGCCGCCAGCGTCGCGGCGACGGTGGCCAGCCAGGCGGCCACTCCCATATGGGGGCTGATGCCGTGACTGGTCATCCGCCTCAGAACCGGTGGCGCCCACCAGGCCAGCGCGCTGCCATAGAGGAGCAGCCACAGCGCGGCGGTCATCACCGACGCCCCTTGCGCAGAGCCGCCTTCAACTGAGCGGACTGCTCGGCGTTCATCTGCTCGACAAAGAACGCCAGCACCGCATCGGTATCCCCGCCGGCGTCGAACGCGGCCTTCATCAAACGCGCGGAACGCTCCTCGCGGCTCATGGACGCCTGATACACGTACGCTTTCCCATCGCGCTGACGTTGCAACCAGCGCTTGCGGTACAGGTTGTCCATCGTCGACATCACGGTGGTGTACGCGATCTGGCGCCGTTGAGAGATCTCGTCGAAAACCTCACGCACCGTGACAGGCTCGGCGTAATCCCACACGCAATCCATGACCACCGCTTCGAGGTCGCCGAATCCTCGCTGTTCCATTTGCGCCTCTCCCGCTCTCCGCGACGAGCTGGCCTCCTCGCGCCCCGAGCTCTTCAGCCCCCAATGTAGCCGCCGAGCTGGGAAAAGCCTCGATACGCCTCACCTCGACCGCATATGGCCAGCATCTGCACTACCGGCCGCGGCGCGTGAAACTAGCGCCCGTGGCGCACAGTCGTAACCGACCTGAGACTGTGACAGACGTTCCTCCTGATACCAAAGTGATGTACGTTCCGTCTACGTACTATCGTGCTACGTACTTAGCTCGGTAGTAGGAGTGCCGCGGGTGCCGTTCGGCTTCGATGCGCGGCTCGACAACGCTCACCCCAGCTGAGGAGATTCAATGCGGCGCCTCACTTCTTCTCTGATTCTCTGCGCATTAATGCCGGCACTGGTGCTCAGCGCCCCGGGTACCGCTGTTGCCGGGCATGACGGCAGCCCCGACCGCGACGACGTTCCCTCATTGGTTGCGGCGGTCGCCGAAGCGAACCAGCGGATGGCCGACGTCGGTAGCGACATCCAGATCAAGCAAGAGGGCGTCAACCGTGCCCTGGTCGAAATCGCGGCAGCTCGCGACACCCTCGCGCAGGCCCGGCGCGACGTTGTTGCCAGCGACCAAGCCCTTACCGACAGCCAACACGCGATCGAGGCCGCGCAACAGCGCTTTGACCGCTTCGCCGCGTCGACCTATATGAACGGGCCGTCGGGTGCGTTGCCGCTGGCGCAAAGTCCCGAGGAGATCCTGGCCGGGGCCTCGACCCAGCAGACCCTCACCATCAGCTTTCAGCGGGTCCACGACGACCTCCTGCGTCGGCAGACCGATCAGGCCAACAAGCTTTCTGCTGCGACGGCAGCGCGGGCGCGCGCCGAGAGCGCCGCCGCGGATGCCCAACGCCGGCAAGACGACGCGGTGGCCGCACTCCGGGACGCCCAGCAGACGTTTACCGCACAGCGACGCGAGGTCGAACGGCTCGCTACCGAACGCGACTCCGCTCAAGCTCGACTGGAAGCCGCCCGACCGGTGACGGCGACAGCCGCCGCGCCCAGTGCCGCGCAACCCGGCACTGTTCCGGCATCCGGCGCTCCCTGGGACCGCGGCACCACGTCGCCGGGGGGCGCCACCGAGGGGGGCCTGTGGGACACCACGCTGCCGATGGTGCCCAGCGCTAACGTGGCCGGCGACCCGGTGGCCATCATCAATGCCGTCCTCAACATCATGGCGACCTCGGCGCAGCTGACGGCCGACATGGGCCGCAAGTTCCTCACCAAACTCGGCATTCTGTCTCCAGTCACCGCCGCCGCAGATCCCGGCATCACCAACGGACGCATCCCCCGCCTCTACGGCCGCCAGGCCTCAGAATTCGTGATTCGCCGCGCCATGTCACAACTGGGCGTGCCTTACTCCTGGGGCGGCGGCAACGCCAACGGCCCGTCACGAGGCATCGACCAGGGCGCCAACACCGTGGGTTTCGACTGTTCGGGCCTGATGCTGTATGCCTTCGCCGGCGTCGGCATCAAACTCGACCACTACTCCGGATCGCAATACAACGCAGGCCGCAAGATCCCCTCGTCACAGATGCGACGCGGTGACCTCATCTTTTACGGCCCCAACGCCAGCCAGCACGAAGCGATGTATCTGGGCGACGGCATGATGATCGAAGCCCCCTACACCGGGTCGGTCGTCAAGATCTCGCCCGTACGCACCTCCGGCATGACGCCCTACGTCACCCGCTTGATCGAATATTGACATCGCCGCGACGCTGACCAGGTGGACCGGTCAGTGCGCCGCGGTGCGGCAGCTGCGAATCGTCCTCCTCGGGCACGTCAGGCCGCCCCGAACGACGCGGCCAGCGAGAGACGTTGAATAGCGCCGTCGCGCCGGCGATCGCTGCCGCCCACAGCACCACGACCACGGCACACAGGATCAGCCACGCTTGCCACCCGAGACTGTTCGGGCACACGTCCATCAGCCAACGCATGTCAGCCCTCCTCACAGTGAGCCTCACCCCACCGCAGGAGGAAAACGGTATGAGTCGTGTGAAGATCTGCTGAAGATCGAGCCGCCCGGTCAGCCATACCTGGTTACGGGCGCACCAGCAGGCACCATATGGACATGCAGCACCACCACCTGGGCGCGCCTGAGAGCGCGAAGGGATACCGCGCGCTGGTCGTCGACGACGAACTCCCCCTGGCCGAAGTGGTGGCCAGCTATCTCGAACGCGAGCAGTTCGAAGCCGTCGTCGCCGGCAACGGTGTCGACGCAATCGCCGTCGCACGCGACCTGGATCCCGATGTCGTCATCCTTGACCTCGGCCTACCCGGCATCGACGGACTCGAGGTCTGCCGGCAATTGCGGACCTTCTCCGACGCCTACGTCGTCATGCTCACCGCCCGTGACACCGAACTGGATACCGTGCTCGGCCTCACCGTCGGCGCCGACGACTACATCACCAAACCCTTCAGTCCCCGCGAGCTGGTCGCGCGCATCCGCGCCATGCTGCGGCGACCCCGCATCCTGCAAACAGCCGCCGCACCCGCCGAGCGAGAGACAGCCCCGCCGCGCCGCTTCGGCGCACTGAGCATCAACGTCGCCGCCCGTGAGGTACATATCGACGACGAACTGATCCTGTTGACCCGCACCGAATTCGACATTCTCGGAGCCCTGTCCGCGCGGCCAGGAATCGTGCTGAGCCGCCGACAACTTCTCGAAATAATCCGCGACGAACCCTGGGTCGGCAACGAACACCTCGTCGACGTCCACATCGGACACTTACGACGCAAACTCGGCGACGACGCCGCAAGCCCCCGCTACATCGCCACGGTTCGAGGTGTCGGATACCGGATGGGAACCGGACAGTGACTCCCCCACCTACGTCGACCCCTCGCCGGCGTCGACGGCCGGGCCGTCCCGGTATCGGCCTGCGACTCCTGGCGGCCCAAGCCATCGTGCTGGCGGCCGGAGCGGCGACGACCGCGGTGGTCGCTGCCGTGGTCGGCCCACCGTTGTTCCGCGAACACCTCCACCGTGCCGGTGTCCCGATGGACTCCCTGGAAGAAGTCCACGCCGAAGAGGCCTACGGCTACGCAACGGTGATCTCCATCGGAGGCGCTTTAGCGGTGTCAGCACTGGCCGCCCTCGCGGTCAGCTTCTACGTCAGTCGACGCCTCCAACGCTCCATCACCGAAGTCGCCGCCGCGGCCACCGATGTCGCTGAAGGGAACTACGACATCCGCGTGTCACCGCCGCGCCTCGGCGATGACTTCGACGCCCTCGCAACCGCATTCAACCAAATGGCCTCCCGGCTTCAAGCCGTCGATTCGACACGCCAGCAACTGTTCGGAGACCTCGCGCACGAGATCCGCACACCCGTGGCAGTACTCGAGGCCTACATCGAGGCACTCGAAGACGGCGTGCGCTCCCTGACGCCCCAGACAGCAGCCATGCTGCGCGACCAGACCCGTCGGCTGGTGCGATTCTCCGATGACGTCGCCGCGCTGGCGAAGGCCGAGGAAAGTGCGGTGTCTATGTCCTACGCCTCCCTCGACGTGGACCGCCTAACCCGCCAGTGCGTCGCAGCAGCACAAGAACGCTATGACGCCAAGGGGGTCGGACTGCACGTACACCTCCCGCAACCGCTACCGCCGCTTTGGGCCGACGAACAACGACTGTCTCAAGTGTTGGGGAACCTGCTGGAGAATGCGCTACGGCACACACCGCCCGGCGGGTCGGTACACCTTCACTGTCTTCGCGACGGCGACCAGGTAAAAATCGCTGTCGCTGACACCGGAGAAGGGATCACCGCCGAGCACGTCACCCGAGTGTTCGAACGGTTCTACCGGGCAGACACCGCCCGCGACCGCGAGCATGGCGGCGCCGGTATCGGGCTCGCCATCGCCAAAGCGCTCATCGAAGCGCACGGCGGATCGATCTCGGTAGCCAGTGCTGGACCCGGCGCCGGCGCAACATTCACCATCGCCCTGCCCATCACCCCGATACGCAGCGAACACCACCCTGCAACGGCTGCTCAACGCGTCCCTGACTAGTGCCCACTCCGCGCTACTTGTCCAACATTCCCTGCATCGTATCGATCTCTGCTTGCTGAGAAGACACGATGTTGCGCGCCATCTCGACTGCCGCCGGGAACTGGCCGTTGTCAACTTCTTGCTGCGCCATCATGATCGCGCCCTTGTGATGCTCGATCATCTGCGTCAAAAAAAGTCGGCTAGCCTCAGCGCCCTGCGCGTTCTGCAGTGCAGCCATATCGGCTTCCGACATCATGCCCATACCCCCGCCGCTCATACCCGGCATATCACCCATGTCTCCGCTGGGCATTTGATGGCCAGGCATGTCATGACCGGGCATTGCGGCGGTGCTGGGGGCCGTTGTCGACGAGGACACTCCCCAGTCCTGCAGCCAGCCCTGCATCTGTTCGATCTCAGGACCCTGAGCGTTCTTGATCTCGTTGGCGAGTGACACTACCTCAGGATCAACTCCCTGCTTGCCGAGCAGCATGTCGCTCATCTCGATCGCCTGCTGATGATGAGGGATCATGCCCTGAGCGAACGTCACATCAGCATCGTTATGGGCAGCGTCACTGCTCGCAGCACTGGGCGAAGCCGACGCCGACGCTGCTGCCGAGGTGGTGCTCGACGACGATGACTGAGACTCGTTCGTTGCATTCGAACAGCCGCTGATAACCAGGGCCGACGCCGCAAGCGCCGCAAGCCCGAATCCAAAACGCTTGTGCTGCATCGCACATCCTTCCTCGAACATCTTCGTGACACCATGCGTCCACACGGCAAGCCCTTGCGCCGCCGCACCCCAGCCTCAGCATGCCGAGTATGGGTCGGTTCGTGATCCGATGAAGATTTGATGAAGACGACTCCCCCGGTCCATCGCTCGCGGTCGGCGCCACCCGAGGCGCAGCCACCTCACGCACCGCCCACCTACTATTGAACTACGTAGATCTCGTGACCGGAAGGTGTCCGTGTGCTGATCCGCAACCTTTTCGCCATCGCCCTGACCGGGGCTCTGGCCGCGGCCTGTTCGTCGAACGCCCCCGAAAGCCCGCCACCCGCCGTCGTGCCGGGCATGGTGCACATCCACGGCCTCGGCATCAACCCATCTGACGACAAGCTCTACGTCGCAACTCATTACGGCCTCTACACCGTTGAGCCAGATCAGGCGCCACAACGAGTCGGTGAGCTCTCGCAGGACTTCATGGGCTTCACCGTCGCCGGCCCCGACGAATTCCTGGCCAGCGGCCACCCCGACCCCGCCGATCGCCAACAACCGCCCCACCTCGGCCTGATCAAAAGCAGCGACGCCGGCCAGTCCTGGGAACCTCTGTCATTGCACGGTAGCGCCGACTTCCACGCACTCAAATACCGCCACGGACGGGTCTACGGTCACGACAGTCAATCCGGCACCGTGATGGTTAGTTTTGATCAGCGGTCCTGGCAACAGCGCGCAGAAGTGCCCGCCGTCGACCTCGCAATATCACCGGATGCCCCGGATGAGATCCTCGCGACAGCACGCCAAGGGCTGCTCCGAAGCACCGACGGGGCGAGGACGTTCAGCGCAGTCACCGGTGCGCCGGCACTGCTGTTCATCAGCTGGCCCGACCGCGGTCCCCTGCTCGGCGCCGACCTCGAAGGACGGCTGTACACCAGCGCCGACGACGGGCAGACCTGGCAGCCGGGCCACTCGCTTAACAACAAACCCCAGGCCCTGCTCGCCGCGGGCAACGGTCAGGTCTACATCGCCACAGATACCGCCATCTACACCTCCACCGACAACGGCGCGACCGTCAACGTCCTCACCGCTGTCGAATAGACACCCGACCGCAAAACCCCCGTCGAAGCCGTGCGAGACGGGTTTTGTGGTTCCCCCGAGATCGTGGAGGGTTTCTTAAGCCGCTTCGGGCTTCGGTTGGTTTTCCCTGATCTCATAGTTGACGGGTGAGAGTCCGTCTGCGGCGCTGTGTCGTCGTTGGTGGTTGTAGAAGGTGTAGCACCAGTCGATGACGATGGCCCGCGCTTGGATGGTATCACTGAAAGTGTTGCGGGACAGCACTTCCCATTCCAGCGAGGAGAAGAACGCCTCCGCGGCGGCGTTGTCGAAGCACGACCCCACTCGTCCCATCGACTGACGCACACCCAGCGTGGTGCACAGCGCCCGGAACGCCTGGGCGGTGTAGGTCGACCCGCGGTCGGTGTGGAAGATGACCCGCTGAGCTTCGTCGTCGCACCAGATCGCCTCCCGGCCACCACGGGCGACCACGGCCATCTCCAATGCGGCACACGCCAGCGTGGCGTCCGGATGCCGAGAGGTCGCCGCCCCCAGCAGTCGGCGGCTGTACAGATCGATCACCGTCGCCAGGTACAACTTGCCGCAGGCGGTGGGAATCTCGGTCATATCCCCCACCCATTTGGTGTTCGGCGCCGCCGCGGTGAAGCCCCGTTTGAGCAGGTCAGGGAACTTCGGCGCGGTCTTGTCCTGCCGGGTGAGCCCGCCGCGGCGGATCCTGCGGGCAACCAGACCTTGGCGGCGCATCGACTCGGCGACCGTATTCTCCGAGACCGTCCAGCCCAGATCACGCAGATCGGACACCAGCCGCGGCGACCCGTGCACCCCCTTGGCCTTGGCGAACGCGGCCCTGACCGCGTCGTCGAGGGCGGCGCGGCGCCGATCGGTGTCGGTGTGCAGCCCGTCGGGGTCGCCGGCACGCGCCAGCCACTTGTAGAACCAGGACACGCTGATCCCCAACAAGGCGCAGGTCAAGGAATGGGGCACTCGGTAGTTGGTCCTCTGGTCGGCGACAAAGCGTGCCACGCTCACTTCGTCGCCTCCTTCACCCACAGGACCACCGATCGCTTGAGGACATCACGCTCCATCCGCAGCTCGGCGACCTCCCTGCGCAGGCGTTTCAGCTCCTCGAGGTCATCGCGGGTCAATTCACCGCGGCCCTCACGGGCCTCCCGCGCACGAGCCACCCAGTTACCCAGCGTGCCCTCATGCACCCCGAGATCCCGCGCGACCGCCGCGATCGGCTTGCCCGTCTCCTCGACGATCCGGACAGCACCCTCACGAAACTCCCGGTCGTACTTCTTCCGTTTCTCTGGCATCTCGACCCCTATTGTCGATGCCTCCACGCTTTCGGGGGAACCTCATTTCGAGTACGCAGAACGATTGCCTGCTCAACCCTGCACATCGCTCACACCATCGACGACATCGGCGAATGGACCGAACCGCCAGGATTTCCTCTGGAATGGACCGGCCTCGCTGCGAAGCTCCTAGTACCGCCGCACGTTGTGAATCGGCGCCGACGAGATCGGCGCGACTTTCACCGGCGTTCCGTACGTCGACGCATGCACCATCAACCCGTCGCCGATGTAAATCCCCGCGTGAGACACGTCAGCATAGAAGGTCACGATGTCGCCGGGCTGAACGTCTGAAAGCGCCACCGGCTGCCCGCCCTGCGCAAGCGCCTGACTCGACCGAGGCAACGACTTGCCGTTCTGCAGAAACGCCCACTTAATCAGCCCAGAGCAGTCGAACGCATCCGGACCGGTGGCTCCCCACGAATAAGGCGACCCCACCCGTGTCAGCGCCGCCTGGACCACCGCAACACCGTTCCCCGAGGATCCACCGCCCGCCGGGCCCGGCATAGCAACGATGCTCGGATCGCTCACCGGCGGAGTCGACGGCAAAGGAGGCGGCGCGGGGCCAGGGTCAGCCAAAATCGCTCGCTGATCAGGCGTCAAAGCGTCGTAGCGGGCCTGCACAGCAGCAATCTGCTCCGCCATCCGACGCTGTTTGGCCTCCAGGTCGGTCCGCACTGCCGCCGCCTCATCGGCCGCACTCCGCGCTTGGGCTGCCGACTTCGCAGACCGCTCCGCAGTTGCCGCGGCCCGCGCACTGGCCGACCGGAACGCAGCCATCTGCACAGCCAGCTCCGACGCAACCGTCTTCTGGACTGCCAGCTGATCGATCAAATTCTGAGGAGACGTCGCCGTCAACGCCGCCGCCAAGGTATCCGTGCGCCCACCCATGTAGGCAGCCGCGGCCAACCTATCGACTGCAGCCTGATACCTCACCAGATCGGCCGCCGCTGCATCCGCGGCCATGCGATCCGAAACCGCCCCCTTCTCCGCAACCTGCTGCGCTGCGAGCTTCTCGTCAAGGTCGATCTGCGCCGTGTGAATCTGCTCGGTGGTCTGCTCCGCCAGACGCGACAATTCAGTCAGTTCGGCAAGGGCATCAGCCGCCGGATCAGCGCGGACACCGGTTGCCAAAAGCGCAGCAACAACGCCGAAAGCCACCAAAATGCAGACGAGCCGCCTGCCCAACGCGCGCGGCAGGACCGCCAGCACAGATGAAGTCACAAGAGCGAAAACCTTCGGCTAAGTAGCAAGTACGTACTAGATACGTAGGTCACGGTTAGGTTACGAGGCCAGGCAGCCGCTGTCCAGCCGGATTTTCTAGGGCGCGCTCTGAACTGATGGCCCGAAACTGCGTCGGCTCAGCGGCATCCTTCGGTCCCGCTGTTCGTCACCCACGCGACGTCAAGCGCTAAGGGTATGAAGAAGGCGCAATCGACACCACCGACTCATCGCCCCTTATCAGCTACCGCCTCACGACCGCTTCCCCTAGCGTCACGACGCGCCCTCCTGGTTGAAAGCCCTATTCGGAGTCATAGAGACATTCATCGTGGATAACGACTGATATCCATAGCGCGGTTGACTTGTCCCCCACGACCCGATCGAGTCGATGCGACAATATGCGGGAATCGAATATGCAGGTTTACCGGTATTAGTCTGCTTATTGCATCCGGTGAATTTGGCATCCTCGCACGGTCAGGACAACAAACATTCCCCAGCCGAGCGAGCGTCCAACAAGAACGAGCTGCAAGACGCTCCCCTGGGGCGGGGAGCAGGCCGCCGCCCCTAGTTAAGGGTGCCGCAGTTCTCCGTAGCGGGTAGGTGTCAGATCCTCGCTGTGGCTGACGTGGAGCCGACCGGGGCGGGTCCGTTGTTCGTAGGCGGTGATGACCAAGCCAATTCCCCCGGCGGCAGGCACCAGTACGCCTTGCACATGCAGGAACCATGCGGCATGGCCCACCGCTTGGCACGCCGACCAGTCGTCGCCATAGATGTCGTCGTCCTCGAGCCCCACCGCTTCGCGGGCGTCAGAGGTGATGAGATCCAGGACGGCCAGGTCGGTGGCCTCGATGGTGTGCAGTCGATAGGAAGCTTCGAGCATCTTCTCCGGGGTCGTCGACGCCGCCTGCGCGGCGCGTTCTACTTCGACCATGCACGCTTGCGTGGAGTCGGCCAGATAGATCGCCGAGAAGAGTCCGGCAGGGTTTCCACCTTCCACCGAATCTGCGCGCCCCTTCCCCCGACAAGGGGTCACGGTGGGCGCCGGTGTAGCGAGCGCACGTGCCCGACCACCGGCTGGTGCCGCGCGCGTCAATGCGCTGCACCAGGTCCTCGTCGAGCGCATCGCTCACACGAAGATCCCTTGGGCCATGGCGTCGATGAGGGCCAAGACGCGCTGGTACTCGCCGTCACGCACCAGGTCGGCGGGCTTGGCGTGGGCCAGTAATCGATTCGGGGAGAACATCCAGACGTTGGCCTGGTCTCGGGGAAGCACTTCGGCCAGCGCGTCGGCGACGTAGGCCAGTTCGATGAGTCGTTGTTTGTTGAGTCGTTGTGGAACGACCTGTCCTGAGGTCCAGCGCGCCACCGAGCGCGCCGACGCGTCGACGATGTCGCCGACCTCTTCGTAGGTCAATCCCAAGCGCTCGATCGCACTCGACACGGTCGAGGCGAGCGCGTTAGCTCCCATATCGTCTGCCTGTCTTCCTTTTGTCTGCGTGTGTGTCATGCATTCTGTCATGAAACAACGCCCGAGGTCGAGAGGACGTTTTCACACG
The DNA here is from genome assembly GCF_010728325.1 of Mycolicibacterium poriferae. The sequence continues at coordinate 5,108,675 of NZ_AP022570.1, forward strand.
ATGGGCATTCAGTTTCGGCTCGGACCCAACGACCACAAGCAGGTCGAAGATTTCCTGTCGCGTGAGCACGCTGGCACCGACGCCATCACACTGGACACCAAAGCTGCACGTCACCAGGCCGCTGCGGCGGCAGCCGCCGTGGAGGCGGGCCTGCGGGTGTACTGGGAGCCCGCCGCTGAGCGGCTTGCCGACGAGGGCTTCGGCCTCGACAAGCTGCCGCTGTGCACCGGCCGTCCCTACGGCATCAATGCTCTTGCCGAGGATCAATCGGCACGCCGCGCTGGTAGACCTGACGGTGGAGAAGCACCCGGAGCTCGTCACCCACGTCACGGCCCCGCACTTCTACGTCACCGACGAACGCACTGCACGACTGAACGTCGATCTCGCCGAACGCACCCGCCTGGCCGTCGGCAAGGACAAGCCCACCCGGGCCGTGATTACCGTTCACGCTGAACGTCAAGTTCGCCAACCTCAACAAGGAGTACGGCCTCACCGTCGAGAACGCGGTGCTGCACTACGCTCCCGAGCCGGTACCGAACGCCAACGCCAGCCTGACACTGCTAAAGCCACGCTGGACGATATTCAGCTGGGCAACATCACCCTTGACGACGCCAAGAAGCAGAACAAACTCACCATCGATGGCCAAGAAGCGTCGTTCAACGATTTCCTTGGCCTACTCGACACCTTCCCGTTCTGGTGCAACATCGTCACCCCATAGCCCGAAGCCGGCGTCGCCGTTCACCGAAGACTGACCTGAGATAAAACCGGCCCTAGCCATCGGCACCGATGGCACCTGTCCCAGATGTCGAGTTCGACACCGTGGGCCCGCACACCACATGGCGGTGAAACGCGCGATCTCCGAGGCGTGCGCCAGCCGGTCCACGATAACCTCGCCGCTCTCCTCAAGACCGGTGAACCTAACAGCCGGCACCTACGTTCACCGCGGCCCGCGTATTCGGCCACCGCACCACGCCGCACGCCCCATCAGACAGCGTCCGCGTCGACACGACCGCGACCCCGCAGCCGCGCTGCGGCGACGCATCGCTCAGTGCGCCCAGCAGGCCGGCGGGAGTGCGGGATCGCGGCCCCGCGGCAGCGTCCCCGCGACGGCATCAACTTGCGCGCTGCCCTGCGCCGTCGCAACGCCGCGCCGAGCGCCCTTCTGTCGTCGGGTTCAGGACGTAGCGCACCCTTGAGACTTCCGTCGCCGCGCCACCGCCGAACCGTCACGCTGGCGCCGCTCCGGCCGGCGGTTCGCCCGCGTCCGGGCCGACCTCCCCGTCCGCCGCCGCCTCCCCCGTTCCGGACACATTCCGACCTAGTGCCTGCGAACCGTTCCGCGATACCGGATTTGCCGCTTTCGGCGCATGCCGTGCCATCACGCGCACGATTGCGATCCCGAGGTCGTGTTTGGTGGCGATCGTCGTCAGCGTCTCACCCCGCTCACGCATCCGTTCGACGGCCGCGCCCGCCGCTTCGCGATCGTCGCCTACCCGTTTAGCTTCTTCGCGCGCCAACTGCGCGTCGGCCTGCGCGCGCAGCTCCGCGCGCCGCTGCTTCTTCCACTCGCCAATCGCGTCGAGTTTGTCGATCGCGTGAAGCAGGATCGTCGCGTCCTTGAGGTTCGCCTTCTCCCGCGCCGCAAGCTCCTCGTTGGCGCGCCGAGCCGCTTCCACAGCCCGGCGCCGGGCCTCCGCCTTGGATGTTCTCGCTGCCGTCATGGTTGAGGACCTTAGAAGTGTTCGGGCCGAGCAGGCCACCACCACAGCCACATTCGTCGCCCACGACTTTTTTCGTCCGCCCTCCTGACCGCTTCACCGTCGCCACCCTCAACCCACCGTCACCCACCCCACTCGCCAACCACCGCACCCACCGCCAGCCGCCCTCCTCACACCCCGTTTACAGCCCGCCGACAGACCACACACCTCTTGCACTTCGGAGCCCAAACAGCCGATTATCGACGGACGAAAATCAAAACGCCCGCCAACGAAGTTGCACGGGTCGACTGTTGGTTCGCGAGGATGGCGAGGCTGGCGAACCTCGCACATCTTGCATGCCGCAAACAATCGCGAGGTCCTCAACGTCCGCTCTGCTGCGTGCAGATCTCCACGCGAGAAACTGGCCGAGGCGGCCGATAGGGCTCGATAAGAGGGCTGAAACATTGACGGACGCGAGCACGCTGTACGAGCCCTACGCCAGGGTGGACTACCTAGGCTAAAGCGGGACTTACGAAGTTGCGCTTTGCTGCAACCAACACGTCTCCGTCGGACCCGCGTGAAACGATGTAGCCATGACCACGGTCAAGGTCCAAGCAGGTCAGTCCATTCTGGAGGGGTACGTCAAAAAGCCCTCCACTGGCCTGACCGAACTCATCTGGAACGCCTTCGACGAAGACGCGCACCACATCGCCGTGACCTGCGAGTACAACGACCTCGGCGGGATCGAACAGATCGCCGTGACCGACGACGGCAACGGCATGAATCGCGAGAAGGCGGAGCATGCATTTTCCCGTGTTGGCGATAGCTGGAAGCTGATGCCAGGCACTCGAAGCGAGAGTGGCCAGCGCGTAGTGCACGGACGGCACGGACGGGGCCGTTACGCCGCGTTCGCGCTGGGCAGTCTGGTGCGCTGGGTCTCCACGTCGGAGCGCGTGGAGGGCGGGCTCGGCGTTGTGCAAGTGACCGGTCATAGGTCGTCGCTCGACACCTTCGACATCGAAGCCTCCGACGTCGGTTCGGACGTTGCCGAGTCCGGGACAGTCGTCTCAGTACACCAATTGGCGCCAGGTGCGTTGTCGAGCTTCGA